>JANRKG010000480.1:0-47442 GCA_033763635.1 Leptolyngbyaceae cyanobacterium bins.59
GTATCCTCAGCCAATACCTCTCCCTCTGTGTCCATCAACATGCAATTGCAGTGGAAGCAGGGGATTTAGAGACAGCCCGCATGGAGCTAGAAACGGCCCGCCAACTTATTCAGGCAGCAGAACAGGCCATGCAACTTGCAGAATACACCTGTAACGGAGAACATCTTTATGAAGACATGAGTGCTGCATTCCCACCTGGGTTGCAAGTGCAAGTTCCGGTACAACCAGGCTATGCCCAATCACCCTACTTTGCATCAGTTCCCCTGAGAGTGGAACCCGATCGCCCTCTCATCTTCGGCACTGCGCCTGAACTTTACCAGACTCCGTCCCCAAGCCCTTCCCATCCCCTCTCACCCTATTCTCCTCTGCTGCGCTGGTCGGGTCAGGTCTTTCGGTTCATTGCTGCAACCATTTTGGGAATTGCGATCGTCTCTTTCCTGTCCCTGATCTTTTCCCAACCAGAAATGGGATCGGTTCTGCTGACCTGGTTCTGGCCGATTGTCTGGCGACTGAGCATCCTGGGGGGAAGTCTCTGGTTTCTGGTAGTTGTTGTAGAATCGCTGAGAAATTAATCAAGTTCTTTTTTCTGAAGCAATAAAGCGATGCAAAAAACCGCAGATACCCAGTCCCCGGTTCTCGAAGTCATTCAACAGCGATGGAGTCCGCTTGCCTTTTCCAGCCAGCCTGTTGAAGCGGAAAAAATCTACAGTGTCTTAGAGGCGGCTCGGTGGGCCGCCTCTAGTTACAATGAACAGCCCTGGACTTTCATTGTCACCACTCAGGGCAATCAGGAAGCATACGATCGCCTCCTCAGTTGTCTGGCAGAAAGCAATCAAACCTGGGCGAAACAGGCTCCCATCCTGATCCTCTCTGTCGCCAAGCTGTTTTTTCAACATAACGGGGTTGAAAATCGCCATGCCTTTCATGATGTGGGACAGGCGACGGCCCACCTTATCCTGCAAGCAACTGCTTTGGGATTATTTGCACACCAGATGGCAGGATTTGATGGGAACAAAGCGCGAGAACAGTTTGCTATCCCCGATCGGTATGAGCCTGTTGCCGTAATGGCTCTGGGCTACCCCGGCAACCTGGAAGATTTGCCCGAAAATTTGCACGATCGCGAACTCAAGCCTCGTTCGCGCAAGCCCGTGTCTGAAGTTGCGATTGGAGGTTCCTGGGGAACGGCTTTATCGCTTTAGGGAATGGGTGGTAGGGAATGGGTGATAGGGAATAGGGAATTCACCCATCCCACCTAAACGTTAAGATTGGGAGTAACAAATCTTACTACTCCTCTAGCAACTTGTATGGCACACCATTTTCTGGTTTCTGTCGCGTCGATCGCTGTTTTGAGTAGCTTATTCGTGATGTCTGGTAGCCCTGCGAATGCCAATCCCCGTCAGACCGTTGCGGCGAAGACTGGTCAGTTAACGGTAGCGATCGAAGGACTCAAAACCATGCGAGGTCAGGTGTGCTTCAGTTTATTTGCCAGCAATCGTGGGTTTCCTTCAGATAGTAAGCGGGCGGTGCAAAGCCAATGTATTCAAATTGGCACGGCTCCACTCGAAGCAACGTTTAATCAACTCCCTGCCGGAACCTATGCCGTTGCAGTGCTTCATGACATCAATAGCGATGGAGCCATGAATCAGGGAGCATTCGGTATTCCAACGGAGGGCTTTGGTTTTTCACGTAACCCCGCAGTGCGGACAAGCCCCCCCAGTTTTGGAGACGCGGCGGTTGTCGTGGCAGGGCCAAGCACAAACATTCGAATCCAGCTACGATATTTATTCTGAACAGAGTATATTTAGTTCGGGTCTGAGTATGCTTGGTCAATGCAATATAAACAACTCGGAAATAGTGATCTCCAGGTTTCAGAAATTTGTCTGGGGACAATGACTTTTGGGCAACAAAATACGATCGCCGAGGCCCATCAACAGCTTGATTATGCGATCGGTCAGGGTGTTAACTTCATTGATACAGCCGAGATGTATCCGGTGCCTCCCCGTGCAGAAACTCAGGGAGCCACGGAGGAGTTCATCGGGCATTGGCTGGTGCGGCATCCTCGCGATCGGTTGGTAATTGCGACGAAGATTGCAGGTCCAAATCGGGGGTTCAAGTGGATTCGAGGGGGCAACCTCTATATCGATCGCCAGAATCTTCAACAAGCCGTTGAAGCAAGTTTGCAGCGCCTTCAGACTGATTACATCGACCTTTACCAGATCCACTGGCCCGATCGCTATGTGCCCCTCTTCGGGCGAACCCAGTACGACCCCACCCAGGAACGGGAAACGGTGCCGATCGTTGAACAATTGACAGCCCTGGCTGAATTGATTCAAGCGGGCAAAATCCGCTATGTAGGATTGAGCAACGAAACCCCCTGGGGAATGGCCCAGTTTTGCCAGATTGCCCGTCAAATGAATCTTCCACAGGTCATTACGATCCAGAACGCTTACAACCTACTGAATCGGGTCTTTGAATCGGCCCTGGCAGAAGTCTGTCACCATGAAAAAATCGGGTTATTGGCCTACAGCCCCCTTGGATTTGGCATGTTGACCGGAAAGTACTGCCAAGCCCCTGCTCCCCAATCCCGACTTACCCTGTTTCCTGGCTTTGGGCAACGATACCACAAACCCAATGTTGCAGAGGCCGCAGCGGAATATGCAGCCATTGCCCACCGACATGGTTTGAAACCGTCCGTTCTAGCGCTTGCTTTTGTAAAAAGCCGCTGGTTTGTCAGTAGTGTCCTGGTAGGAGCAACGACCCTGGAACAATTGCAGGAAAATCTCAGTAGCGTAGAAGTTTCCTTGAATGAGGCTATCCTGGCGGAGATTGAGACAGTGCATCACCGATATCCGAATCCGGCACCTTAGGGTAACACTTGCTTCAAAGCCCCCACTAACCGATCAACGCTTTCAGGTCGGCTGTTGAAGCCCATTAGCCCCACCCGCCAAACTTTTCCAGCTAGTTCTCCCAGGCCGCCCCCTACTTCAATTCCGTGTTCTAGCAATAATTGCCGTTGAATGGCTTTTCCATCCACACCATCTGGAATGCGAACGGTGGTTAAGGTTGGCAGACGGTAGGCGCGATCGACGTGCAGGGTTAGTCCTAACGCTTCCAGACTTTGCCACAGATATTCTGCATTTTTTTGGTGTCGTTGCCAGCAGACTTCCAGCCCCTCTTCAGCAATCAGGCGGAGGGCTTCCCGCAAACCGTAATACAGATTAATGGGAGCCGTATGGTGATAAACCCGTTCCGGTCCCCAATACTTACCTAGTAACGTTATATCGAGATACCAGTTCGGAACTTTGGCGGGTCGCTGTTGCAACTTCTCCATCGCACGGGGACTGATGGTAAAGGGGGAGGCTCCAGGCGAACACCCCAACCCTTTTTGGCTACAGCTATAGGCCAGATCCACACCCCACTGATCCAGATAGATGGGCACTCCCCCCAGGCTAGTGACCGTATCGATCAACAGCAGACAGCCAAACTCCCGGCACAACTCCCCCACGCCTTCCATCGGTTGACAGGCTCCTGTCGAGGTTTCGGCATGAACCAGAGCTAACACCTGGGGACGATGTTCCGCCACCGCTGCCCGCAGTTCCTCCAGGGAAAACACCTCACCCCAGGGTTTGGAGATCGTCCGCACCTCTGCCCCGTACCGTCCTGCCATATCCACCAGCCGATTCCCGAAGTACCCTGTGACTCCCACCAGTACCCGATCGCCCGAAATCACCCCATTGGCGATCGTTGCTTCCATTGCGGCGGTTCCGGTTCCACTAACGGCGATCGTCAGGGGGTTCTCGGTCTGCCACACGTAGCACAACAGGGATTGAATTTCATCCATCAGTTGCAAAAAGGCGGGGTCGAGATGGCCTACAGGCGGGGTACTCATTGCTTGCAAAACCGCAGGGTGAGCATTGGAGGGACCCGGACCCAACAGCAAGCGAGGTGGAATGGATAGGGGTTCAAGGGAAAGCTTCTGGCGATCGTTCAAGGTGGAGGAAACCATAAAGAATAATTGAAATCTTGATTCATTAAGATCCCATCATAGAATCTGGCGAGGTAGGAAACATCTTTCCAATCAGGAATGATGGGATAGATGGCTGTCTGGTCATGTTTCAAAAAGGTACGATTTTAAACTTTTAGAACCTAGAAGCTTCTTTTGGAGCATGGGGGAAAGTGAAAAGTTTGGTAAAATTTTGCAACTTGGCTCATCAACAACCCATTCCATCGTCTCTACCACGATCGGACACCTGATCCAACCCCATGCAGGGACAGTTGTTGGACTCTTACAGGCATTATGAACAGCACTTCTTCCCAGACTGAAGCAACCCGTCAGGCATTGGTGAAGGTTTACCGCAACCTTCCTGCATTAGAGAAGGCGATCGTCCAGCTATTCTCAGTGATTTACGAGCCGATCAACCGCACAACTTTCGTGAACTGCTGGAATCACATTGAAGCAAAGGATTGGGGAGAAAAACGCTTTACCGCTCCAACGATGAAGCCCTATCTCGATCGCCTTCTGGAGTTAGGGATTCTCCTTCAACCCCCTGGTCTGGGTCCGCAATGCAATCCTCTCATTGTGGAAGTCGCAACCCGTAATGCCGTCCAGATGGGGCGATTTGAAACATTCGTGGCTGCGGTCGAGAAAGGATCGCCCCTGCCCCAGCATTGGACAAAGACCGGAGCTTATGTTTTTGCAACCGATCGCCAGTTGATTCGAGTCGTGCGAATTGGTCTCTACCGCAAAGATATCAAGTTCATCAATAAACAACTGGAGGACTATTACAAATACACCTATCAACGGGACAAAATTAGCCTCCATGAAATTATTCAAGAGGTCTGCGATAATCCCTTCGATGCCGAGTGGTTCCGGACCCTCCCCCCTGAACTATTCGAGATTGCGATTCTCAGCATCATCAATAATTCTCTCATCAACCTCACTCCTTCTGGAGAAGCTTTGCAGCTTTTGCAGGAAAGGTGTGCAAATCTGAAAAGCCCCCCGTCGATTGTGCTGTATGGGATTTTAGTGGAGCAGTTGATTTGCCGGGGACAGTTACAAACGGCCCAGAAGGTGTTAGACCAATTTCCGGCCCCCTATCAAGACCATGCTGATTCTCTGCGGGGTTGGCTGGCGTTTCTGCAAGGAAATGATGGAAAGGCGATCGAAGCTTACCGCCTCGGTCTGCAAGTCCTGAAAAAGGGAACGGGCAAACGTAAGCTCTTTTATCAGGGCATGGCTGGCTTATTTTTTGTGATGGCCCTTCTGAAAGAAGGATCGGCGGCCTCCCTCAAAGAAGCGGAGGATTATTGCAGTATTGCCAAACAGGCGCGGCACTGGCTCAGTTCTACCTACCTGGCGTTAGAGAACGTCCTCAAAGTGCAACAGGGGGATCTGGTTCGGAAGGATTGGATGGTGAATATGTCGATCGCTTCCTATGAAGCGGGGAACAGTATCGAAACGCTGTTCTGCTCCCTCTGTCTTTATTGGGTGGATGCAGAGAAGGCCAAAAAACATTTGCCTCGCCTTTTAGAACCCTATTACGAGCAAGCGGAGGCCGCAGCATTTAACTGGCTGGCGAAGACGGCAGGCGAGATCGTGACTCGCCTGAAACCACGCAGTCCTATGACAAAGCGATCTTCCGCTTTGTCCCTGCAAGGCAGTCCTCGTTCCTTAGTCGATTTAATTCAGCCCCAGGAAGCGTGGGAGCTTTGCTTGAATGCGTTAATGAGTTTGCAAAAGGAGCCAGCCCCAACTCCTGACAAATCAGTTGCCACTCAGCGGTTGGCCTGGATGGTGACGTTTTATCCCAGTGGATGTACGTTGCAGCCACGAGAGCAATCCCTGTCGGCTAAAGGGGAGTGGGGCAAGGGCCGTCCGATCGCCCTGAAACGGCTAAAAAGCAATCCGGGTGAATTTGATTACCTGACTCCCCAGGATTTGCGGGTGTGTTCCCACATCAAGTCCTATACGCACGGCTGGCGTAATCAAGTAGATTACATGTTTGGAGAACGAGCAATCCTGGACCTGATCGGTCATCCCTATGTCTTCTGGGAAGAATCCCCCACAACACGGATTGAAGTGGTGAAGGGCGAACCGGAGTTGCTGGTGAAGAAGGGCAAGGGGGATGTATTGACGCTTCAGTTCTCTCCCCAGTTGAAGGACAAAAACCCAATTATTGTGAAGGAAAGCCCGACTCGCTTAAAAGTCATTGAGATCACGCCAGAACATCGTCGGATTGCAGAAATTTTGGGGCAGCAAAATCGGCTGGAAGTTCCGGCAGGGGCAAAGGAGCGAGTATTAGGAGCGATTAATGCAGTCTCCAGTGTCGTTACAGTGCATTCGGACATTGGCGGTGGGGTTGCCAGTGAAGAAGTTCCTGCGGATGCCCATCCCCATATTCATCTCTTACCTGCGGGCACAGGGTTGAAGGTGGCAGTGCTGGCCCGTCCTTTTGCCCAGGCTGGACCCTACTACCGTCCGGGAACGGGGGGGGAAACGGTGCTGGCAGAAGTGGACGGAAAACGGCTGCAAACCACCCGCAATTTGAAGGAAGAGAAGAAACTGGCGAATGCGGCGATCGCATCCTGTTCCACGTTGGCAGAGTACGAACGGCAGGACAATGAGTGGCTGGTGGAAGACCCGGAGGATTGTCTGGAACTTTTGCTGGAGTTGCAGGGGTTAGGGGATCAGGCGGTGGTGGAATGGCCCGAAGGGGAAAAAATGCGGGTCAATTATCAGGCGGACCTGAAAAATTTCAAGATGTCGATCAAACGCCAGAACGATTGGTTCGCAACGGAAGGGGAGTTGCAGATCGGCAGCGATCGGGTTCTCGATATGCAACAACTCATGCAACTGCTAGAACAAACCCCCAGCCGCTTTATTCCCCTCGGCGATGGGCAATTCCTTGCCCTGACCCAGGAGCTTCGCAAACGGTTGGACGAGTTGCGGGCTTTTTCGGAGCGATCGGGCAAGAACTTGAAACTCCATCCCCTGGCGGCGGTTGCCGTTGAGGATTGGATGGAGGAGGTGGGCACCCTCAAGGCAGACAAATACTGGAAATCCCACATTAGCCGCCTGAAGGAAGTGCAGAACCTTGACCCCAAACTGCCTTCCACCCTGCAAGCGGACCTGCGCGATTATCAGCTTGACGGCTTCCGCTGGCTGGCAAGACTGGCCCACTGGGGGGTAGGGGCTTGTCTAGCGGATGATATGGGCCTTGGCAAGACGGTGCAAGCACTGGCGTTGATCCTGACCCGTGCCCCGGAAGGCCCAACGTTGATTGTCGCTCCCACATCAGTCGGGATGAACTGGATTAGCGAAGCGCAGCGATTTGCTCCAACGCTGAACCCGATGCAGTTTGGCAGTGGCGATCGACAAAAACTTCTCGATCAACTGCAACCCTTCGATCTCCTGGTCTGTACCTATGGTCTCCTGCAACAGGATGAAGTGGCGGAGATGCTGGCAAAGGTGAAATGGCAGACGATCGTATTAGATGAAGCTCAGTCCATCAAAAACTTTGCCACTAAACGATCCCAGGCGGCAATGAATTTGCAGGGGGGCTTCAAGTTGCTAACGACCGGAACCCCGATCGAAAACCATCTGGGGGAACTGTGGAATCTCTTCCGGTTTATCAATCCGGGATTGTTGGGTTCCCTGGAGAGTTTCAACCAGCGATTTGCAAACCCGATCGAACGCTATGGGGATCAGCAAGCTCGTACTTGCTTGAAAAAGCTGATCCAACCGTTCATCCTGCGTCGTACCAAGAATCAGGTCTTGCAAGAACTGCCCTCCCGGACGGAAATTCTGCTACAAGTGGAACTGAGTCAGCAAGAGATGGCGTTCTACGAGGCTCTGCGGCGAGAGGCGATTACGAAGCTTTCTGAAAGTGATGCAGCGGCCGGGGCAAAACATCTGCAAGTGCTGGCAGAAATTATGAAACTCCGACGGGCTTGTTGCAATACAGGGTTAGTCAAGCCTGAATTGGCGTTGCCCAGTTCTAAGCTCAATCTGTTTGGAGAAGTGCTGGCGGAACTCCTGGAGAACAAACATAAAGCCTTGGTCTTCAGTCAGTTTGTGGACCACTTACACCTGATTCGCAACTACCTGGATCAGCAAAAAGTGAGCTATCAATATCTGGATGGCAGCACTCCTGCAAACGAACGAAAGAAGCGGGTGAACGCGTTTCAGGCCGGAGAGGGAGATGTGTTTCTAATTAGTCTAAAAGCTGGGGGAACTGGGTTAAACCTGACGGCCGCCGACTACGTAATTCACATGGACCCCTGGTGGAATCCAGCGGTTGAAGACCAGGCCAGCGATCGAGCGCACCGCATCGGGCAACAACGCCCTGTGACGATTTACCGTTTAGTAGCGAAACATACGATCGAAGAAAAGATCGTAGACCTGCACCAGCACAAACGGGATTTGGCGGATAGTCTGCTAGAAGGTACTGAAATGAGCGGCAAGATCTCGACGGAGGAATTGTTGCGCTTAATCAGTGAAGGGTAAACACCAGCTTTAGAGGGGAAAGAACTTCTGCGATCGTAATTGTCGAATCTTAATCCGATCGCGCCAGTCTCGAATCGATCGCGCTGCCCGCTCGTTAGGAGTCAGATACCTGTCTCCCTCTGGTTCGGATCGATTTAGTTCAACTAAAGGATGCGGCTGATGGGTTAAACAGGGTGACAGGTTATCTAAATAGGGTTCAAGATTCAAAGACCTGAGAATTTCATCGGCAGAATGATAACGTTCCGCGAGGGAAATCCTGAGCATCTTTGTGATCACCCGCGCAAAGTGGTCGCTAACCTCAACCAGGTGTTGCCAACTGGTTTCACCCGTTTGGGAATCATAGTCGTACTGAAGTGGGGCTGCGCCTGTTAGCAGGTAGAGACAGGTTAACCCCAGAGCATACAGATCACTGGCAAAAACCGGACGCATGGCAATCTGCTCAGGAGGTGCAAAGCCGATCGTTCCGACAAAATGGGTTGTGGAAGCTTCCATGTCAGACACCCCAATCTGCCCCACCCGCTCCTTCACAGCTCCAAAATCAATCAATACGAGACGACCATCATCATGGCAACGAATTAAATTCTGAGGTTTGATGTCCCGGTGGATAATGCGGTTCCGATGGAGAAATTGGAGTAATGGGAGAATCTGCCGTAAAAATTCTTTCACAGCCTGTTCAGACCAGGGACCCGATCGCTGCACTTCCCGCGCCAGAGTTGCCCCCCGCACATACTCCTGGACGAGATAAAATTCACTATCAATCTCAAAGTAATCCAGTAAGCGGGGAATCTGGGCATGGCTTCCCAGCTTACTGAGCATTTCTGCTTCTCGATAAAAGCGCAGACGGGCATTTTCCAACGCCATCGCATTTTGAATCTTCGGACAGAGTTGCTTAACAACACACAGGGGGCTACAGGGGAGGTACAGATCACGGGCAAGATACGTCACCCCAAAGCCACCGCGCCCTAAAGTCCGCAACACGCGATAACGATCCTTTAGAAAGGAAGGCGTATTTCTACCGTGCTGCGATCGGGTATGGGATAACACGGAAGAGCTTGAGTTGGATGAGTCGTCTACTACAAGTTTCATCGGCCTCCTGCGGATGACATACCGCACCCCTGGCAAACTTCATATCATCTTAACTATTTGCTTTGCCCGATTTGATACCAGGTCCGCATCAGCTAAAGGGTTCTAATCTCCTTCCAGTCTAAACGCATCCCCTCGCTCTTTGCGAATTCTTTAAGGAGGAAATCAATATTTACCGAGCATCTATTGCAAGGCTTAGATGGGATCGAAAGGAATCGGTCATCGGTAACAGGTCATCGCAACTGACTGGCTTACCTGTTCCCCATGCCCTATCACCTAATCCCCATTCGCCTCAACCACCTGATTCTCCTGGCGTAAATAAGCCTGGATAAATCCATCCAGATCCCCATTCATCACATCGGCAATGGCTGTTGTTTCGATACCCGTTCGGAGATCTTTGACGAGTTGATAAGGGTGAAACACGTAGTTACGGATCTGGTTTCCCCAGGCAGCTTCTACCATGTCGCCCCGAATGTCAGCAATTTCTTTGGCTCGTTGTTCCTGGGCAATCACTAACAACTTCGCCTTTAAGCGGGCCAGGGCTTTCTCCTTGTTTTGAAGTTGCGATCGCTCCTCCGTACACCGCACCATGATGCCCGTTGGCAGGTGCTTTACGATAACCGCTGTTTCCACCTTGTTGACGTTCTGCCCACCTTTTCCACCCGATCGCGTCGTAGTGATTTCCAGATCTTTGTCAGGAAGCTCCAACTGAATAGATTGGTCCAGGATTGGCATGATTTCCACTCCGGCGAAGCTGGTCTGTCGCTTGCCATTTGCGTTAAAAGGGGAAATTCGGACCAGACGATGGGTACCCTTCTCTGCTTTTAAGTAACCGTAAGCATAGCGCCCATCAATTTCAAGCGTCGCTGACTTGACACCCGCTTCATCCCCTTCAGATATTTCCGTGAGGTGAACTTTGTATTTGTGATCCTCGCCCCATCGGGTGTACATCCGGAGTAGCATCTCTGCCCAATCCTGAGCATCCGTTCCCCCGGCCCCGGCATTGATCGTTAGCACAGCTCCAGACTTATCGTATGGACCAGATAATAATTGTTGTAGCTCCCACTGATCGAGAGCCTGTCCAAGTTGGGTAAGGTTAGTGTGGGCCTCCTGGAGCAGTGTCTCATCGACTTCTAACTCCAAAAGTTCCAGGATGGCCCTCACATCTTCGACGTTACTCTGCCAGCGATCGAACTGTTCAAGGTGGGACTTCAGTTCGTTCAACTCCTGGAGGGTGTGCTGGGCCGTGTCCTGATCGTTCCAGAATTCAGGTTGGGCTGCAATTTGCTCCAGGTCATGAATTTTTGCTTTTAAGGCAGGAAGGTCAAAGATAGTCCTGGGTTTTACCCAGGCGATCGGACAACACTTCAACTTCCCGCTTAATATCAAGCGCTTCTAACATAAACAGCAATCTCAAAATTGTGGCTTTAAAGATTCTAACGATAGAATCAGCGATTCTATCGTTAGAAAAGGTACAGAGAAAATCTGAATGCCAGTATTAACTCTGTTGAGACATTTCAGTAGAACGTCCCGAATCAACCTCGATCCTAATCCCGACCATTAATCGCGATCAGTAAGCGGAGCAGGAAGACAAACAGATTTACGTAGGTCAGGTACATGGACAGGGCGGCAGGCAAATACTGATCATCCCGATAGGTACGAGGCAGGACGAAGAAGTCAACGACTGCGGCCCCAATAAACAGGAATACCCCAATGCCGGAGATGGCAATTTCCAGGAAGCCCGGAGTTTGTCCGCCAAAGAGAGCAAACACAAACTGACAGAGAATGACAACCAGGAATGCCATGAGGCCCAGTTGTACGGTACGGGCCAGGGCCATCCCATCCTGCTCGGAAAGATTGGAGCCAATTTGCCGTGCGGCAATAAAAGTAATGCCACACCCCAGAGCCGCAAATCCAATACCGGAAATACCAACCCCCTGAGTCCTCAAAGCCAGAAATACTAACCCACTCAGGGTATAGCCCGAAATCAAGCTGTAGGTTGCCAGAAGGGGAAGGGCAACTCCCTTATTGCCCTGTTCCGCAACTCGACTCGCGACAAAAAACAAAACGAGTTGCAATATAAATGCCCCAATCAAAGTTGGGAAAAATAAGCCTGGGTTGGTACGAATCACCCCGATCCCACCGTAGGTCCCTAAGGCCGTCAGGATCAGGCCACCCCCAACAAAGGGTAGGGCATTCGCAATCACATTTGGCCCGATTAGAGCCTGGTGCTTGGCATCCTGAATGGCAGTCCGAAAATTACTGGTGTTGCTCATAAAAGTCCTCTCAATCTATCTCCCAATCTATACAGAGACTCTATAAAGATCAGAGATTAACAATCGTTGAATTCATTGTGGCTTAATCTGGGCAATGTTGGGTGGGGGTTCCCTACATGATTCCCCTTCCCCCGTTCTCGGTGTTTACACGAGTTTCCCAAAGGGAGGGTTCCGAGAATCCCGTAAAACAACGATCCCCCGCCAAGGGTTTTCTACGGAGAATGGGTTCAACTCTGATAAAGGTGTCCCACGATGTTGGCTTCTCCCTCTTCCCTCCAATCCTCTGGCATGGAACTGCTGATCGCCTACCACCGCAATCCCTCGGTTCCCCTCCGCAACAAACTCGTGCGAATGAACGCGGGGTTAGTCCGCAAGTTGGCCCACCGCATCAGCCATCAGTGCTCTGAACCCTACGAAGACCTCGAACAAATCGGCTACCTCGGTCTCATCCGCGCGATCGAGCGCTTCAATCCCGAACAGGGCTGTGCATTCAGTTCGTTTGCAGTGCCTTACATTCGCGGCGAAATGCTCCACTTTTTGCGCGATCGGGGTTCGGCCGTGAAGATTCCCCGTCGCTGGCAGGATTTGCAGAAGGAAGGGCAACGGGTGCGGGAAGAATGGGCACAGGAGCATGGACGGCAAGCCACGGATGGAGAAGTGGCAGAGCAGTTGGGTATCAGTGTTCAGGAATGGCGGCAGGTGAAGCTGGCGACCAAGAATCGGGCGTTGCTGAGTTTGGATGCAACGGTTTCGCAGCAGGCAGATTCGACGGTGACGCTGGGTGACTTGCTACCGGACGGTCATTATCAGACGATGCAAGGACTAGAAGAAGACCGTCAGCAGTTGCAACGGGCAATGGCGCAGTTGGAAGAGAAGACCAGGGCAGCGATCGAGTATGTGTTTTTCAACGAGATGTCGCGCAAGGAAGTTGCAGAGCGGATTGGGGTAAGTCCGATGACGGTGACGCGGCGGATTCAGCGAGGGTTAGAGCAGATGATGGATTACCTGCAACCTCAAGCGTCTTAAGTTTTCCATGTAACGATCTCCGTGGGTTTACACCGGGTTGGCAGTTCCAATCCGGTGTTTTTTTGTGGAAGGCAAAATGCAAAAAAAAGGGCGGAATGTTCCGCCCCTCTTCCAAACCCACCTTAAATTAGAGAACAAGTCAGACAAACTTTTACCACTCTGCAATCTGCCGTGTGAAGCCGTGGGGTAGACGCGAGGGAATACAGACAGAATCTAACAATTTGGAAACTTCATTGGATGTAAGATTTCCGGCTCGATGGATTGCACAGAGTGGCTTAATTAAAGACAACCGAACAAGTCGAGTATCGACATCCAACATCCCTGCTTCTAATGCCTGATCTGGCGTTAAAAAGAATTGACAGCCTGTATGGAGAGGAAAGGGCTGGTCAGCTTCTTGAGACCAAATTTGATAAGTCCAACTCTGGCCTTCAACAACTGCCCGGATCAATCGACCGTGGTAATGAATTTGAATCATCGCTCAAGGGTGTGGTGCAACTGAATTTATTAAAGTTTGAAAGCTCTCTGAGTAGTAGGGAGGTTTCAACGAAATTGCAGTTGGATTTCCCAAAAGTTCCGTGAACTCTCTTGGCAGTTACACTCTTGCGATTCTCCTGGATATTTGATATGCGATTTCCGTAGCGGTCTCATACAATCGCGGTAACGCGAAATGGGTTAAGGGAACAAGTATCTTGCGAAACTTTACAGCCCCTTTATCCGTGTGTCCCATTTTCAGTAAGTTAAGATGAAGCTGTCTTCTCTTTGCCTCATCCGGATCGCTTCTTTCTTTTAGGAGAGACTACCGTGAATAATTATTTAATTGTACGACACGGCTTAAATTCAGCAAATCAACCGGAATGTTCCCGCAAACCCATTGGGATTACACGGGCCACTGATTTAGATGATGCAGTTCGAGCAGCCCTCGATTGTGGTGTGAGTTGCTACACCAGCCAAACCCTTGAGGCAATTCCTCTGGAACAGGCAGAAAGTCGAGACCTCCGGGAAGTGATGGGGATTTGGTTGATTCCCTCTCGCTCGGTTCATCCTTCTACAAAATCGACTTCTTCCCATTAGTAAATGACTTAGCAAACTTGCTCTATCGAGAGAGTTTTTAGAAATTAAAAACTTGCCTGTGCGCGATATTCTTGTTCGTCCGGCAACTTCCGCCGATGTTCCCCAGGTTTTACCGATGGTGGCCCAAATTTGCACCTTACACGAGGAGTGGGATAGGGCCAAATTGAATTTCTGCCCAACCCAGCCCAGCGCTATCAACGGTGGCTGACGAATGAGGCAACCCACGATCGCAGCGTTTTCCTGGTTGCTGAAGAAAATTAGCCATCCGTCGTTTTCAACAATTGGGCGTTCAGCAAATTCGTCTGAATACCGCAGTAGCGAATGAAAAAGCCCGTCAATTGTTTGTTGAATGTGGTTTCCGGGTCAGTACGATCGAAATGTTACTGGAGCTTTCCTAGTCCGGCTCCCCCATCCCTTCCGGATGATCGTGCTGGCGTTGACTTTCAATTTGGCTTAACCATTGACGGGCCGTTCGAAAGCGGTCTACATGCTCTGGCGCAATTTCCATCTGATAAGAAACCATCTCGCCTGATCGGGTTGGGTTGGCTTCTGCGTAGAGAATGGCACCCGGAGCCGTTCCCGATCGGACCTGAATCACTAACGCATCGTCTTGAGCCGTAATCGAGTAATACTGCCCTTCGTAGGAGTAGACTTGTACTCCCAGGCTGGGGATGGACAAAGCAGCCAGCCAATCCAGGGCAGTATCACCGACAAAAGCGATTTCTGGATTCACGGGATTACCGCTAGCATCCACCCAGTGACGTGGATGGGGTATTGATTGGAGCATGATGCGTACAGATTTACTACTTTAATTGTCTTCTATGTTAGCGATCGGTCAAGCTTTTTGTGTCAGTAATGAGCAGTGACTCAGGGCAATCCTTTAGAAATTAATGACTGATTAATATTGATTCAATTAATAACTTATTAACGCTAACTTAAACATCGGCTGATAGCCTGATCAGTGGTCTTACTAGTAATAACAACTGAAGCTGTAGATTTTCCTGAATCTCCTAATTGTTCGCCAGCAGAGAATATCAACCTGAAGCAAGACATCTAAACGGTCGCATTTTAAGGCGATTATTCTTAGTGTTTTTTGATACAGCAAATTCTTCTCGCCTACTCAGTAGTGTGGGGCTTTTTTCCTGCCGATTTTTTGATTTGTAACCCTGAATTGTTTCATGTTCTGAGAGGAGAGTTCCACGCATGTCATTTTCGCGACGTAAATTCTTGACCCTAGCGGGAGCCAGTGCAGCTGGCGTGACGATGGTTTCCCCCCTGGAAGCCTTCTATGCAAGAGTTGCTCAGGGGCAGGGTGCTCGGAGTATTGGTTTTGGTGCATTGGAACCAAAACTTCCTGTCAATGCGGCTGAGTTAACTAACACAGTTGTAGGAGACTTAAGTCAAGAAGCGATTCTTGCCCTTCCTCCAGGGTTCAACTATCGGGTTCTTTCCATGACCGGAAGGCCCATGAGTGATGGAACTTTTGTACCCGCAGGCCATGATGGAATGGCTGCTTTTTCTGGCCCTGGCAATACGACCATCCTGGTGCGAAACCATGAGTTGAGCGGCGCATTACCTCCCACCTATAACTTTCCTGTGGTGGGTAGCCCTGCCTATTCCCAAGGAGCACCAGGCGGTACAACAACGTTGGTAGTAGGTCCCAATCGAGAAGTTCAAAAGGACTTTGTTTCTCTGTCAGGAACTCGGACCAACTGCGCGGGTGGCCCAACTCCCTGGGGTAGCTGGATCACCTGTGAAGAGACTTTTTCAACCACGACCAGCAATGGTGTGAGTGTTCGTCATGGCTACAACTTCGAAGTGGTTGCAGATGCAAATTCTGGCATTGTGACTCCTGTTCCTATCAAGGGAATGGGACGGTTCAGCCATGAAGCGATTGCGGTCGATCCGAAAACAGGCTACCTGTACGAAACAGAAGATCGAGGTGACAGTTGCTTCTACCGATTTGTTCCAAACTCTAAGATTACAGCTCCCGGTCAATTGGCTACCGTGGGTGGTACTCTCTTTGCCTTAAAAATTAAAAACGGTCCCCAGAACACGACCAATAACCTGACTCAGGGTGGAGTTCCGGGTGCGATCAAAGTAGGGCAAACTTTCAATGTTGAGTGGGTTCAAATTGACAATGCTGATCCCAACTCTGAAAGCTCGTCAACTCCGATTACGTCTGCAAATATTGCCAGTGGTTTGATCAGTGTTCGGAGACAGGCTCAATCTAAGGGAGCAGCAATCTTCTTCCGAGGTGAAGGAGCCTGGTATGGGAATGGCCTCATTTACTTTGTTGCAACTCAGTCTGGCCCCTCTGCGAATGCAAATTTGCCCGCGCCTCCCGGCAATGGTCGTGGAAACGGTCAAGTATGGGCTTATAACCCTGCCAAGGAAACCCTAACCCTGGTGGTGGAAGCTGATTCCACGGGCGAGTTGTTGGATGAACCCGATAACGTTACGGTTACACCGTTCGGGGATCTCTTCCTCTGTGAAGACAGCAGTGATGACTTCCAATACATCGTTGGAGTCAACGAGAAGGGAGAACTGTACCAGTTCGCTAAGAATGTTTTGTTCTCTCAAGTGACAGACGATCCCGCAAAAACCAACTTCATTGGCAACGAATTTGCAGGAGCTTGCTTCTCACCCGACGGTAAAACCTTCTTCGTGAACATCCAAACCCCTGGTATTACCTTTGCCATTTGGGGTCCCTGGACTCGTAAAAGAGCCTAATCCTCTATTGCATCTTGTTTAGATGCTAATTTTGGGGCCGCTTCAAATTATGAAGTGGCCCCATTCTAATCTCACTCAATGAGCATTCAAAAATGGAGAGTCAAAATGCTGAGAGTGTTCGATCGCATCTTTAAACCAGAAGTCAGCAAACCAGAAGTCAGCGGGCTGGCTCTCGTATTTCTTAGCCTACTTGCCTATCAACCCTCTGCTGTGGCTCAACCCATTCAACCGGGAATAGGCTTTGATGACGCTATCTGTTACATGCAGATAGGAAATCGGGTCATTGACCTCAGCCAAATCTGCGGTAAGACAATTTCCCTTTCAGAAACGGATCAGAGCTTTCTTCAGAATTACCAGACCCTCCTGAGCCGTCGAACTCGAAAAATGCCCTCAACACAAACAGTTCTGTCCCTGGCACAGAACGATCCTAAAGCTATTATTCAACGTGCCCAGGCAGCCTGTGCCGCGATGAGAGAAGGGGCATCGAACCTGGCATTTGCCACGGCAGATCGTCCTGATGCCGATGTTGTAAACAAACTGGCCTTAAATTACTACTGCCCTGAACTCGATGACTAATCAAAAAGCTGATGAGGCACAGGATGACTGTCTCCTCTGAAAATGACATACTGGTTACAGGAAAGTGGGTTAGATGTCTGCGACTTAAGACGTTCTAACCGTTCCTCTAACCGTTCAGTCTGGAAGGGAAAAGGAGCATGTCAGCAGTGGAACCGTCGTCTGATTTGCTAATAGAAATAGAACGGTTTCAGCGATCGATCGTAGAACTCGAAGAACGGCTCGTAACCCTCGACGAGCAAAGTGCAGTCCGGGGCATTCACATTTCCCGCAAGGGCAGTCCAGAGGAGATTTTGAGAGCCTGTATGCTTCAGGCCGAACTGCATGCCCAACGGGAGGCAGAGGCCGCAGGAGTAGCACGGGCGCTTCAGATCATGCAGGAAGTTTTAGCCCAAAAACAAGCTTTAATCCAGGGGCAAAGTGAGGGAGAAGCAACCCCATCAACGGTGAAGCGTCTACCCGCAGAACCTATCACTCCGAAAGGGTTTCAACCCTATGGGCAGGTGATTTGGGCTAGCGAGGACGGGCAAGCCTATGGACCGGAAGATGCCCAATTGAATTTGAGCAATGGAATTCCCCGGTTTTACATCATGCGCCTGAAGCAGAAAGGCCGACAGTTTCATCGCATTACTCGACATCAGCGCTGTACCCAATGCCTGGGTTCTCTAGAAGGAAAAAGCTGGTGGTTAGCAGTCGCTCCACCTTCCGCCACGCCCCAACCTCCGTTAGAGGCGATCGTCGCATTTCAAATTCCCGGTAACTGTTTCGTCAACCTTGAAGTAGGCACCTGGCACGCTGGGCCGTACTTTAGTCAGGATTTTGTAGATTTCTACAATCTGGAATTGAGTGATACAAACATTACCGACCATGACACCTGTAACTTGCTGGAGCATTACGGGGTCAGGTTTGAAATTTGCCCCTAAACTGTGTTTCTTTAAGCGATTTTTGGAAAAGAGTTGACCGATGGGTTGCCCTTTGGCTGTGCTCAGGGTGCAGGCGCGGATTGAGTGGAAACCAGCAGAAAAATTGTTTCCTGGAAATTTAGAAATCTCCTTAAACGATGAGAGACGCTCCCGGGAACGTCTCTCAGGCAGTAATTGGCTCTGTGAGGGTTACAACCCTGTTGGTAGCCCGGTCGGTTTACCTTTAACGCTGGTGACGATTCGCCCCCATCCGCCTTCACTCCCCTGATCCCAGAAAATTTGCTGCATCACACTGTTCGTGTAAACATCAAAAGCTCCCCCCACCCCAACATCATAGGAGTCGCTTGCTCCATGACGAGAACCGTAGGGATCATGAACCAGCCAGGCTTTTTGCGCCGGGTCGTACCCTACAATGAGGCAAATATGACCACTGCCCTTGTAGGCAAAGCCCACTACCACCGGAATCCCTCTTCTCAGGGAGAGCAACACATCTTTCCCTGAAAGAGTTTCGGAGAAGTACGATTCAATTCCTAAATCCCTGAGCGCTTTCGTCTGAGCCGTGTGATCTGTTGTGTCACCATATTTTGACACAAAGCGCATGTAGATCGACTCTGGCTCTGGAAATCCCTGATCCTTAGCTTTCTCAGTTAATTCCCCACCTAGCAGAAAGTCAGCCAGCATACTGTTGCTGGTGGTGTTGCACTGCCGCCACCCTGGACCAAAGAGACTTGGATCGTTATTCAATTGAGAACTATATCTGACAGGTAGCTTAATGACCCGATTGGCATCTTCTCCCTCAACTTTAACGTGAGGGTCATAGACATAAACCTGCTTGAGTTGCGTCTTCCCATCCATCGCCATCACAGGCTCTTCGAGAACGAGATAAAGGTGCTGGTTGCGATCGGGTGCAACTTCCGTAACTTCAAATTGGGTGCCCTTCGGTAATACAGCCTTTTCTGCATTGGTTAGTTCCGAAGATCCTAAAACCTTTCTCTTGAAAAACGTGTTTTGTTCAGCGATAGCTTTAGCCATGATTTAACCTCAAGCAATTGGATAGACAGCCCAAAGGAGTCCATTCACAAAGGTCTCGTTACAGCATTGAGTGGACTTAATCCCTTGGATTCAGTATTAGGGTGGCATAAAGGATACTGAACCTTGCCATCCCTTTATGAAAGGACACTTCAGTAGAAACTGATTCAATTCCTGTGAGCCGATTAACTAAACTGTTGAGCGTAATAACGGGCATAGCGATCGCCCTGGCCCAGCAGTTCCGTATGGGTGCCCGATTCAACCACCTGGCCCTTCTCCACGACCAGAATGCGATCGGCCTTCCGAACCGTTGCCAAGCGATGCGCGATGATGAACACTGTCTTCTCTTGCATCAACCGTTCCAGAGCTTCCTGCACCAGGGCTTCCGATTCGGAATCCAGGGCAGAGGTCGCTTCATCCAGAATCAGAATGCGGGGGTTGAGCAACACGGCACGGGCGATCGCAATTCGCTGCCGTTGTCCCCCTGATAAGTTGACCCCCCGTTCCCCCACCCAGGTTTGATAACCCTCTGGAAATTGGGCGATGAACTGATGGGCGTTGGCAATTTTAGCAGCAGCTTCAACGGCATTCAGGTCAAATTCCACCTGTCCAAAGGCGATGTTTTGGGCGATCGTGCCCGAAAAGAGAATCGTTTCCTGGGGGACAATCCCAATCTGGCGACGCAAACTCGCTAATGTCACTTCCCGAATATCGAGGCCGTCGATCAAAATCTGCCCAGCCTGGGGATCATAAAATCGGGGCAACAAATTCACTAGCGTTGTTTTTCCCGCACCAGAAGCACCCACCAGCGCAATCATCTCGCCCGGAAAGGCAAGCAAGTTGAGATTTTGCAGCACGGGTTGATTGGACTGGTACGCAAAGTCAACAGTGCGGTACTCAACTTTGCCCGTCACCGTTGGCAGGACGATCGCCCCTGGCTTTTCCACCACCTCTGGTTGAATTGCCATCAGTTCAAAGATGCGATCGACAGAAGCTTCTCCCTGTTTGATTTCGTTGTAGTTAACCGTAATGAAGGAGACGGGATCAATCAGCATGGCAACCGCTGTGACATAGCTGATGAAGCGGCTACTGTCCAGATTGCTTTGGGAAATTTGCCACGCCCCTAATAGCAAGAGAAAAAGAATCGACAGCGTGTAAAACACACTCACAACTGGAATTTGAATGGCTTTGAGCCGTTCCGCTCGAAACTTGGCCTTTCGATTCTGCTCTGCTGCCTGACTGAAGCGCCAAATTTCATACTCTTCGGCAGCAAAAGCGCGAACCAGCCGAATCCCACTAAAAACCTCAGTAATGAGGGAAGACAAATCAGCAATCCGATTCTGGCTGCGGCGAGACATCACGAGGAGCCTTTCTCCAAACCAACCAATCAGCAAGGCGATCAGGGGGGCAATGATGGAAGCAGCCACCGTCAACTGCCAGTTCAAGTACAGCATATAGCTGACCACAACAATGAGTTGCAACCCCAGGGGAATTAGCTCATTAATAATCCGCCTGAGAACTTCCCCAATTTTGTCGATATCTTCCGTTAACCGATAAGCCAAATCCCCCGTTTGGGCTGTTTCAAAGTAACTGAGATTGAGGGTTTGCAGATGGCGATATACCTTACGCCGCAGGTCAAAAGTGACAGCGAGTGCTGCACTGGAGAGTAAAACGTCTTGCCCGTACTGAACAAATCCCCGAATAATAAAGATCAGGGCACAAACCCCAATCAAGCGCAACAACGCCGAAACATTTCCCTGGGCAATGTAGGTAGAGGCTTCCCCGGCCTTTGCTGCCAGAATGGGCCAGAAGACAGTGTAGGCAATGGTGCAAACAAAGGCTTTTACGATCGTCTGCCAGTGAGGACGAACATAAGGCAGGAGATGCCAGTAGTTAGAACGCGCTTTCGATGTCAATGTCGTGAGTGTCCCGGAAAAATGAATGCTCCGACCCTGGCCGGAGGACATAGTAAAACTATTATCTGTGACGATGGCTCAGTCTTAAGGTTTGGGAAATTGAGAACTCATTTTTTCCAGCCAAGTCTGGATACAGCGAGCGATCGCCTCTGAACCTCCCGCATCCCCCACTCGCTCCCGCCCGATTGCCACACACTGAGTTCGATACTCGTGATCCTTCAGCGTTCGAACCACCACTTGGGCCGTTTCCGCCAGAATTGCGGGTGTCGCCGATCGCGTTCCGATCGTTTGGACCGATGGACCCAACAGACGCATCTGAGCTTCGGCAAAGCGATAGGTAAATTGGGGACCAGAGCCACAAATCTGAATCACGGGTTTGCCCAACCCTACTGCCTGTTCCACCGCCGTTCCTGCCATGCCGATCGCCAAATCACACTGATGCAGAATATCCGGAAATGCGTCAGTGTAGCACTGAACAAAAGTTGTTTGTTCCTCGTCTGATTTGCAGAACTGCCCCCCCTGACACTGCCAGCCTTGCTCCTGAGCAATTGACTGGAGGGTTTCATCTGTGAATGAAGGCACGAGAGCAGCGCGAAACTGAATGGGCCAGGGAGCGATCCGGGCGATTGTCTGGCAGAGTTGCAATTGCAAAGCAAAATTGTGACAGGCTTCTGGTAGGCGGCTTCCGGGCAATAAGGCCACCATCGGGACGTCAGGAATCAGT
Source organism: Leptolyngbyaceae cyanobacterium bins.59 (assembly GCA_033763635.1). GTDB lineage: Bacteria > Cyanobacteriota > Cyanobacteriia > JANRKG01. Next base: position 21,861 of record JANRKG010000480.1, read on the forward strand.
TGCAAGTCTCGCTGGGTGGTTTGCAAGTTATCCATAATGGGATAGCCCGCAAAGAGTGCTTTTGTAAATCCCCTTTGCTGCAAGTCTTCAGCCGTAAAGGCATCGCGGGTGAAGACCTGCAAACATCGAGACGATCGCAACAACCTCTCTGTCACCAGGGGCAATTTCAGTCGACCTTCGTAATAGCTGGAGGTCGAAACAATAAAAGACACATAGGGTCGTCCAGTCGCATAAGCGAACAAAAGGGGCACCTGATCGCCAACGGCTACGATTAAATCACAGTCCCGTCCTTCGGTTCGTACTGCCCTGATCTGTTGCCAGGTTAAGCGCACCAGCCCTGAAAAAATATCTCGCACCAGTTCCAGAGGATTCATATAGAACATGCCTCCAGAAGGCATCGCCTGAGTGGGGCTAATTAACCGTGCCCCTGAGCGTCGGTAGGCATTTCCAGCCCCTACCACGGGTAGCGCCAAGAGTTCCAGGGCCGGGGAGACTTGCTGGAGTGCTGACAGAACCAAACTCCCATTCAGATCTTCCCCATGCCCATTACTGATAAACAGAACGCGCACGATCGCTAGGTTCCCTCATTCGATCGCTTCTGAAGATTCCGGAGAACGACCCAGAACACAAATCCCAGCACCAGCGCCAGCAGTACAAATTTAGAAACAGGCCCAATGTACTTATCGACCAATTCATAATTGGCCCCTAACTTATATCCAGCAAAGGTAAGGAACGCAACCCAAATCGTCGTGCCAATCGTGGAATAGATCACGAAGGGGGCGATCGCCATGCCAGTGATCCCGGCAGGAATGGAAATCAGGGTCCGCACACCGGGCACTAACCGCCCAAAAAACACCGCTTTGTTGCCATGCTTGCCAAACCAGAGGGTTGCCTTCGTGATGTCGTTGGCGGAAATTCCCAGCCATTTGCCGTAGCGATCGGCCCAGTTTCTTAACCGTGTTTCGCCCAGAATTAGCCCTGCATAGTACCAGGGAATCGCACCTAACATAGTGCCGATCACTCCTGCCAGCACTGCATACAGGAAATTCATATCTCCCCGCGCAACGGTAAACCCTGCCAGGGGCATAATCAACTCCGAAGGGATGGGAGGAAACAGGTTTTCCAGAAACATTAGGAAGCCAATCCCCAGGTAGCCCATTGAGGTCATGATACCCACGATCCATTCAGCCAGCCGCTCAGACATCTATTTTCTCCCTAAAGATAAAAATTTATCAAAACGAAACTCTTTAGTTATGTCTGGATACGCCAGGGGCATCGCAACGCGATGCCCCTACTGCAAAAGATGTGAGAAATTAGGTGCCGGAAGCCCAGGAGTTGATGTACTCAATCTGTTCAGCCGTCAGAGCATCAATTTGAATGCCCATCGCCTGAAGTTTCAGCCGCGCAATTTCCCGATCTAAATGGGTCGGAATCGAGTGAATGCCCGCTTCCAGCGTGCCCTTGTTCTTCACAAGATATTCGCAAGCCAGCGCCTGGTTTGCAAAGCTCATATCCATCACTGCACTGGGATGACCTTCCGCAGCCGCCAAGTTGATCAGACGACCTTCCCCAAGAACCACAACAGACTTCCCATTATTCAGGAGATACTCCTGGGTAAAGTTTCGAACTTCTTTAACTTCCTTCGCTTGTGCCCCTAGAGATTTCAGGTCAATTTCAATATCAAAGTGACCGGAGTTGCAGACCATTGCACCATCTTTCATGACTGCAAAATGCTCTTCTCGGATCACATGCTTGTTCCCAGTCACGGTTATAAAGATATCGCCCTGGGGAGCCGCCTCGCTCATCGGCATGACTCGGAAGCCATCCATTGCCGCTTCGATCGCCTTCACGGGATCGATTTCCGTCACGATCACTTCCGCCCCCAAGCCTCTGGCTCGGTTCGCGGTTCCCTTACCACACCAGCCGTAACCTGCAACCACGATCGTTTTGCCAGCCAGCAGAACGTTTGTGGCCCGAATAATCCCATCTAAGGTGGATTGGCCTGTTCCGTAGCGATTATCGAAGAAGTGCTTGGTTTCAGCATCGTTTACGTTCATGGCAGGGAAGGTCAGAACTCCATCGCGGAACATGGCTCGCAGCCGCACAATCCCGGTGGTGGTTTCTTCGGTCGTCCCAATCACTTCAGACAGTTGATTTTGCCGTTCTTGTACCAGGGTGGCTACGACATCGCAGCCGTCGTCAATAATGATGTTAGGGCGATGATCGAGAGCGATTTGCACATGGCGGTGATACATTTCATTGTCTTCACCCTTCTGAGCAAACACGGGAATTCCATAGTCCACGACTAGGCTGGCGGCCACATCATCTTGCGTGGAAAGGGGGTTGCTGGCAATCAACACCGCATCGGCTCCACCCGCTTTGAGGGCGATCGCCAGGTGAGCCGTTTCAGTCGTAACGTGGCAGCAAGCAGCGAATCGAATCCCTGCAAAGGGCTGTTCCTGAGCAAAGCGGTCCCGGATCTGACGCAGGACTGGCATTTCCCGGCCCGCCCATTCGATCCGCTGTTTCCCTTTTGGCGCAAGGGATAAATCTTTTACCTCATGAGTAATGTCTTGCTTGGGGCGGATGGGGGTTGCAGTCATGAATCTCTTTCCTTAAAGATACTGAAGTTAGTCAAAACCTCTCAGTCAAAGCATAGCCTATCAAAGGAATGATTTCCCAGGAAGGCAAGAGGGTGTATTTCACTGAGTCTTCACGCTTGATCTACACATTTTCAGTACAAAAGCACTATAATTGATTTAAGAAGATTGAAAACGTTCCATCGATGAAAGGTTTCATTCCTTTCTACGGTTATTTGTTCCGATTAACCCTCTCCCCTTCATCTGTGCCATGACCAAGCACTATATTCTTACCTTAGATCCCTCTGCCAAATACGAATGGGACCGTTGCACCGTCCGCAATCCCATCACGGCCGATCGCCCTGATTTTGCCCACCTGCTGGCTGAAGCAGTCGGACAGGAATCAGGCTCTTATCTGATTTCTGTTGAAATTCAGGTGCAAGTTCTTGATCAGACCTATACAGAAAGCTTCGATCGTTCCGAATTACCTGCCCTGCCTCAATTAGTCGCCCTTAAAGAACTGGCTGCTTAGGGGATCTAGAAAACAATTTCCCTGCTGGTTTCAGCTTCGCGCAACCAGATCTCTGAGCAAAGCTGAAGACGCGCCCTGAGCGAAGTCGAAGGACAACCACTGGTATTTTTGGAATCGCCTTAATTCTTCATCTCAGTCCTTTGATTAAGGCGGGTTACTCAATTTCCCTCAATCCTCTTCTCAAACAAATTTTTCAGGGACAATCCTATGAAACTTGGTTTACATCAGTATCCTGCTGCGATCGCCCAGGCTGCTCAAGCGGTGAACGAATTAGAGTACCAAACTTCTGAAGTCCGCCAACACCTGGCCCGGTTAGAGGGCAATGCAGAGATGGTCGTTGCCTTTGAAGCCAATTTAAAAAATGATAATCAGCGAAAAGCACGGCGCTTTGAAGTTCTTCAGATTAATCCTGAGTACCAACGGGCAATCGATGCTTTGATGCGGCTGACGACAGAAAAAGCCAATGCCTTGGCCCGTCTGGAGCATTTGAGAAATGAATTTAGCGTTGCCAAGCTGGAAGCTCGGTTGACGATCGTTCAAAAGCTGTTGGGGATGGAAGAAAACAGAGAACTGGTTGGGCTGTAATGACCCTAGAGACAAGACAATAAAGGATTGACGAATAAAGTACAAAGTGTTAATCACCGGGCTTCGGCTTCGTTCAGCCCTGAACTCGCGGGTTGAGCGAGGTCGAAACTCGATTTCCAGGTGTATTATTTTGCTGCATGTCCCTAACCTTTGGTTCATGGGTCCAGTAAACCTGGGAATTTCGGCTTCGCTCAACTCACAGGTTTTTGTCTAAAAAGTCTTGGGTCATGGCGCAGAACCGTTAAGGGTAAAATCAGGGTTCAAACTCTGATTCATGCCCCATTTCCATCCCACCATGTCCTCACCAATCACTTTCAATCTGGCAGAAGGTTCCCTTTCTTTTAGTTTCTCCCCTGAAGCGGCTCGCGATTTACAACGGGCAATTTCTGAGTTGATGGATCGCTTGAAAGCAGTTGCCAGTCGAGGAAACACCCCTCCGGGTAAAGGCACTCCTCAACCTCCGATGGAGTATCGATATACGGGAGATATCTTTTTAGAACTTTTCTGCAATCCCAATATCTGGCCTACACCTTTTGCGGCTCAGGTCTTAATTACCCTGCGGGACGATCGCATTCGCCTGACGACTCAAGCGGAGTTAACCCGCATCCAGGAGGATCTCAATCAATATTTGGAGCAGGTTGGATAATGATGGATTCCCATTCCCCAAGTTTGCATCTCTTTATCTGACTTAGAATCCATGCACTAGAAATATAAATGTTGAGAACAAACCCCGCAGGAAATTTACTCTCCTGCGGGGCTTTTGAAATCGTGGAAAACTATTCTGTAAAACACTATTCTAGAGAACCCAATCTGGAAAATCCCAAATCGCGTTTTTTGTTCGCCTTGGTTCACTCATTCATTTGAAAGTTCCGCTGACTCGTTTAATCGTTCTCCCAATCTTCCTGGCTGATCAAATCGCCAATTCGATCTCGGAGAAGAAAGTTACTGCGCTCCAGTTCGCACTCTACCCAGGCCCACTCACGAGCTGGAATATATTGACATAGAACATAGATGGGTTGTTGACGACCAACAACGCCCCTTTGAACGAGTTGTCGAGCCTCATCTTGAATAATTGTCAGGGAATATTGCGTGGAAGAAATCATAACTCACCCTATTGTCTTGGAAATTAAAGCGACTTGAAATAAAAGCTAGTTGTAGTTCGCTAATGTTTCTAATCAGCAAGCCAGTCGTTCAGCGAGTCGTCACCCCTAATTAGTTTTGGGAGATAAGCCTCCAGATAAACTGTAGCAAGATGGGTTTGTATTCCCATATACTGAATATTTACAATTCTCACGCTACAGCCATTTTGATTATATTAAGAAGCGTTACAAAAGTCATGGATTGCTAACTACATCCACTGGTTCATTTGGAATTTTCTTTGCTGACTCAATCAACCAAAGGCACCACAGGTTCTATTTTGAGTAATCGATCGATCGATGAAGCGTTCCTTCATATTTCAACTTATAAGGATTTGTAAGGACCAAAGAGACCCCCAATCTCTATCAAGATTCCTCATTAAGAGAGAACTTCTCCAATCCAGAGAAGTTGTTTTGCCGAGGCAGCGATACCGCTGGAACCTATTTGCCAGAGTTTAGAGAGGTTGCAGAGGAAGAAAAAAAGATTGAGGAGAGCAGTCGAAAATGAGTGAGTTTGGGAACAGTTCAATGCCTAGCTGAACTGAGCATAAGCTTGTGCTAGCTTCACATCATAGTTATTGGCTCTATACCCTTCTCCATTGTAGCCAAGGGCAAATCCAGCCCAATTTCGCTGCCGCAGGTCATCGGCAAGTCCTTGGGATTTGATAAAGTTCACCATTGCCATTAACTGTTTCCCTTCGGACTCATACATGTCCTTTACAAAGTTCTCAACATTGGAATAGCCTGCCATTTGATAGTTGCCTCCCATAATCTGCCCCAACCCCCAACTAGCAGACTGTAAGGCAGCAGCCCGATTGAGAGCCATTGCCCTTTGTAACCGAGGGTACTCAGCAGCCCCTCCCCGGTACAAACTGGGATTCCAGCGACGAGAACTGATATCAGGATGGGAAATGTCGTAGCGTCCACTGGTGTAGTCACTGAACCAGTGGGCCTCAAACAGAATTTTGGGTCGTCCATCACTAAGAAAACCTCCCCCCGATGTTTCGACCGCTACAACCGCCTTAATCGTAGCGACGGGAACCCCTAGCGATGCGGCGGCCTTTTGATAGTCATCCTCACTTAATTTCTTGCTGGGAGGGGTGACAGGCTTCCCTTCCCGAAGAATCCGCGCATGGTCTTTGAAGACAAACCAGGTGTTGCGATTGTCCAGGGTCCGATCGGCCAAGGTAATTTTCAGATGGTCCCTTTCAAAGCTGTAGGCACTCAAGTTGAAATAGTCTCCCCCTCGGACCAACTCTTTCTCCTCATCCTTTAATTGGGAGGACTGGATGGGGCGCGACTTCAGAAACGTATTTACCAGAATTTGCAACTGTACGCCACTGAACGTGATAACCTTCCCATCCTTCAAGACTTGAGCATGACGCTCAAAGACGTACCAGGTATTGCGACCCTTAAAAGTTTGGCCTGCTAATGCCACCCTCAGGTGATCCCCAATATCTGCATAGGAGTGCAAATTCAGCACCGTTCCCGCAAGAATGGGTTGTTCTTCTTCATCGGGAAGCTGGGAAGCCTGAATCGGGCGAAGTTTTAAGATGGTATCGGCCAAAATCTTGAGTTGTAGCATGGCATTCCCTGAAAGTTGGCTGAGGGTTGTTCCCATTACACCTGTTTTTCAGGGACTCTGACAAGGGCTGTCAAGAAAATGAGGGATGGGTCGTGGGTCATGGGTCATGGGTTTTGGAGATCTTTGTCCAGCCAATGGCGGCAATCTCGCTGTGAAAGCGCTCACCTTCCCCTTGCGGGAGATCATCAGAGAATGGCAGAATTAGGGACTGCGTAATTAAAAGTTATTTAACTGGCCGTCATCCAGAGGAATCATGGCAGAAACCTTCATGTTTAACGCCTTGCGGGAAGCGATCGACGAAGAAATGGCCCGCGACAATACCGTACTTGTCTTAGGAGAGGATGTCGGTCATTACGGTGGCTCTTACAAAGTCACAAAGGATCTCTATAAGAAGTACGGAGATTTGAGGGTTCTTGATACCCCGATCGCTGAGAATAGTTTCACGGGAATGGCCATGGGAGCCGCGATGACCGGGTTGCGGCCCATCATTGAAGGGATGAACATGGGCTTTTTGCTTCTGGCCTTTAATCAGATTGCCAACAATGCCGGAATGTTGCGATATACCTCTGGGGGGAACTTTAAAATTCCCACCGTTATTCGGGGGCCCGGTGGGGTCGGACGGCAATTGGGGGCCGAACACTCCCAACGGCTAGAAGCCTATTTTCAGGCGGTTCCGGGGCTGAAGATTGTCGCCTGCTCTACGGCTTACAATGCAAAGGGGCTACTGAAGTCAGCCATTCGAGACGACAATCCTGTCCTCTTCTTCGAGCATGTGCTGCTTTACAACCTGAAGGAAGATTTACCGGAAGAGGAGTATTTACTGCCTCTGGATAAGGCTGAAGTCGTGCGTTCTGGTAAGGATGTCACGATTCTTACCTACTCTCGGATGCGCCACCACGTCCTCCAGGCTGTCAAAACCCTTGAAAAATCGGGCATTGACCCAGAAGTGATCGACCTAATTTCTCTAAAACCGCTGGATTTTGACACCATTGGGGCTTCGATTCGCAAAACCCATCGCGTCATCATTGTGGAAGAGTGTATGAGGACCGGGGGCATTGGGGCAGAACTGATTGCCTCGATTAACGATCGCCTCTTTGACGAACTGGATGCCCCAGTGCTGCGGCTATCATCCCAGGATATTCCTACGCCTTACAATGGCACCCTGGAAAATCTGACGATCGTGCAACCTGCCCAGATTGTGGAAGCCGTGCAAAAAATGGTGGCTCTCCGGGTTTAGGAGGAAAGACAGAAGACAGAGGGCAAAGGGCAGAAGGAAAGGAAGAGTGGGTGCAGTGAGAGGCTATTTATTACAAAGCCAATTGGTTACAAAACAGGGTAAAAACTTTTTTACCTTCTGCCCTTTGCCCTTTGCCTTATCCCATGCCTTCTGCCCTCTGCCTTCTCCCATGCCTTTTGCCTCCCAGAGCGTTATCATAGCGGTGTTATGACCGATTGAACTATGCAAAGACAGCGTTCGTTAATTGCCCTGATTCTGGTTTTGGTAATTGCGGCGATCGCCGTAGTTACCCGTGTTGAACCACAACTGGGTTTGGACCTACAAGGTGGCTCCCAACTGACGATTCAGGTGAAGCCGTCTGAAGATGTGAAAGAAATTAATGCCAAAGTCATGGAGGCGGTTCAACGAGTTGTGGAAGGCCGGATCAATGGCTTAGGCGTTTCGGAGCCGTTGGTTCAAGTTGCGGGCAGTGATCAACTCGTGGTCCAGTTGCCGGGAGTCAGTGACCCCCAACAAGCGGAGCGGGTTTTGGGAGGAACGGCCCAATTAGAATTTTTGCGCCAGAAACCGGGGACGGAGGTGCAGTTCCGAGTTTATTTGCTAGAGCGTAATGAATTATTGGCTAAGCAAGCCGAGTTACGCAAAGCCAAAGACACTGCTGGCCTGGAAGCGAATCAGAAAGCACTGAAGGAAAAGGACCAGCTCATTTTAGAGTTATTTGAGCGGACTGGACTTACAGGTAAAAATTTGAAGGATGCTTTCGCTGAACCTGCTTCGGCTGCCGGAGACGTTTGGAACGTCGCGATTCGGTTTGATGGCAAGGGAGCCGATTTATTTGCTGAATTAACAAAATCTCTCGCTGGTACTGGACGGAGCATTGGCATCTTTTTAGATAATGCCCTGGTTAGCGGTCCAACCGTAGGGGTAGAATTTGCCCAAACCGGAATTACGGGTGGAAACGCCGTGATTACTGGGAACTTCACAACTGAAACGTCTAACGATCTGGCAGTGCAGTTGCGGGGAGGTTCACTACCCGTCCCGGTTGAGGTTGTGGAAAACCGGACTGTTGGGGCAACGCTTGGGAAGGACAGTATTCAACGCAGTCTCTATGCGGGTGTTTCAGGACTTTTATTAGTCTTGATCTTTATGGTGGTTTACTATCGCTTACCCGGTTTAATTGCGGACCTGTCCCTGATTATTTATGCTTTATTAACCTATGCCTCGTTTGTACTGCTGGGGGTGACCTTGACCCTGCCAGGAATTGCAGGGTTTATTCTTAGTATTGGGATGGCCGTAGACGCGAACGTTCTGATCTTTGAACGCACCCGTGAAGAATTAAGGGCCGGGAAAACCCTATACCGCTCTGTTGAATCCGGTTTTTACCGGGCCTTCTCCAGCATTCTGGACAGCAATGTAACGACGTTGATTGCTTGTGCGGCCTTATTTTGGTTAGGAGCAGGGCTGGTGAAAGGATTTGCATTGACCCTGGCGCTGGGGGTGGCAGTCAGTATGTTCACAGCGCTTACCTGTAGCCGCACTTTCTTGATGATGGCGATTAGTTTTCCGGGGCTACGACGGCCCAACCTTTACTGCCCCAACTTGCCCAAAATTGCATCGAAATCTCAGGCAGGAGTGACTTCATGAAGTTAAATGTGATTGGGCAACGATCGCTCTGGTGGAGCATCTCAATCGCCTATATCCTGGCTGGCCTGATTGGGATGGTGATTTCCTTTCAGCAGATTGGGTTTCCCCTCCGTCCAGGTCTGGATTTTGTGGGAGGAACCCGTCTGCAAGTGGAGTTGGATTGCAGCAAACCAGGAAATTGCGATCAGCCGATTGATCCGGCTGTGGTGCGAGAAGTCTTAAGTGCAGAGGGGTTAGGAGATACCAGCGTCCAGGTTTCAGAAGATTATGCATTGATTTTGCGGGCTAAGGCGCTTGATGGAGAGCAGCGTACCCGTGTGATCCAAAGTCTGGAGAAACGATTGGGAGCCTTTAATCCTGCCAAAAATCAGATTGACACGGTGGGGCCAACCCTGGGTCGTCAGCTCTTTTTGTCTGGGATGCTGGCAGTTGTGCTTTCGTTTCTGGGGATTGCGGTCTATCTCACCTTTCGCTTCCAGCTTGATTATGCTTTCTTTGCGATCGTCGCCCTATTCCACGATATCCTGTTGACCGTTGGGAGCTTTGCCATTCTTGGCCTGTTTTTTGGCATAGAAGTAGACAGCCTCTTTGTAGTAGCTTTGCTGACGATCATCGGGTTTTCGGTGAATGACACGGTGGTGATTTACGATCGCATCCGGGAGACGATCGTGTTAAATCCCCATCGTCATATCAACGATATTGTGGATGAGGCTGTTAATCAGACCCTCTCCAGAAGCATCAATACCACCCTGACCACCCTGCTACCGCTCGTTGCCATTTACCTATTTGGCGGCGAAACGCTAAAAAACTTTGCCCTGGCTCTGATCATTGGGTTTACCACAGGGGTTTACTCTAGTGTTTTCATTGCCAGTACCCTACTTGCCTGGTGGCGGAAACGGATAGGACAGGAATTTTCGGTTCCTCTGTCCGAGCAAGATTCAGGGGGTGAAGCCCAGGCGAGTTCTTAGGAGAGTTCCAGAAAAGATTTTACCTGTGGGTTGCCCTTCGGCTACGCTCAGGGCGCGTATGCTGGTTGAGCGTAGCCGAAACCAGCGGGTAGATTCTTGGTCAGAAATCTCCTATTCGAAGTCTCCCTAAGGAGATTTCCAAAAATCCTTAGATTTCAATCAAAGAACGGGTACTCTGAACACCAAGTTGCAACCGCTGGAGAAGATCATAGGTTGTAAAAGGTTTTGAAAGAAATTCTTGAAAGCCCATCTCCTGCGCTTGGGTGACAACCTCAACGGAATTCAGACCACTCATCGCAACCGCATACAGGTTAGGGTTGAGGCGATGCATCAGAGGAATGGTTGCGAACCCATCGAGAGAAGGCATCATGAGATCCATCAAGACGGAAAAAACCTCGTGCTGATGTTGCGAGAGAAGGGTGATCGCTTCCATTCCAGTTCTGGCCGTTAAGACTCGATAGTTGTAAGTCTCCAGGGTCATGCGGGTCGTTTCACAGATCACGGATTCATCGTCTACAACCAGAATTAATTCTTGATGGCCTGCCAGCGCTTCGAGCGGATCATTACCCCTTGGCACCTCTGATTGATTGGCAGGCAAATAAATCTGAAATTGGCTCCCCTGGTTCAGTTCACTTTGAACATCGACAAAACCCCCGTGACTTTTAACAATGCCCAAGACCGCAGACAGTCCTAACCCCGTCCCTTTCCCAATCTCCTTGGTCGTGAAGAAGGGATCGAAGATGCGGTGCAAGATTTCAGGAGGAATGCCTGTTCCTGTGTCCCTGATCGTCACCACCACATATAGACCGGGAGTGGCATCCAGATGTTTGCGGGCCGATCGCTCATCAAGGAACTGATTCTCTGCCCGAACGCTCAACATCCCGCCCTGAGGCATTGCATCTCTTGCATTGACACAGAGATTCATGAAAACCTGGTGGAGTTGGGTTGCATCCCCCCCGATCGGCCACAGACTCTCAGGCACCTCCATTTCAATGGTGATCGCCGGGGGGAGGGTCTGACGAATCATGTCCTCAATTTCCATCAACAAATAATGGAGTTGTAGAATCATTCGTTTTCCTTCTACCCCCCGTGCAAAGGAGAGAATTTGTTTTACCAAGTCGGCTCCACGACGGGCACTGCTCTCTAAAAGAGTCAAAAGTTGGCGAGTTGCAGGATCAAGAGCCGGAAGTTTGAGGGAAAGGAGTTGTGCCCCCGCGAGTACAGGAGTCAGGACGTTATTCAAATCATGGGCAATACCACTGGCCAGAGTGCCCAGACTTTCTAACCGTTGCGCCCGCAGAAACTGAGCCTCTAACTGCTTTTTCTCCGTAATATCCATGTGAATCCCAATCATCCGCAGGGGTTCCTGCTGCTGGGAGTGAAAGACACTACTTTTGACACAAATCCAGCGAACTTCTTGATTGGGCCACACAATCCGAAATTCTGTTTCCAAGCCCTGCCCCCTCTGACAGGCTTGATGAAACTCTTGCCAGACTCGATCGCGCTCATCCGAATGCAATCTCGCTGACCACCCTTCATATCCTTCACCAAAGTCCCCCGGCGCTACCCCATATAGGGCCTCTAACTCAGCAGACCACGTAACTCGGCCCTCTGCTAAATTCCATTCGAAGTTACCAATTCTCCCGGCTTGTTGGGCCAATTCCAACCGTTGTTGGACCTGCTGCCGGGACGCAATCTCCTGGGTCAGAAGGCGATTAGCCGTTTCCAATTCTGCCGTGCGTTCCTTCACCCGCAATTCCAGAATTTCGTTTACTTCCCGCAGGGCTTCTGCCGCTTGCTTGCGTTCGATCGCATACCGCAACGATCGCCCCAGGCTATCCTGAGTCATTTGTCGCTTGACCAGATAATCCTGAGCACCCCGCCGGACTGCTTCCACAGCCAGATCATGATCGCTCGTGTGGGTCAGAACGACGATCGGCAGATGGGGAGCATTCTGGAGCAGCACATTCAGGGAATCTAACCCCGCACTGTCAGGCAGGGTCAAATCCAACAAAATCACATCAAAGGGGGTGCTGACCAGGGATCTGATCGCCTCACTGAGCCGCTGAGTATGGGTAACAGAGAAGCGACTGAACATGGCTCCCTTGAGAATCTCTTGCAGCAATCGGGCATCCGCCAGACTATCTTCTACCAGCAAAATCTTTACAGCGGTTCGCCCTTCCCGATGGGAGCCTCCCCGATCGGCGTTGGCAGTATCGCAGTCTCTAACCAAAATTCCTCAATCCCCCGAACAATTTTAAATAATTGGGTCAAATTGCGCGATTTGGAGATGTAGCAATTGACGTGCAAATCGTAGCTTTTGCTGATGTCCTCCTCATTGCGAGAAGTAGTCAGCACAACAACGGGAATGTGGCATAGGGCTGGGTCTGCCTTAATTTCCGCCAACACTTCCCGTCCGTCTTTTTTAGGCAAATTCAGGTCCAGCAGAATGAGGTCTGGGCGGGTGGCCCCCGCATAGTCCCCATCCTGCCGGAGATAGGCCATTGCTTCCATTCCGTCCCGCGCCACCACCACCTCACAGGCAGCAGCGGTGCTTTTCAGGGCTTCCTGAATCAGGCGAATGTCCCCCCGATTATCTTCGATCAAGAAGATGGTTTTTCTTGCGTCCGTTGGCATGGTTGCGATCGCGTCCTCCTACGGGAATGGTGAAATAAAACGTTGCACCTTTCCCCAGTTCTGATTCCACCCAGATTCGTCCCCGATGGCATTCCACAATCTTCTTGCAGATTGCCAATCCCATCCCTGACCCTGGATACTCATCACGGGTATGGAGCCGCTGAAAGATCACAAAGATGCGATCGGCGAATTGGGGATCGAACCCAATCCCGTTGTCCTGGACGGAGAATAACCAGGCATCCTCCTGCCGTTGCACCCCGATATGGATGCAGGGAGGCTCCTGCTTTTTCTGGAACTTGATGGCATTGCCGATTAGATTCTGGAACAGTTGCATCAGTTGGGTATTATCCGCCACGATCGTCGGCATCGGGTCATGGGTAATCACTGCCTCCGTTTCCGCAATGCGCCCCCGGAGATTGCCCAACCCCCGATTGAGAGCCGTTTCCACCTCCGTCAGTTCCCAGTCAATGCCCTTCAGGTCTACTTTTGAGTAGGCCAGTACATCGTCAATCAGCGTTTGCATGAGGCTGACTCCATCAACCGCAAACCCAATGAACTCCTTCGCATCCTGATCCAGTTCTTCGTTGTAGCGCATCTCCAGAAGCTGCACATAGTTAGCGACCTGGTTCAGTGGTTCTTGCAAGTCATGGGACGCGACATAGGCGAACTTTTTCAGTTCCGCATTGGAGCGCTCCAGATCTTGGGCCAGCAACGCCAGTTCTTCCGCCTGCCGTAGAACGATATTGACGATCGCCTTCCGCAATTCCAGGGCCGCCGCGATCTCAATCGTCTTCCAGGGCAGGGACCGGAGCCGTACTGTTTCCTTCCAGAGAGCAAAAGATTTACGGGGACACAGACGCAACTCCGTTTCCGATTGCTGAAGTTCATAGGCATGGTTGGGATCGCCGCCCCAGTTGACCGTTTGAATCACTTCTGGACGGAACCAGAGGACGTAACTGCGCTTCGAAATGGGAATTGCCAGCAACCCACTCGCCACATCCTTAAACCGTTCAGCATCGGAGTAGAGCAGGGGCAGGGAGTCGGTGTAGAAAATTTCCCCCTCTACCTTTTTCGCAAGCCACTGGACGAGATAGTTCAGATCCTCCTCAGCCAAAGTCCGCCCGATCGTCGTCCAATGACCGTTTGAGCAAATCGCCGCCCCCTGAGCATCCACCAATTCCAGCAAATTGGGGTCATGGTGGGTCAAGCCCTCGATAAAATTCTCATCCTGGGACATGAACTCAATCAGGGCCGACTGCACCTGAGTCAGGTGCATCTGGTAGTTGTAGTCCGCCGATTCCTCACGGGTGGAAATTTCACCGAAAATTACCCGTCCCAGGAATTCACAAGCCTTTCGGAGTTCGTAGGGAACATACTTGGGAGTCTGGTGATGACAGGCAATGATTCCCCAGAGCTTCTGATCCTTCATGAGGGAAATGGTCAGGGAAGCCCGGACTCCCATGTTATGCAGGTACTCCAGGTGACAGGAGAACGGACTGCGAAGAATGGAAAGGGTCAGATCAATGGGCTGATGGGTAATAGGATTCTGGGCGGGGTACAGATCCACCCCTTCAATCTGGGCATCCGGGATCACCCGAATCCAGTTGGATACAAACATCTTCCGGGCAGGTTGGGGAATGTCCGATTCTGGGAAATGCAACCCCAGATAAGGTTCCATACTGTCCAGTTTTTCTTCTGCCAGCACTTCCCCATGTCCATCGTCGTCAAATTTGTAGAGCATGACGCGATCGAACCCGGTGACATTTCTCACTTCCCGGACAATAATTTGGCAGAAATCTCGCAAACTTGCATTACTTTCCAGTTGGTTAATCGAAGCGCGGGCCAGATGATAAAAGCTTAAAAATGGAATGTTTTCCTGGGTTAATGCAGGTTCTAATTCTAATACCAAAAATCCATCCGCAGTTCGGTGAAAGATAGCATCAAAGACACCATAATCATCCCCTTTTCGTCGCACCCAAACTTTGGTTGGATTGATTAAATCTAAATTATCTTGCAATAACCCAACGCGAAATCGATCGACCTGAAAGGTGTCCAGAATTTCATCTAAAGGCTTACCTAGAATCTTTTCTACCGGAATTCCAAATTCTTTCGCTGTGTTACGACTGGCTTGTAAAACTGTTAAATCCGGTTCATTTAGAACAATGAGTACACCATGAGGTTGTATTTGGGTCAAGACATGGATGGACGGTTGTTTTAAACTCGTCCAGTTAATATCCTGCATTTCTAAGTTGTGATTCATTTGACCCCCTTAAAACTAAGGTGAATTTAAAACCAGGGTAATTTGACGATCGCAGTCAAAAAAGAAGCCTTTTCAGGGGACACCTGCACAGTTTTACAAAGCACTTTTACAGAATTTTGATAGTTTAGCTTCAAAAAATCACGGCGGGAATTCTGTAAAATTCGCTGCAAAAACCTATCCCTTCTCTAGCAGCATATCTTACAAAACCAGGAAGGGAGAGGGGAGAAACTGTTAAATAAATCTATTAAATAGACCCGTATTGCACGAGTTTTGGTCCTTTGAGAGAAGGAAAAAACAAACCCTTATTTCTTGTTGAAAAAAGCTCAAGTTTCTTTAAATAAGTTATTATTGGAAGATCTAATTACTCTAGAGGTAATGTAACAATTCCTAGCCAAAACTCTTCGATTCTTCGGGCAGTGAGAGCTAGCTGTTCTAAATCGGAAGACTTGATCACATAGCAATTTCCCTGAAGGGCATACGCTCTAAAAATATCTTCTTTGCTATCAGAAACGGTCAAAATAATGATGGGAATTCTGCGAAGTTGAGGATTTTTTTTGATCTCCGCCAGAATTTCTCTTCCGTCTTTTTCTGGTAGATTGAGTTCCAGCAAAATGAGATCGGGACGGGGAGCTTCTGAGTAATCGCCCCGACGGTACAGAAAATCCAGGGCTTGCTTTCCATTGGGGAGGGTGATCGTGCGGTGGGGCATGGCGCTTTCTGCAAACACCTGCTCCAACACATCCCGGTGTTCTGGATTTTCCTGAACGACGAGAATCAACCGCTCTGGCAGTGTTTCTTCCATAACTTGATGGGTATAAATCTTTACAATGAAACGTATTTTTAAGGTGACAGCCGTTAGATAGAGCGTTTAGCAGTTAGGGAAAGATAATAGAAGTAAATCCAAGGGTTCCGTTACCGTGCTTTGTAAAGTAACACTTCAAATAGTTCATTACTGAAATCGGCACTGCTTACGTCTACCTAGAGGATGAACCTTGAAGCGGCTCTAATGCGAAATTGCTATCAGAACCAGGTTATGGACTATCTTTCGACACTCACAATCCTTTTGATCGATGATTGTGCCACAGACAGGGCGGTTTGCCGTCGCTACTTGCAGCAAGACTGTTTGTATCGCTATCGCATCTTTGAAATGGAGACCGCGACCCAGGCGGCTGCCTGGTGCCAGCAGGAAACCCCGGATGTCGTGTTGTTAGATCTGCATTTGCCTGATTGGGATGGCCTTGAGTTTTTGAAACAGTTCCGACAGCAGATCAGTAGTAACCAGTCAGCGGTGATTATCCTGACCGGGCAAATCGATCGCATGGATGCGATCGAGGCCATGAAAGGCGGCGCTCAGGATTATGTGATGAAAGACAGCCTGACCTCTGAGGACTTACATCATACCATTCACAATGCTGTGGAACGGATGTATCTGACCCGCCAACTAGAGCAGAGCCGTAGGCAACAGCAGTTAACCTCGGTGATTGCGCTCCGAATTCGCCAATCTTTGAAGTTGGATGAGGTGTTGCATACCACTGCGGTTGAGGTTCGTCAGTTTTTACAGGCCGATCGGGTGCTGGTGTACCACTTCAACCCTGACATGAGTGGAACGGTGCTGGCAGAGGCCGTCCTTCCCGGTTGGACGGTGGCAATAGGGCAGCACATTCAGGACACCTGCTTTCAGCACGGGGCTGGGATCAATTACCGCTTAGGAAAGCGATGGGCTGTCAATGATATTTACCAGGTTGGGTTAACGCCCTGTCACCTCCAGTTGCTAGAGCAGTTCCAGGTGAAAGCGAATCTAGTAGTGCCCATTCTGGTGCGGGAGCAACTCTGGGGCTTGTTGATTGCCCATCAATGTAATGGGCCTCGCGAGTGGCAGACGATCGAACTCGCCCTGCTGGACCAACTTTCAGTGCAATTATCAATCGCCATTCAGCAAGCAACCGCCTATGAGCAAGCCCAAACCGAATTGGCAGAGAGGCAACGGGCAACGAAGGCTTTAGAACAATTCAATCAAAAATTGGAAATGCGAATTGCCGAGCGAACTGCGGAACTGCGCCAAAGCGAAGCACACTTGACAGCCGCTCAACGCATTGCAAACCTGGGAAGTTGGGAATTTGACATCAAAACAGCAGAAATTTCCTGGTCCGCTGAAGTTTTTCGCATCTTTGGACGAGATGCAACCCTTGGGCCTCCGACCTTTGAGGCGTTACAAGAATATTTCCATCCCGACGATCGGGACTTTCACCGGGAAACCGTGCAACAGGCGATTGCTCTGGGGAAGCCCTACGATATTGTGTGTCGGCTTTATCGGCCCGATGGCACCCTGGTCTATCTTCAAGCGCGGGGAGAACCTGTTCTCAACGCTCAGGGGCAGTTGATTCATCTGGTGGGGACAGCCCAGGATATTACTGAGCGGAAACAGACGGAACAGCAACTCCAGCAAATTAACGCGGAACTGGCCTTTGCGAATCTGGAGCTTTCCAGGGCAACTCGGCTCAAGGATGAGTTTCTGGCGAATATGAGTCATGAGTTGAGAACTCCCCTGAATGCCGTGTTGGGTTTGGCAGAAGGGTTGCAAGACCAGATCTACGGTCCCCTGAATGAACGGCAGTTAAAGGCATTAGGGATGATCGAACACAGTGGTCGCCACCTGCTGACTTTGATCAACGACATTTTGGATCTTGCCAAAATTGAATCGGGCAAGATGGATTTACAGGTTAATCCAGCTTCCGTCCAGGAATTGTGTGATAACAGTCTGCTGTTTGTGCGACAGCAAGCCCATCAGAAAAATATCCACCTGGAACTTCAAGTGGCGAAGGATACGGGCAAGATTGCGATCGACGAACTCCGCATTCGACAAGCCTTGATCAACCTGTTGGGCAATGCCGTCAAATTCACTTCCGAAGGGGGCAGGGTCACGCTGAAGGCAAGTGTCGAACAGGAGGCAGACTCAGGCTCTACTCGCTATCTTCGTCTTGCTGTCAACGATACGGGGATCGGCATCACCCCAGAAAACCAGAGGCGGTTATTCCAGGCTTTTGTGCAACTGGATAGTGGCCTGAGTCGCCACCATGAAGGCACAGGGTTGGGGCTAGCGCTGGTGAAACGAATTACAGAACTTCATGGTGGCACCGTACAGGTTGAAAGTGTCCCTCAGAAAGGAAGTTGTTTTTCAATCTGCTTACCCTATACCCTTTCCCCATCCCCTTCTCACCGATTGTCAGAAGAGAATCGGGAGACTTCACCGACCTCTGAAATCACTACGAGTCTGGAGAAGCATCCTGTTCAACCCAAGATTCTTTTAGCGGAGGATAATGAGGCAAACCTGGAGATGTTTCAACTCTACTTGCAGGCGAAGGGCTATCACTTAACGATCGTGCGGAACGGGATAGAGGCGGTGCGCTATGTCAGTATCCATCCTCCCGATCTGATCTTAATGGATATCCAGATGCCAGAAATGGATGGGCTGGAAGCGATCCGTCAGATTCGATCAAATCCCGACCTCTTACAGATTCCCATTGTCGCCCTGACAGCCCTGGCAATGCCGGGAGACCGGGAACGCTGTCTGGATGCAGGTGCAACGGATTATTTAACAAAACCTGTTCAACTTAGACAATTAGCAAAGAAGGTTCAGGAGTTGCTTGCCCGTCCGGATCAGACTAACAATCCGCAAGCATCCGGTTCAAGGGTAGGGTGAGGGTGAAGGTGGTTCCTTTCCCCACCTCACTTGCAACTTCGATCGACCCATAATGTAGCTCGACACAGGATTTGACGATCGACAATCCCAACCCAGTTCCCATAATTTTGCCAACATTCCGCCCTCGATGGAATGAGGTAAAGAGTTTGGGCAGGTCTTCCGCTGGAATGCCAATGCCCTCATCTCGGATTTGAAAGGTTGCATCGTTCTTGTGACCTTCCACCTTAAAATGAATTTTTCCTCCTTGGGGAGAATACTTCACAGCATTTGAGAGCAGATTCACAAAAATGTGATGTAACAACTTGGGGTCCATGTTGTACGTAGGTGACGACCCATTCGCCGTTTCCCAGGAACTGGTGAAAACAATTTCCCGGCTTCCCTGGGTCGTCATCTGAACTTCCTCTACCAAATTGCGGCAAAATTCTTCCAGGTTGACCGGGGAAGGTTCGTACTTTAACCCGCCGGATTCCGTTTTCGTGATCAGCAAAACATCCTCCAGCAATTCCTGCATCCGCTTCACTGCATCCCGGATTTGCTGAAAGTACCGCTGCCGTTTTTCATCCGTGAGGCGATCGGCGTAGTGCTGCAATAACTCAGCGGAAGAAATGATGATCGCGAGGGGAGTCCGAATATCGTGGGACACCATCGAGACAAAGCCGTTCCGCAGTTCGTTTAATTCTTTTTCTTTGCTTAAAGCTCGTTGCATTTCAGTCTCCGATTGCTTGCGGAATGTAATATCCCGAAATACCATCACAGTCCCCTGAACGATCCCTTGTTTATCTAAGATAGGGGCGCAACTGTCGTCGATCGGAATGATAGAGCCATCCGGTTGCTGTAGCCCTGTATTGGGCAACAGGCTTTGAATCCTTTTTTCAGTAATTGCCTGAGCAAAGGGGCTGGCAACTGATTCTCCTGTCTCCAGATTAATGAGGGGAAACACTTCATGAATCGGATGCATGTTGGCAGATTCTTCAGGCCATCCGGTCAGGGTTTCTGCGATCGGGTTCATGAACGTCACTCGCTGGTTTGCATCGGTTACAATCACTCCGTCACCGATACTGGCAAGGGTCACTTCCAGTAACTCGCGCTGGACTTCCTTTTCTGTTTCAGCCTGTTGCCGCCGCCGCACTTCCCTGCGAATTAATCCATAATTCGCCAGGATAATGCACACCATGATTGCCCGACCCGCATTGCTAACTGCCGAAGCGAAATAATGGGTCTGCTCTGAAAGAAGCGATCGCTCCTGCAAAAGCCGTTCCTCTTCTTGATGCATTTCCTGAAAGTGACTGCGAATCGCAGCCCTCAGGTTAATCCGATTCGTCTGGCCCATCAGTTGCGATGCGGTTGTAAATCCCTCTGTTCTTCGCACGGTAAGCGTCTGTTGGAGATTCCTCAAACTTTGCTGAATCATTGGCTCTAACCGATTCAGATTTGCCTGCTGTCGGGCATTATCAGCCATCAGTTGGCGGAGGTCTTTCATGCTTTGTTGCAGCGTTTTTGCTGTTTTTTCATACTCTGCCAGGTCTTGCTCCTGGGCAGTAATGACATAAGACTGAGCAGACCAGCGCAAATCTCCAAAGTCCGCGTTAGCAGATTCAATTAATGAAATCACTTTCAGAGTATGAGTGACCCAGCGTTGTCGCTCTTCAACTTGAGCATCACTCCAGATAGACAATAGTGTGATGCCAAGGATAATACCAATCGCCAGGGACGATCGCCCTATCAAGCGTCTGAAAAAGAGTTTGTGCTCCTCTGGGGAATTTTCAGGCGGGTTTAGTTGGGCCAACACCCGTCGTCGTCGCAGTTCAATAATCGTTTGTCGCGCTAACCCCTTGAGGGATTGAATTTGTGCACAGGTCAGGGTGTGAGGTTTGCGATCGATAACACAGAGCGTACCGAGGGCATGACCTTCGGGTGTAATTAATGGAACTGCTGCATAAAAGCGGATATAGGGTTCGTTGATGACGGAGGGATGGGTTGCAAATTGCTCATCTAAGTGAGTATCAGCAATAATGAACGGATCAGATTGCTGAATTACCTGTGAACAAAAGGAAATATCACGGCGCGTTTCCGTAACCTCTATCCCCACTTTGGCCTTAAACCACTGGCGGTGTTCATCTATCAGGCTCACGAGCGCGATCGGTACACCACAAATGTCTTTTGCGGCCTGGACGATGCGATCGAACACTGGTTCAGCAGGAGTATCTAGAATTTGATGGTCCCAAAGTGCCTGGAGCCGTTGCGTTTCATCGGCCCGATTCGATGTTTTCATCGTATATGAAGTCGATGGACTGGAAAATGCGCGTTTCAGCGTGAATCTCACTTTTCCAAACAAGACAACTACTTTAGAATCTCAACTAAAGAAAAGATGTCTTGATTGAAGATTTCTATATGAAGTGAATGCAAGACCAGGCAATCTTCCTAGATTTTAGCCTCTCCTCAAAAGCAACCGCCACGTTTCAAAAGGGTGCCAAACTCTAAAGCAGAAATGGGCCGACTGAACAAATAACCCTGTAGCTCATCACACTCATATTGTCGTAAGCATTCCCATTCTGCTTGAGTTTCCACCCCTTCTGCGATTGTTTTCAACCCTAGACGATGGGCAATTTGAATGATATTTTTGACAATCTCCTGATCTTTTTGATCCTCCTGAATGTTGGAGATAAATAAGCGATCGATTTTCACACTATCGACCGGAATTTGCTTGAGATGACTTAAGGATGCATAGCCCGTTCCAAAATCATCCAGCGCAATCTTAATTCCCCGATCTTTTAAAGATTTCAAAACCTGAATGGTGCGAGGTAAATCCTCCATCACACAGCTTTCTGTAATTTCCAGTTCCAGGCAGGTCGGGTCCAGGACGGTTTCTGCCAGTAATCGCAGAATCACCTGCTCCAAATCCGTTTGATTGAACTGTCGGGGGGACAAATTCACGGCAATTCGCAGGGGTTGAATGATTTGTCCTTGCCATTGCTTCGTTTGCTCACAGGCCGTGCGGGCGACCCATTCCCCGATGGGAACAATCAACCCGATCGCTTCCGCCAGGGGAATAAAACGGGCGGGTGGCAAAAGTCCTTTTTCAGGATGCAAACAGCGGATAAGCGCTTCTGACCCCACAATCTTTCCGGTTTGAGTCTGAACCTGGGGTTGATAATAAACCTGAAAGTAGGACTCTTCCCAGGCCACTCGTAATTCATTCGTTAGCAGAAAAACCTCTAGCGATCGGGTACTGAGGTTCTCGCTATAAAACTGGTAAGCATTCATTCCCTGCCGGGATAGGGATTGGGCTGCCAACTCTGCATTTTTTACCAAACTATCAATCTGTGTCCCATGCTCTGGATAGAGGCTAACTCCAATACACAGGGGAAGATAGGTGCGCTGGGATTCCACATCGAAGGGTTGTTCTAAATGAGCCAACAATTCCTGTACTGCCGTTTCAATTTCTTCTTGATTGGATAAATACTGCACCATCAAGAGAAATTGATTTTCTCGCAAACGAGTAATCGCACACCCCTCTGTTCCCCATTTTTTGAGACGCTCGGCGAGCGCTTGTTGCAATTGCTGATACAAATCAGGAGCCAGCGTTGCTTCCAAATGTTCAAACTGGGACAGGTGAATGTAGAGAACAGCGATCGATTGGGATGATTGGGACGTTGCCTCCAAAAGTTGCTGAAATTGCTCTCGCAGTAGAAATTGGTTAGGAAGTGCCGTGATGGGGTCGTAGGACAACGATCGCGTGATCCGTTCTTCAATCTCCCGCAATTCAAGCTGATGCTTTTCTTCGATCGCGATCTGCCGCGCCAGTTGGCTATCAATCGCCTCCAATAATTCCAGGGCCGTAAAGGGTTTTGTCAGGTAATCATTGGCTCCTAAAACCATCCCCTGACGAAAATCGGCTTTGCTAGCTCTAGCAGTCAAAAAAACAACTGGAATGGCTGTCGTGGCAACATCCTGGCGCAGTGCCTTGACAACCTCATGCCCATCCAGTTCGGGCATCATCACATCACACAAAATGATGTCTGGTAAAATTGCCCTCGCCATTTCCAGGCCGATCACCCCGTTTTCTGCCTCGAAGACTTCAAACCCTTCTGCTGACAGAATATCAATCACATTGCCCCGGATCGCGGCTTCGTCTTCAATCACTAAAACTTTAGCCATCCTAAGTTCTATATAAAATTTTATAAACCCTTACGAAACCACAATCTTTCTATTATTCTACCTAGAAGCAATAATTCTAGAATTCCCAACCCTGGAAACGTTGAATCTAAGCTAAACGTTGGATCTAATCTTTGGGTCTGATCTTTGGGTCTGATTTGATCTATTGATCAATTGGACGCATCCTAGCTTATTATTTGCAGTACAAGCGTCTCACTCGCGGGCATCTTACCTGCCTTACAAGAGATACTACACTTGTAAATAGGGAATGCTTCCAATCGATTTCACTGAAACTTTAGCTCTAACGTTAGAGCTAAAGTTAGAGCTAAAGTTAGAGCTAAGGAAATTTCCCAAGAACAATCTACCCGCTGGTTTCGGCTTCCCTCAACCAGCAATCGCGCCCTGAGCGCAGTCGCAAGTATGCCCTGAACGCAGTCGAAGGGTAACCCACAGGTAAACTCTTTTCTGGAAATCTCCTAGAACCTTAAATCTGATTTAGCGCAACTAGACTCAATCCACCATTCGCAGTCTAAACTTTTATCCTCAACCAGCAAGAAATTTATCCCTTTTCAAGGGATACACCGAGCTAAGAATCAGTGAGGAAATTTCGCCATCTCTGAACCGTTGCACGCAACCTGGGGGGAAGCCAGGAATCATATTGAGGATAGACAGGAAGCCGAGGCGCGAAACTCCATCCTGAGGTTCGTAACATTTCTTTTAAAGTAGCACTTCTCAGATGGGGGTAGTCAGGGTTCACTTCATCTACAGGCCCAATTCCACCCAGGTCTCTCACTCCTGCTTCCAGACAATTCATCAACTCAGCTTCAGGAACAAGGTTAGGCGGAATTTGGAGGGTAATGCTGAGAGGGAGAATTTGACGGGCTGTAGCGATCGTCTCAATAAACTGTGACATTTCAATAGAAAACCCATCCCGGAGTTGAGTTTTCCCCGGACGGTGGGGCTGAAGAATAACTTCTTGAATGTGACCCCACTGCCCATGAAGGTCGGCAATCGCCTGTAACGTTTCGTTGCGATCGTCCTCTGTCTCCCCGATTCCCAATAGCAATCCGGTTGTAAACGGGATCTGTAATTCCCCAGCCCATACCAGTTGCTCAAGGCGCAGAGCCGGAACTTTGCTGGGAGAAAATTGATGAACCGTTGTGAGCAGTTTAGGAGTCAGTTGCTCCAACATCAGGCCCATCGAAACATTGACTTCCTTCAAACGAGCCATCTCTGGGTAGCTGAGTGGCCCTGCATTGGTATTGGGAAGAAAACCGAAGCTGAGAGCAAGTTCACAAAGGTTATAGATGCGCTCAAACCAAGCCGAGCGCTGGACACTTTTGGGATGCACCTCTCCGCTCAAGATGAGAATTTCCACAACTCCCCGACTTTGTAACGCCCGCAACTGAGCTTCTGCTTCTGCCAGTGTCATCCAACTCCCTTGCCCTGGCTCAACCCGAAAGTTGCAGTAGTCACACCGATTGAAACACTCATAGGTGGGCACCAGGGTAAAGGCGGGGCTGTAAGTGACGGTGCGGGAGGCAGAATCAATCATGAGGACACTTTACAAATAGCAACAAACGCTTTAACCTTAATCATATGGATGTTTAATCCATCCATCAATTCATTCATTAGCTCAACAAGCAATAAATAACCATGACAACAACTCTGCAACGGCGCGAAAGCGCAAGCGCATGGGAGCGGTTCTGTAACTGGGTCACCAGCACCGACAATCGCCTGTATGTAGGCTGGTTCGGCGTTCTGATGATCCCCACCCTCCTCTCTGCCACCATCTGCTACATCATCGCTTTCATCGCTGCTCCTCCTGTGGACATCGATGGCATCCGTGAACCCGTGGCTGGTTCTCTCCTCTACGGCAACAACATCATTTCTGGTGCTGTTGTTCCTTCCTCCAACGCGATCGGTTTGCACTTCTACCCGATTTGGGAAGCAGCATCTCTGGATGAGTGGCTGTACAACGGTGGTCCATACCAATTGGTAATTTTCCACTTCCTGATCGGTGTATTCTGCTACATGGGTCGTGAGTGGGAACTGTCCTACCGCTTAGGGATGCGTCCCTGGATCTGCGTTGCTTACTCTGCGCCTGTGGCAGCTGCGACTGCGGTCTTCCTGATCTACCCGATCGGACAAGGTTCATTCTCTGACGGGATGCCTCTGGGTATTTCTGGGACCTTCAACTTCATGTTGGTATTCCAGGCTGAGCACAACATTCTGATGCACCCGTTCCACCAATTGGGAGTTGCAGGTGTGTTCGGTGGAAGCTTGTTCTCCGCGATGCACGGTTCTCTGGTGACCTCTTCCCTGGTGCGTGAGACGACCGAGACGGAATCTCAGAACTACGGGTACAAGTTCGGTCAAGAAGAAGAGACCTACAACATCGTTGCGGCGCACGGCTACTTCGGACGGTTGATCTTCCAATACGCATCTTTCAACAACTCTCGGTCCTTGCACTTCTTCCTGGGTGCATGGCCAGTGGTTGGGATTTGGTTCACGGCGCTGGGCATCAGCACGATGGCGTTCAACCTGAATGGGTTCAACTTCAA
>JANRKG010000481.1:0-16709 GCA_033763635.1 Leptolyngbyaceae cyanobacterium bins.59
CGTTCGCATGTCGGACTTCAAGAGCAACGAGTACGCCAACCTCCTGGGCGGTCGTCAGTTCGAACCCCATGAAGAAAATCCCATGATCGGTTGGCGGGGGGCATCCCGGTACTACGATGAACAATATCGGGAAGGGTTTGCCCTGGAATGCAAAGCCATGAAACGGGTCCGGGATGATATGGGCCTCGTGAATATGATCCTGATGATTCCGTTCTGCCGCACCCCTGATGAAGGGCGGCGTGTGCTGGCGGAAATGGAGAAATATGGTCTGAAGCGGGGTGAAAACGGTTTGCAAGTCTATGTGATGTGCGAACTGCCCAGTAATGTGGTATTGGCAGACGAATTCAGCCAGGTTTTCGACGGCTTCTCGATCGGCTCCAATGACCTGACCCAGCTCACTCTGGGACTCGATCGGGATTCCGCTCTGGTGGCTCACCTGTTCGACGAACGGAATGAAGGAGTTAAACGGATGGTCGCTCAGGCTATTAAGACCGCCAAAGCGAACGATCGCAAGATCGGGATCTGCGGTCAGGCTCCCAGCGACTACCCCGAATTCGCCTGCTTCCTGGTGGAACAGGGCATCGACTCCATCAGCCTCAACCCCGACTCCGTAATGAAGACCCTCTTACAAATTGCGGAGGTGGAGAAGCAGCAGGGCTAATGGATGATGGGGAATCGGGGATGGAGAATGGGGGATGGGTGATTGCCAATCTACACCCATTCCCTATTACCACTTCTGCGTTCCCTATTACCGCTTCTGCGTTCCCTATTCCACCCCTTAATTCCCTGGAGGCTTCTATGTTTCACCGCATTCTGGCTGCGATCGATGACTCTGAACTCGGTGATTTCGTATTTCAGGCTGCGCTCGATCTGGCGAAAACTCACCAGTCCCGGTTGCTATTGGTGCATGTACTGACTCCCTTTAATGATTACCCTAGTCCCATGTTTCCGATGGCGGATGGGGTGTATCCACGTCTGTACGCCAGTGCGATCGAGTCGCGGATGACCCAGTGGGAAGCGCTGGAAAAACATAGCCTGAACCTGTTGGGATTGCGGCGGGATAAGGCGATCGTCGCAGGGGTGGAAACGGAGTACCTGCAATCCCTGGGGGATGCGGGTCGAGTCATCTGCGAAACGGCTGCTTCCTGGCGAGCCGATGTGATTGTTCTGGGGCGGCGGGGGCGAGTGGGGTTGAGTGAATTGTTGTTGGGGAGTGTCAGTAACTATGTGCTACACCATGCCGCCTGTTCCGTGCTAACGATTCAGGGACTTGTGGCACAACCGATCGGACAAGCTGAAGCAGATTTGGCATTAGGAGCAACGGCGGATTAAGAGTGGCAGCGGGTAGGAACGGATGAAACGGATAGAGTGATCGAGATGATCCCAATTCCATCCGTTTCATCCGTTTTTTAATTTTTCATGCTCCTTCCAATTTTCACAATTCTGCTCAGATTATTATTTTCTTTAAAGTAAATGGGGAGAGCGGTATTTTTGAAAGAGTCACCAAGAATACCAAAGGCTTATGTCTCAGCCCACGATCGAATCGATTCTTCAAGAAAATCGTTTATTTCACCCTTCTGCCGATTTTTCACAGCAAGCCCATATCAAAAGCCTGGAAGAGTATCAGCAACTTTACGATCGCGCTAAGGCGAATCCGGAGGCATTCTGGGCGGAGTTAGCGGACCAGGAATTGCACTGGTTTGAAAAGTGGGAGACGGTGCTGGATTGGCAGCCTCCCTTCGCAAAATGGTTTGTCGGCGGCAAAATTAACATTTCTTACAACTGCCTCGATCGCCATCTGACTACCTGGCGACGCAATAAAGCAGCCCTGATTTGGGAAGGGGAACCGGGGGATTCCCGCACCCTCACCTATGCTCAACTGCACCGGGAAGTGTGTCAGTTCGCCAATGCCCTGAAGAAGCTGGGTGTTCAGAAGGGCGATCGGGTAGGAATTTACATGCCCATGATTCCTGAAGCTGCCATCTCGATGCTGGCCTGTGCCCGAATTGGGGCAGCCCATACCGTCATCTTTGGTGGGTTTAGTGCGGAAGCGCTGCGGGATCGGCTGATTGACTGCAAAGTGAAGTTAGTTGTCACGGCCGATGGAGGCTGGCGAAAGGATGCGATCGTGCCCCTGAAGGATCAGGTGGATAAAGCGTTGGCGGATCATGCGGTGCCCAGTGTGGAGAAGGTGCTGGTGGTTCACCGCACGAAGCATGCGACGGAAATGCAGCCCGATCGGGATGTGTGGTGGCACGAAATTCAGCCCACCGTTTCGGCGGATTGCCCTGCGGAACCGATGGACAGCGAAGATATGTTGTTCATTCTCTACACCTCTGGTAGTACCGGAAAGCCGAAGGGGGTGGTTCACACGACGGGGGGCTATAACCTGTATGCCCACATGACCACTAAATGGATCTTTGACCTGCGCGATACAGATGTGTACTGGTGTACGGCAGATGTAGGTTGGATTACAGGTCACAGTTACATTGTGTATGGTCCTTTGTCCAATGGGGCCACAACTCTGATGTACGAAGGTGCGCCCCGTCCCTCGAATCCCGGTTGCTTCTGGGATGTGATTGAAAAGCATGGGGTGAATATCTTCTACACGGCACCAACGGCAATCCGGGCCTTTATCAAAATGGGGGATGAGTTGCCCAATGCCCGAAATCTGTCATCTCTGCGGTTGTTGGGAACGGTCGGTGAGCCGATCAATCCGGAAGCCTGGATGTGGTATCACCGGGTCATTGGGGGAGAACGGTGCCCGATCGTCGATACCTGGTGGCAAACGGAAACGGGGGGCATCATGATCACGGCCCTGCCGGGGGCGATTCCCACGAAGCCCGGTTCTGCGACCCTTCCCTTCCCCGGCATCCTGGCGGAGGTAGTGGATCTGGATGGGAATACGGTGGGAACCAATGACGGGGGGTATCTGGCGGTGCGCTATCCCTGGCCGGGGATGATGCGGACGGTGTATGGAGACCCCGATCGCTTCCGGCGCACGTACTGGGAACACATCGCCCCTCAAAATGGGAAGTACACCTATTTTGCCGGAGATGGTGCCCGTCAGGATGAGGATGGCTATTTCTGGGTGATGGGTCGGGTGGATGATGTGATTAACGTCGCCGGACACCGTTTGGGGACGATGGAAATTGAGTCAGCGCTGGTATCCCATCCATCGGTTGCGGAAGCCGCTGTGGTTGGCAAGCCCGATGAGGTGAAGGGGCAGGATATTGTGGCCTTCGTGACCCTGGAAGGAACCTATACTGCCAGTCCGGACCTGGCTAAGGAACTGAAGCAGCATGTGGTACAGGAAATCGGGGCGATCGCTCGTCCGGGAGAGATTCGCTTTGCCGATGCCCTGCCCAAAACGCGATCGGGTAAGATCATGCGTCGCCTGTTGCGGGGGTTAGCGGCTGGGGAAGCAATCTCTGGGGATACGTCTACCCTGGAAGATCGAAGTGTACTGGATAAGCTGCGCGAAGGAGCGTAGGAGGTTGTGATCTGCCAATCCCCTCCTGGGAGGGGTGCCCGCAGGGCGGGGTGGGTCAGGGGAGTCAGGCACCAATCAGCCTCTTGAAGAGTTGCTTTTGCGAACGCAAAACCCACCCCTGCCCCTCCCAGGAGGGGATTCATGAGGATCTGTCTACACAGTAGGGGGATGGGAATTGGGTGTTTCCCCTCACCCCCTATTTCACACTCCTCAAGCTGGCGTGAATCCGCTCAATTTCTGCATCCGTTAAGTTACTGCCCTTCTCTAAATAGGTACGGATGATAATCGATTTGTCTTTGCCATAGTGCAGGATGGTCATTGCAGAACGTTCAGAATCAAGACCAATGTTTCCTCCGCCTCTAGCCCAGATCCGCAGAACTTCCCGTCCGTCTTGTTGCACTTTTTGAGTGTTCGCCTCTTTCGCACCCATCCAGCCCACCATCGCAGCCATCTGATCCAGGTTCTCCTGTCCTGGGCTGACTTCGATCGTCGTCACTGCTAGATAGGACGCGAGAACGCCCCCCGCACGGGATGCGGTTCGGTGATGTAAGACGACAAATTCCGGTCCCTCTGCCCGCATGATCCAGGTGGGTGGATATTGAATGGAGAAGGCTTTGTTTTGGAAGGTTTTGTCTCCGGTTTGGGTTGCTGGAGGAGTTGCTGGAGGGGGAGGCGGGGTTTGGGTATGTCCCAAAGGAGCGATCGTAATCCCCAGCGACAGTGCAGCGATCGACGTGGACAGAAATAAAGGAAGCCGTTGCATGAAAATTAGGGTGTAGAAGTTGAGTTGTTTGCAATGATTGTATAGTTTTCATCCAAAAAACACTGGGTCTGTTCTTCCTGGAAACAACGTCTTGCAATGTTGAGTTGCTTGACGCTGCACCCTGAAAGACCAGACCCAGATCTGTAATCGGCGTTTAGCGAATGACAGTAGATTGATCGGATAGACCGGAATTACCGACGACCGCGAACGGGGACTTTGTTCATGTAATCAATGTCAAAGGACGAAATGCGCTGGGCATAGTTGCCTTTGGCACCGATCGCCGCTGCCACCGAGATAAACTTGCGGGGGTCGCCTTCGCGCAAGTTGCGTTCCTGGAATTTGCGGGTGTAGAACTTCTCCAGGGTAATGCGCCAGTCGGTTTTGGCGGTTCCGGCAGTTTCCTGGTAGTCTTCACCGTAACGAGGCAGGAAGGTGAAGGGCCGTTCTTGCATCCGCTTGCGCTGATAAGGAACGGTGTTGTCACCAAAGGCCTGGGTGTACTCTTCGCTATCGACGATCGCATCCACAAAGCCGTAGAAGCCCAGCGTCCCGATCTGCACAGACCAGGCGATCTTTTCATCTTGACTGTAGGGGGCACGACCCAACAACCGCTTCACGATAATTTCCACCAGACGGTAGTTATCGTTTACGCCCACCACCAGGGTGTAGAAGCGTTCAGATTTCACTAATTCGCGGATGAAGTCGCGAACGGTGATCGAGCCATTGGCGAGGCGAGTTTCCAGCGTTACTTGCCGATTGAATTTCAGCAACAGTTGCTCGTTGAAAACCACGCGATAGGCTTCACGGATTAACGCCTGTAACTCGGACGAAGAATTAACATTCTCGATCCGATAGATGTAGGGGGTATCTTCGTTTTGATCAGACACACCAAAGCTGGCAACTCGGTGGTTCTGGGAACTGGGTTTGTATGCGAGTAATGGCAATGCCATGCCGTATTTCTCCCTTTACTAACTGGGTATGAACAGCGTGAAACCTGTGAAATGAGAGGGATGTCAAACGAATGACATTTGATTGACATTTGAATGATTGACATTTGAATTCATTATCCCGTGTTGGGGTACGATTCACGCCTCTCTTCCGCGATCGTCCCTTATTTCAAGGGAAAACCAGCAGTGGTGTTGATGGAAGCCGGAGCAGCGCTTTTCCCTTCCCGAACAGTGCTGGGAATGGCGATATTGGCAGTTTGTACCGTCTTAAACTCAACAGGCTTGATCTGGATGGAACGGGCGAGATCCAGGAAGTTCTTAATATCGCCCCACTTGTACCGCTCTGTTTCCAACTTGTCGCGCCAGTAGTTGCCGTAGCGAGGAGTCACCAGATTAAACGGACGCTCCTTGTAACGGCGACGTTGGTAGGGCACGATATTTTCGCCAAAGTTGGCACTGTACTCATCGCTATCCATCAGGGCATCGATAAACCCTTCCACCCCTTCAGTCGCGATCTTAATGGACCAGGCAATTTCCTCATCCTTGTTGTAAGGTGCCCGACCCAGTAAGCGCTTCAGGCTCAGTTCAACAATCCGGTAGTTGGAGTTTGTTTCCACCACTAACCGACGATAGATCTCAGACTTTGCCAACCCACGAATGAAATTCCGAACGCTGATCGATCGGTTCTTCAGTTGGGTTTCCAGGGTCACTTGACGGGAACTTTTCAGGGTGACGTGTTCGCTAAACACTTGCCGATAGGCAGCCCAAATTAACTCATCCACTTCGCCATCGGAAAAGCAACTTTCCATGCGATAGGTGCGGGGCGTATCTTCGTTCGGCACTTCAAAACCTGCAACGCGCTGGTTCTGAGAAGAGGGTTTGTATTCAAGAAGAGGAATTGCCATAGGTTTCAGAAAATCACATTAAAAGGGAATTGACGGGATTGATTACAGATACCGATAGGGCAGGGCAACGGTAGGACGTTTGACCGTCGGCTTCGTGGCCGATTCGTTCCGTGCCATATCGGGAACGGTGACAGTGCTGGAAGTCGCCCGTGCAACGTGCCGTTGGGTATCCAACTGCGGAGTGATCAGCCCCCGTGCCATGACCATGAAGCTAGCGGGAATGGCTTGTCGAATTACGCTCTTATCCAGTTCCCCAGCACTATAGCTACGAACTCGGTAGTAAGAGCCGGAAGCCAGTTCCATCGACAGCAAGCGACCGCGCCAGTAATCGTTGTAGCGGGGAGTCACCAGATTAAAGGGCCGTCCTTCCATCCGTCGCCGTTGAAAGGGAACGATGTATTCCCCAAAGTTATTGCGATATTCGTCACTGTTCACCACCGCATCAATGAAGCCATGCAAACCCTTGGTGGCAATGACAATCGACCAGGAAATTTGCTCATCTTTGTTGTAGGAAGCCCGACCTAAAAACCGCTTGAAGGTGATATCCACCAGACGGTAGTTAGAATTCGTTTCGCCCACCAGTTCCCGGTACACATCGGACTTACCTAACCCTTGCACGAATTCCCGCACGGTAATGGTGCGGTTCCGCAATTGGGATTCTAGGGCAGGTTGACGATATTTTTCTAAAATCAGGTGTTCGCTGAAGATTTGCCGATAGGCTGCCCAGATAATGGCAGTCACATCACTATCCGAACTCACTTCGGTTAAGCGATAGAGAATCGGAGCATCCTCATTGGGAATTTCATAGCCCGGAACCCGGTGGTTCTGGGTTTTTGGGGAGACTTCAAGTAAGGGAAGCGTCATAGCAATGCATGGATAAATGGACAAAAACAAAAAACTTTGCAGCGAAAAAACTGCAAATCTTAGTGGGCGATCGGCTCTAAAGCGACCCGGAGGGCACCTTCAGTCGGATCGCTCACTCCCAACTGCTGCTGGGCCATGACAACCCGCGCACGAACAGCGAGATCCGGATCGGCCTGAGCCAGATGGTCAAACCGATGCAAAATTTGTGATGTCACCCCCGATGAAGTGGATGGTGCTGCTGGGTTGCCCTGCATTCCAGCTTTTGCCAGCCCTTGCAGCCCGACGATCGCCGCATACCGGATCGCCCAGTCCAGGTCTTGCAAAATTTGCAGCAGCACTTCCAGGGTTTTTTGCTGGGCGGGTTCCCGTTGCTCGTCCGGGAGTTGGCTCCAGTCCAAATCTCCCAGTCCTTTAGCAGCGGCTTTGCGGACACTGGGGGCAAAATCTGCGGCAGCGGCACTCAGCAGGGCATCCAGAGCCTGGGGGTCAGCGATCGTCGCCAATGCTCGAAAAGAGTAGGCACGGGCACCATAGTTATAGTCATCCAGTTGTTCCAGGATGGCGGGAACTGCCACCTTTCCCAGTTTGACCAATCCCTTGACTGCGACCCCTGCCGCTTCCGGGTTGTTGTAGCCCAGTACCTTAATCAGGACCGGAATCCCTGCTTCAAGTTGGGCCTCCGTCAAAGCGCGAACGGCCTCCGTGAGTCGCGCTGGCGAGTCCGCCTGTTCGACTGCCCGAATCAGTTCTGAAGCATTAGCCGCTTGTGTCACAATCCTTGTCACAACCTTGAATGAACCAACGGATAAAAAACAAAAACAACAAAAAATTGGATGCGCTCTGTCTTTAGAGGAGAGCATCCATCAGGGACATGACTTGTTGCGAAGCAGGGGAAAGCGTGGACTCGTTGGCTTCCCTCAGATGGTTTTCGAGCAAACTTCTCAATGCAATCAGCTTGAAGCTGTTTTCTACGGCTGCCTGGGCGATCGCCTCCGCTCCTGGCAAATATCCACTGGCTCCCAAATCCATCAGCAACGTCCGCCGCAACTTCAAATCCACCGTTGGAATCGCTTTGATCAACCGTTCCCCATAAACTGGATTTCGGGTCAGAACGTGCAGGGCACGGGCCGCTGCATACTGCACCCGTGGCAGGGGATGGTGCAAAAACGGCTCAATCAGCGGAACCGCTTCCCTGGCCCGTAACGCTTCCAAGGCTTCCATTGCAGCTTCCACAGGCTGCACCGGATGAGGTCTACCGGGAACCAGCAGATTCCCCTCAACTCCTCCCTCAAGCAATTTCAGGAGGGATGGAACACAGGTTGGATCAGCTAACATCCCCAACGATTGGGCTGCGGCTTCCCGGACATAAAAATCTGAGCAATCCAGACAGTCAATTAATGCGGGAACGGCTCGACGATCGGCAAGCTTGCCCAACGCACGAGCCGCATTCCGCCGCAAGGGATATCCTCCCAATTCGGTGCGATCGGCCTCGTCTTGCAAAGCCAGGATGAGCGCGTCCACCACACGGGGTTCACCACTGGCAAACTTACCCAACCACCAGGCTGCGTAATACCGCAAGCTGACATCTGGGTCAGTAAGATTTGCGAATGCTTTTTCTAGGGTCAACGGTTCCCCAGCCTGGGGAGCGTCGGGAGTGGGTTCGGAGGAATGGGGTGGACGGGACTCCAGCATGACTAAGAAGGGGCAATGAACCGAAGGAACTTACTCTGCGTCTTGGTGGGCCGCTGTTGCATCTTGCTTGGCAGCCTCATCAGATAGGGATTGAATACTGACGATGCGACCGCCTAGACGATTAATGCGCTGCATCTCTTCGTTCATGCGGTTGTAAGGAACTGTGATGACAGAAGTGCCACTTTTCCGAATGGGGTAGCTGAGTTTGTCCGACTGGTAGGTTTGCCGCAATCCCTGGACTTCAAAGCGATACATTCGGGTCGCGGTATCACTGAAACTGGTACTTCCCTGGCTGTTTTGACCAAACATGGGTAGAACTCCTGAGTGGGTTAACCAAAAGAATCATAGAAACGCTACCCACTGAATCGGGGTAGCGGTGATCTAGGCATTACAAGATTGGTCCGAGGGCGAACTTAGGTTAGGCAGGGGTCACGCTGACGATTCTGCTGCCCGTGCGCTGAATTTGTTGCATTCTGGGCAGCATTTGCTCGAAGGGTACGAGGAACGCAGTGCTACCATGACGCACACTGGGATAACCCGGTTGGCAAATGCTGGTGACTTCCAGACGATACATCCGACCGCTCTCTTCACGAGAACCCCCCAGGCAAGCTGTGGGAGTTGCCTTCAAAGAGACTGAGCTAAAGCTAGCGTTGGACATGATGAAAATAGCTCCTCGTAAAATTGCACAAAAAAAGAATCGTAACCAAACTCTTTCAATCCCCTCCTGGGAGGGGTGGCCGTAGGCCGGGGTGGGTCAGGGGAGCGGGAGATCGCCCCTTATTTTGAAGGACCCCTTATTCTGAAATTGCCTTCTTTCTCCACCACCAGACCCACCCCTACCCCTCCCAGGAGGGGATTATGATTTGGGGATGGGATGGAGACCTTGAGCCAGGAGGGAGAAGAAACCCTTTTTCACGGAAAAAAGGGTTGAAAAAGGGTTTGTCAGGTGAGTTTTACGCAGGGGTGACGCTGACGATCTTGCCGCCCATGCGGTGGATCTGTTGCATCTTGGGCAGCATTTGTTCAAAGGGAACCAGATAGGCTACATTGCTGCGACGTACCTTGGGATATCCCGGTTGAGCAATACCAGACACTTCTAAGCGATAAATCCGCCCGCCTTCGCCGTAGGAACCACCCAGAGCCTTGCTGGGGGTGTCAGTAGATTGAGCACCCTGGAACCCACCCGTAGAACCTGCGGTAGTCGGCTTGATGATCGTGGAAGCCCGGTTCTGAGCCAGTTCCCGGAAGAGGTGGGGAGTTTTGCCTTCTGCCTGTGCCCGATCGCTATTGGCATAACCGCGATAGAGGCGGAACATGCGAGTAAACCCAGTGGTCCGCACTCCAGGGGTAACAGAGAATCCCCGGTAATAGGGCACTACGTTGTTGCCAAAGCTTTCGTCATATTCGACGCTATCGATGTAAGAATCGATTTCCGCATCGTAGCCCTGTTCGTTATAAACGTTCAGATGGTAGTTGATCTCAGATTCTTCGTAGGGTGCCCGTCCCAACAAATGCTTATAGTTCAACTCGATAAAGCGAGTATTGGAATTGCGGTAGAGAAATTTGTTTTTGTATAGCTCTGACTTAGCAACTGCCCGCACAAACTCCCTCACCGTGATGTTGCCCTGGCGGAGTTGCGACTCGGCATTCACCAGACGCTCGGACTGCATCACATAGTCATTTCCTAAAACCTGGCGATAAACCGCCCGGATGACGGTTTGCACATCATCCTCTGTCCAATCAGGCCGTAATTCGACCCGTGTAGTATCAAAAGCGGAGACTCCGAGCCTGCCTGCTGATGCCAAGTTGGCTGCCACTAAACCGCTCATGCCTATTCTCCCAAACGCAAGATTTTACAAAAATTTGTATCAACAAAAACAGTTAAAACAATGCCCGGAAAAATTAGTAACTGCTCGTCTGAAAAACCAACATTCACCAATTCTTCCGGGCAAATACCCTCAGGAAACTAGCTCAGGGCATTGATTGCGTAGTCGATGTAAGCATTGGCTTCAACAGCAGCTTGTCCAGTGATACCGTGGTTAGCCTTGATGTACTTCAGGGCTTCAACGTACCAGCTATTGGACAGGTCGAAAGTGCGGTGCATTTCGTCCAGACCAGCCAGCAGGAACTCATCCATGGGGCCACTGCCACCAGCAACCAGGCAGTAGGTAATGATCCGAACATAGTAGCCGATGTCCCGAGCACACTTGGACTTGCCACGAGAGTCAGAAGCGAAGTTTGCACCTTGCTGCTGAGTGGTGTAAGGGAACTTTTGATAAACAGCGTTTGCAGCGCCATCGATCAATTGTTGAGCCTTGCTGGTCAGGGCGCGAGCTGCTTCCATTGCAGCAGCAGCACGCTCGTAGCGACCAAATACTTGGTGCATTTCAGCATTGCTCAGAAAACGGCCTTGAGTATCAGCAGCAGCAATTGCTTCAGTAATGGGGGTCTTCATTGTTGAGATATCTCCCTAATTATTGTTGACGTTCAAAATTAGTGTTCAAAAGGGCTATCGGCTTAAAAACCGTTTGCCACAAGTTATTGATGCGTAGAGAAATCAGCTCTTCACTGCATCAGATAAAGCGAATTGCAAAAAGCAATTAAGCAACCGCAGAAGCAGCGCGATCGAAGTAGCTAGCCAATTCAGACATCAGAGCAGAGCAATCACCCTTGCTGATCCCGCTGGGGTCGTTAGCGATTGCAATTGCAGCGTCCTTCATCTTGGAAACACCAGCAGCAACGGAACCACCAGGAACGCCCAGAGCTTGGTAGGTTTCACGCAGACCGTTCAGGCAGCGATCGTCCAGAACACTGGAGTCACCAGCGATCATGGCGTAGGTTACGTAGCGCAGGATGATTTCCATGTCGCGCAAGCAAGCAGCCATCCGACGGTTGGTGTAAGCATTTCCACCGGGTTGGATCAGTTGGGGCTGTTCTTCGAACAGAGCGCGAGCCGCGTTAGCAACGATGGTGGAAGCGTTTCCGGTTACACGGTTAACGGTATCCAAGCGCTTGTTGCCTTCTTTAACCATGTTGGTCAGAGCATCAAGTTGGGCGGTGCTCAAAAATTCACCCTTGGCATCAGCCTGAGATACAACCTTGGCGAATGCATCTAACATGGATTTCTCTCCTAATTATCTTGTGAGTTTGGTTGCGATGAGTTCAAAACTGAGATTTCATCTATCGGCGGAACCCTAACGCGCGAACCTGATTGCTTCAGGTAACTTGCTTCAGGTGTCCCCTTGAAGGAACCAGACTGCCAGCCTTCGAAAACCACGCTGCAAAACCACGCTGCAAAACCGTCCCATACACCCCAGTCACCTCACCCGATCTCCTCATGAAGTTTCATTATGAAAACCGAATTAAGGTTGGACTAAGGAATTCTGAGAAAAACCTCTTTGTTGTATGAGAGAACTTAAAACTTGGTAAAGCCGCTTTTGGTTAATGTTTGTCTGTCATCTATACCCTTCAGGTTATTTTTATACAATGCGGCAAGGTCATTGTTTGTTACAAGTTATTAAAATGTACAAATCTGTGCGAAATGATCGCCGAACTCCTTACGGGAAAAGCATTTCAGATGTTTTTAAGTGAAGCAAAAAGATACTCTTCTTTACAATTGTGCTGAAAATTAATACATGCTACTGAAGTCAATATCTTTTTAATTTTTCTTAACTTTTCCCTTAAGGCTGATCCGGTAAGGGTTCTAACCTTTCAGCCCAACAGTAGTCTTAAAATAAGATTGCGAATTGTAAAGCTCCCTCACGAAGCCCTAAGTCTTAAGTTTTATAAAGTAATTAGCGTCTTAAGGTGGTAATTAATTGGCTGAAAGCCTTAGAGGGAGGGGCAATCACCTCAATTAATTCATTGCTGACAGGATGTTGCAGGGTGAGCTTCCAGGCATGCAATGCCTGCCCCGGTAACTTGCCAGCAGTCGTTTTCCCGGAACTGTAAACTGGATCACCTAATAGCGGATGCCCCATCTGAGCGCTATGAACGCGAATTTGATGGGTGCGTCCGGTCTCTAGCTGAAAATCCATCAAGGTGTAGTTTCCCAGCCGTTCCCGGACCTGCCAGTGGGTGATTGCAGGTCGTCCGCCTTTTTCTTCGGTCACGATCGCCATTTTCTTGCGATCGACTGGATGGCGACCGATGGGCAGGTTAATCGTGCCCCGTTCTGTCTTCGGAACCCCATGCACAATTCCCAGGTACTCTCGACGGGCAGTTTTCGCCTTCATCTGGGCCTGAAGGTGCTGGTGAGCCTGATCGGTTTTGGCAATGACGATCGCCCCACTCGTGTCCTTATCCAGCCGATGCACGATACCAGGCCGCTGGATGCCTCCAATTCCCGGCAAATGGGGGCAATGGGCTAACAGGGCATTCACCAGCGTTCCTGCCTCATGACCGGGGGCTGGATGCACAACCAACCCGACAGGCTTATTCAAAATCAGCAAATGCTCATCTTCGTAAAGAATTTCCAGGGGCATCGCTTCCGCTTGCAGTTCCAGCGGTTTCGCGGGGGGCACCGTCACCTGGAGCCGATCGCCCCCTTGCAGCAGGGCTTTCTTCGACGTACAAACCACCCCATTCACCTGCACCTGACCCTGCTCAATCAACTTTTGCAGCCGCGATCGAGACAGGTCAGGAAACTGCTCTGCTAAGTAGCGATCGAGGCGTGTGTTTGAAGATTGGCAGAGATGCTCAAAAATTTGCATAGAGGGAAATGGGTAATCGGAAATCTCCTAAGTTCCCATCACCCCTTCTCTGCCTTCAAAAACAACAACGAGCTATAGAGGTGAAAGGCAGGGTCCCAGTAAGTTTCTTTTTTGCGAGGAAGGTCAAACTGAGATTTTAAGCGGGAAAGGGGAACGCGATGATCTAAAGCCGTGTCAGCGAAGGATTTGAAGTTCGATCGCACCGGAACATGGGGTAACTCATGATCGAGAAAACTGAGCAGGTTATTCCAGTTCATTCGCACCGTCGTCTGGGGAGTTGCCTGAAAGTTGGCATGTTCGGAGAGCACGGCCCCTTCTTGAAACTGGTAGGTGAGGTCACAAAATCGCAGGATGCACTTGCGTCCCGGTAAGTGGAGGTCACACACCTGCACATAATCCTGGGTCCGCTCCGTTCGTTTCAGTTTGCCCCAGGCTCCCAGGTCCACCACTTTTTCAAAAACCGGAAGTTGCCCTCGAACCTGCTGCGAAACTTCCGACCAATCGAACGAGAGAGACCCCCGCTGATTCTCTGCACTTTCGCAAACAACGCTGGGTTGGGGATGAATGGTCTGCAAATAACACACTCGGAAAACGTGAATGGCCTCAATTTCAGCCTGAGAAGCCCAAATCGCAGGAATTCCCGCTTTCTGAAACTCCTGGCCGTAAACCTGTAATTCGGCTGCGGTTCCCGTGCGGAAAAGTTGCCATCCCTTGCTAGAAAGGCGCATGCGGGCGACATAAGGGTCCAGACGAGTAATTCGAGCAAAATTTTGAACGGCTTTTTCCCGCACTTCCTCAGTGACGGGTTCTAAGACCAGAAAGCCCAGCCCCGTATTTTGAGGATTGTGGCTGGCCTGTTCGATCGCCTGTTGTCGCTGCTCCCGCTCTGCGGTTTCGACCCGTTGCAATCCTTGACGCGCCTGGAGTGCCAACCGGGGGCTACTGGTTTGTCTCAAGAGTTGCCGATAAATATTCTCCGCTGCTCTTAACTTTCCGCTAACTTCCTGCATGCGCCCCACATACAACTGAACCCAAAGGTGCTGAGGTGCTTGCTGAGTCAGGGTTTTTAAGATTTGAGCAGCAGTTCGGTAGTCTTTATGGTCAAAAGCAGCACTCACTTGCTCTAGTAAGGCATTCAGTCGAGCAGGATCAAGGGGCATGGGAACGGGCCTCAGACGAAGGGAGGGTGGTAGCAATACCATCTTTCGATTCTAATGCAGCCGCTACGAGAGCCGCTGCCATCAAGGGAGCGGTAACGGCCCGTAAAATCCGTTGTCCTAAGGAAACAGGTTGGTAGGCTGCGGCGATCGCCTGTTGGATTTCCATCTCCGTCCATCCCCCTTCTGGACCGATCGCGATCGTCACTTCCCCCATCCCAGCAGTATCCCGGAGACAGTCCAACAAATGGGGAGCCTTTTCCCGTGTGGCGCAGAAAAAACGCCGTTCCTGACCTGCGATCGGAGTCAGACTATCCCGAAAAGGAATGGGGTCCAGAAGGCTGGGGATGGTTTGCCGCTCTGCCTGTTCCGCTGCTTCCTGGGCAATCCGTCGCCAACGCTCTAGTTTTTGGGGACCGGGTTGTAACAGGGTCCGATCGCTGATCACAGGTTGAATTCGCGTGACTCCCAACTCTGTCACCTGGCGCACCACTTCATCAAATCCATTTCCTTTCGGCAGGGCAATCACCAGGGTCAGGGGGATGGGGAGTTCTGTTTCAATGGCGATCGTCTCTAAAATTTTGGCTGTCAGACCATCCGATCCAGGGGAATTCACAATCAATTCCGTCAGCCACCAATGCCCCTGCCCATCCATCGCAATGAACCGATCGCCTCTCTGAAGCCGCAGTACCCGACGGAGATAGTGTTCCTGGTCAGGTTCCAGGTGAATTTCCTGGCCTGTGAGTTGATGGGGGGCGATCGTGACACGTTGAAGAGAGGGGACCATCGTTGAAAAGTGGGGGATAGGAGTTGCAGTCTTCCTTCAGGTTAGGACAGGTTGAAAGCCGGAAACGATCGTATCCATCCGCGTTTCCCTCTGCCCTCTGCCCTAAAATCCTACCCCCACCGTCCTTACGCGAGATCAAACAGCAGGAACTCCGTGCTACTGTCCGTCGTGAGGTTCAGTTGCTCTGTGCCTTCGACTGCGACTCCATCTCCTGCTTGCAACGTCCGATCGTTCAACTGAAGGGTGCCACGAGCCACCTGTAACCAGGCGTAACGGTTGGGTTGCACCTCGTAAGTGACCCGATCGCCCGCATTCAGAATCGCAGCATACAGGCTGACATCCTGGTGAATCGTCACGGCCCCTTCCCGTCCATCCTGAGCGGCAATGAGGCGCAATTTCCCTGATTTTTCTTCCGTGGAAAACGTCCGTTGTTCATACCCCGGTTGCAGCCCCCGCTGATTCGGCAGAATCCAAATTTGCAGGAGATGAACAGGGTTCGTTGGGGAAGGGTTGAACTCGCTGTGACGAATTCCCGTTCCGGCAGTCATGCGTTGTACATCGCCCGGAAGAATCACCGCACCTGTTCCCAGGCTGTCTTTATGTTCTAGTGCCCCTTCCAGCACGTAGGTCAGGATTTCCATATCGCTGTGACCATGCATGCCAAATCCTCGCCCACCTTGCACCCGGTCTTCATTAATAACAAGCAGGTTGCGAAAGCCCACATATCGGGGATCGTAGTAGTTCGCGAAGGAAAAACTG
This sequence comes from Leptolyngbyaceae cyanobacterium bins.59, assembly GCA_033763635.1. Classification (GTDB taxonomy): domain Bacteria; phylum Cyanobacteriota; class Cyanobacteriia; genus JANRKG01. Next base: position 16,080 of record JANRKG010000481.1, read on the forward strand.
TGGTATGTGTCCAGCCAACCATGATTTGCGTGGCCTCTTTCGTTTGCAGGTCGTAGGGTCAACATCTCATTCCTCCAACTTTTTACCTCTAAAAATAGTTTAACTCAAAACTGTACGAATGCAAACTAAATTCCCCTGATCAATCCACTGCCAGGATCGGGGAAATCACCCATCTGAGTGATATGAAATTACGGGTGGTGGGTGAGGATGATCCGTTAGTTCCCTGATTACAGTGTCAATACGACTCAAACTAGTGAGCTAATTTATGAAAGCTTTGTCAAAAACTGTATTCCCTGATTCGGTGCTTCCTTCTAGCTCTCCCGACTGGGATGAAGAGATCACAAGCGGCTTGCTCTCTCAAGATATTGACCCCACGGATACCGATGTATTTTCCCTGGAAGATTTGGAATGGGTGAATAACGTTTCTGAGTAACGCTGTTTCTGAACGATCGGCTCAAATGACAAATCTCAGATGACAAATCAGATTGCAAATTGCTTAAAAATACTGGTCTGATCTCGCATGGTGATTTCCTCTACATGGAGTAACATGCTGGTAGCAATAGCTGTTACCTATGTCCAAGATTGTGGCGGTTCACTCATTTAGAGGTGGCACAGGTAAATCGAATATCA
>JANRKG010000482.1:0-16289 GCA_033763635.1 Leptolyngbyaceae cyanobacterium bins.59
TGAAGTTGTCCAGCATGGACTGAATCGATCGTCGCACTGGACCCATATCTTCCGCCGGGGCCAAGGCTCCCAGCTCAACCAGGGAAGCTACCACCCGATTCGCATCTTTTTGGGCAATCCCAAAGAGGGTATCCATCAGACGATTGCGGGTTAGGGGTTGAATGCGCCCCATCATCCCAAAGTCGTAGAAGATCAGGCTTCCATCCGCTCCTGCTGCAATATTGCTGGGGTGAGGATCGGCATGGAAAAAGCCATCGTTCAGAAGTTGTTGTAGGTAAGCCTGGGCACCCCGTGCGGCTAAAAGTTTGCGATCAATGCCTGCCGCTTCCAACGCTTCGTAGTGGCTGATCTTAATTCCCGGTACGTATTCCAGGGTCAACACCCGTGGAAATGTGTAGCGCCAGTAGACGCGAGGAATTTTAGCCCAGTCAGCATTTCTGAAATTGCGACGAAACGTATCCGCGTTTTGCCCCTCATTCAGGTAATCAATTTCTTCGTAAAGAATTTTGTGACATTCTTCGTAGATCCCAACCCAATCGACTCCCTGTGCCCAATCGGGTGGATGGTCTTGAAAGTAGCGAGCAATCCGTTTCAAAATTGAAAGATCAATTTCAAATAACTGCTTCAAACCGGGACGTTGGATTTTAACGACCACCTCTTCGCCGGAGTGCAGTTGCGCTCGATGCACCTGCCCCAAGCTTGCTGCTGCAATAGGAATCGGGTCGAAGCTGCGAAATAGATCTTGAACGGTTTTACCAGAATCTTGATAAATAATTTTTTCAACTTGCTCGTAACTAAAGGCAGGTACTTTGTCCTGGAGCTTTGCCAGTTCATTGACATACTCGGAAGGCAAAATATCTGCACGGGTCGAAAATAGTTGACCGACCTTGATGAAGGTTGGCCCCAAGTCGAGCAGGGATTCTCGAATCCAAATTGCCTGTGCTTTTCGTCGGGCCGCTACTTTCGTATCTGTTTTGCCTCCGACATAACTCCAAGATTTCCCCATCAGCCAGCTAGAGCCAAGCAATTTGAGGACGAAAGCCCAAATATCAAAGGTACGGCGACGGGCAGAGTATCTCTCCCGACTCCATCGATAGGCTTTATCGGTATAAACCTTATCTACAGAACGACCGAAGAGTGGACCACGGCCTTTACGTTGCGATAGGGGTAGGGCATTGCTGGTAGGCAGAACAGACACTCGATTTCCTAACAGGGGTGATTAAATACAAACTCAAAGTAGTCGGAGGCTAGATCGCACGATCGCGATAGCGCCTCAACTCAGCCCGAGAACGCGCGACTTCTGCCCTCAGTTCGTCAATCATCGCCTGGAGATCCTCAGTGGTTGAGGAGGACGATGGAGAGGAGGCACGCTCGTTCATTGCAGCGGATTCTTCCCGCTGTGCCCGTTCTAAGACCTGTTCAGTGAACTGTCTTAAGCGTTCCCGCTGTTCGGCATCAAACTTACCCAGTTCACTCAACGCATCTGTAAAAGTGGCTTCCATGTTCTCGCTGACAGTTTCAGCCAGCGCTCTCCCAATAAAGAACGCTTGAATTAAAGGGTTACTCATAACAATGTTAATTTGGGTTCGCAAAAATTATAACTTGCTTACCCGGAATGCTGCTTAGTCAGCGCGACAGAGATTCCTGCCAAACGAGGGCAAACGGTACCATGAATGACTTGCCAGAACGGTCTACCAAAACATAGCTTGAAAAAAAGACAATCTCTATCCAGACAAGCTTTTAAGAAGACTTAGCTCAAATTAGAGATATCTATTTCTTAGTCTAAGGCATTGCAGCTTGACGTTGTTCTGCCTTTAAAACATGAAAGGTCCAGAAAATACCAATTGTTTCAAATTGATACGAGGGCAGAACGGAGCCGACATCTAAATTGGTGCGATACAAACTGAATACTAAAAAATTCTTTCTTTGGGTATTTTGAACGATGACCTGTTTTATGTGGGAACGGTTGGAATCGACTACTGCTGTACACTGTTCCTGAAGGGAATTCCCAAATACGGTAGGCATCTGAACACAAACCTGGCCCTTGAGATGTCGGCTCAGTTGTCCAACCGCAAAATCTTCGTAGGCAGAGTTTCCTGGATTGGTTACAACCATCCCAGCAACTAGCCCCACTGCTATGACTACCCCGGATGCCATTACAATGCTCAAACCTTTCACGGGATTCACTCTCCTGTGTTTCAGTTCAGAACTTCCTCGTTGTAACACAAAATCCCCATTCTCTTGATAGAAATCCGGATGGGGTGGTTAACAAGAAGAGATGCAATTCGCTTCCTGAGAAGAGTTATTTTCTGTAAAGCAAAGCCAAAGGGATTCCCGGAAGAAATTTGCCGACGGGTTGCCCTTTAACTATACTCAGGGCGCAAGGGTGGCTTGAGCGGACTCGAAACCAGCGGATAAATTGTTTTTCGGAGATCTCTTAAACCCCACTGGAGGAGGTTGGAAGGGTTTGAACCACTCCGCTATTAGCTGGCAAGTACGTAGCAGGATTGGCAGATTCTCGAATTTGCCGCATCAGGGTTGCCATCTCCAGGGCACTCATGGCGTAATCCCATCCGTGATTACTCTTAATTCCTGCCCGTTCTAGAGCTTGCTGCATGGTATCCGTAGTCAGAATTCCGAAGACGACTGGAACCCCCGTTTGAAAACCAGCCGCTGCGATCCCTTTCGATACTTCAGCCGATACATAGTCAAAGTGGGGAGTTTGCCCTCGAATCACGGCTCCAAGGCAAATAATGGCATCGTAGCGCTGGGTCAGGGCCATCTGACGGGCCACGATCGGCACTTCAAAACTACCAGGCACCCAGACGTAATCCACCTGAGTGCCCTGAGGGTCTACATCTACGCCATGCCGCTTCAGGCAGTCCTGGCATCCTTCTAGCAATTTACCCGTCACCAGATCATTAAAGCGACCGATGACCAGCGCAAACTTGAGATGCTGGGTTTGAGTAAAATTTCCTTCAAAAACTGCCATGTATGACTGCCATGAATCTACAAACTACAGACTAATAAATTAAGCATAGCGAATTCCAGGCCACAGGTTAGAACGCTGACCTGTTCAAGCGACGAGGTAGTTAAGGACACCCACCAGCACGACCAGTGCAATCCAAACTCCTGATCCCAAGAGAATCAAATTTTTGGATTGATCCCAGTTTTTCGGGGATGCGTAAGCAACGGGCACCCCAATTACCAGAATAAAGGACATGGCGACTAACGCCAGAAGTGCGACCTGGAACAGGATTTGAGACATTTTTTTCTCCCACTACGCCAATGATAAAAATACCGAGTGAAATCTGATTCTGCGTTATTAAAATCAGCCCTGTGAATCACTCTAGGAGAATTTGTGCACACGGACAAGGGATTAGAAGAAGGCAGAGGGTAGGAGGCAGAGGTCAGAAGGAAAGAAGAGGCAGAGGGCGGAAGTTGGAATGATGGAGGGGCTTGAGTCCCTTGTAAGGTAAAAGGTAGAGACAGAATGTTTAAAACGTTCCTTCTGCCCTCTCCCCTCTGCTTTCCTATGGACCTCATCCTCTGCCACACCACCGCTGATTTCGATACGTTAGGAGCTGCGGTTGGGCTGACCCTGTTGCATCCTGGTAGCCGGATTGTTTTGACCGGGGGATCTCATCCAACGGTGCAGCAATTTTTAGCTCTTCACCGGGATGAGTATGCCTTGATTGAGCGGCGCTCGGTCAATCAAGAGCAAATTCGTTCCCTGACGGTGGTGGATACTCAAAGGCGCTATCGTTTGGGAGTCGCAGCCGAGTGGTTAGATCTGCCTGGGATTGAGGTTACTGTATATGACCATCACATCGAAGAAGCACGAGATATTCCGACCCATCAGGTCGTTGTGGAAGACATCGGAGCCACGACAACCCTGATCGTCGAACAACTGCAAGCGGCTCAAGTGGCTATTTCGGCACCGGAAGCGACCGTGATGGCTCTAGGCATCCATGTTGATACAGGGTCTTTAACCTTTGAGCATGCCACCTTCCGGGATGCTCTGGCTCTGGCTTGGTTGATGGGACAGGGGGCAATTCAGGAAGCGATCGGCGAGTATGTGGACCCTGGCCTTTCCCCCGTGCTTCAGGAGTGGATGGCGATCGCGCTGAACAGTCTGCAAACGGAAACAGTGCATCACCAGATGCTTTCGTGGGTCGTTCTGCACCTTCCCTCCCATATTCAGGGACTTTCAGCCCTGGCAAGTAAGTTGGTTGATCTCACAAATAGTGATGCCTTGTTGCTGGTGGCCCAACATCCCGGCAATGATGGGGAATCTAAATTGATATTGATTGCCCGATCGCGCATTCCTGATACCAATTGGGGAGAACTGTTGCGCCCTCTGGGCGGCGGAGGCCATCCCCGTGCTGCCGCAGCGACCCTACGAGGAATGGACCCGGAAGCCGTAGTTCGCCGATTGCTGGATCAGTTCAAAGCCCAGATTCCCCAACCCCCGACGGCCCGTGAACTCATGTCCTCCCCCGTGCGGACCATCCGACCCGAAACGCCAATCGACGAGGCCCACCGGATTCTGTTGCGCTACGGTCACTCTGGCTTATCAGTGGTGGATGCTGAGGGACAGTTGGTGGGAATTATCTCCCGTCGCGATCTGGATATTGCCCTGCGCCATCGGTTTGGACATGCTCCCGTGCGGGGGTATATGACGACTCAGTTACGCACCATCACCCCCGAAACTCCCTTGCCCGAAATCGAATCCCTCATGGTGGTGTATGACATCGGACGATTGCCCGTGCTGGATCAGGGGCAACTGGTGGGGATTGTGACTCGAACGGATGTCCTGCGGCAACTGCATCGGGGGCGAACGGTTGGCCCCCGTCCCGATCGTCTCCCAAATGCCTTCTGTCCCCTGCCTCTGACCTCCCTGCAAGAACGACTCCTTCCCGAACTCTGGGAACTATTGGCAGGAGCCGCCCAACGAGCCGAACAGGAGGGTTGGCATCTTTATCTGGTTGGGGGAGCCGTGCGGGATTTGCTATTGGCAGATGCGGATCAGCCCCTCCTCCTGAGTGATATTGATTTAGTCGTGGATGGGTTTTACCGGGCGCTACGGGAAGGGGCGGGGGTTGATCTGGCTCGATCGCTCTGTGAAACGCATTCAGAAGCTCGGTTACAGGTCTACGGCCAGTTCCAAACTGCTGCCCTGCTCTGGCACCACCATCCCATTTTGGACTCCCTCTGGATTGACTTTGCCACTGCCCGCACCGAGTTTTATCCCTATCCTGCTGCCAATCCTGAAGTTGAGGCAAGTTCTATCCAGCAGGATCTCTATCGGCGGGACTTTACAATTAACGCGATGGCGATTCGCCTGACGAACCCGCGAGCGGGGGAACTGTTGGATTTCTTTGGCGGAACCCTGGACTTACAGGCACGGCAGATTCGGGTTCTCCATGCCAATAGTTTTATTGAAGACCCAACGCGCATCTTCCGGGCAGTGCGGTTTGCGGTGCGGTTGGGCTTTCGGATCGAACCGCAAACCGAGGGGTATATTCGCCATGCGATCGAGAGTGGGATTTATGAGCGGGTCCAGGATGAGAATGATCGTGCTCCGGCCCTGCAAACTCGGTTGAAGGCCGAACTCAAGTACATTTTGCAGGCTCCCTATTGGCGATCGGCCCTCACTCTCCTTTCAGATCTGGGAGCCTTGCAGTGTATTCACAAGGACTTGACTCTCGATCGTTCCCTGTGGCATCAACTTAAACTCGCCAGTCGGCTGCTTCAGCATCCTGTGGTAGAACCCTCCCTACCTCCCTGGCAGACAGTTTTGGAAATCATACTAGCCTCCTTACCCAGCCCTGCCCCTGGTCGGATTGCTCGAAATTTGCAATTGCCGATCGAGGACGTTGAACAGTTGGAACAGTTGGAGGATCATCGACGGGATATCGAGCAACGATTGGTGGAACCCGCAAACCCCAGCCAGATTGTAGAAGCGTTAAAGCCCTATCCGTTGTTAACGCTGGTTCTCGTTGCCGTACAGACTTCTGGAAGCACAAGAAAACTGCTTTGGCGTTATCTCACGGTCTGGTCCCGGATGAAGGCTCCGATCGATGGGAATGATCTGAAACAGTTGGGCTACAAACCAGGACGGCATTTTAAGCAAATTTTGGATGATCTGTTGCAAGAGACTCTCGATGGAAAAATACGCGATCGGGCGGAAGCGGAAGCATTTTTAGGCCAGCACTATCCCCTTAACCTTTCCTAAAGGAGTAGCATGATTAAGAAGTATGGACAGGGTTAGATGGGATTCACGACAGGCAGACCGCTGCAAAACGGTAAGTACAGTCTGGGACCAGTGCTGGGCCAGCGCAAGTTAAGCATCACGTACCGGGCAACTCAGACCCCCGGAGGGTCTCCAGTCGTGATCAAAATGCTCCATGAAACCTTGAAGACGCATCCCGAATTCACCCGATTACAGCAGCAGTTTGTCACAACAGGCCAGCGCTTGCTCCAGTGTCGGCATCCCAATCTTGTGGAGACGATCGAACTCTTCGAAGAAGAAGGCATGGCCCTGCTGGTCATGGAAGAGGTGCAGGGGCAGAGCTTAGAGGCAGTGGTCGCTGCGACGGGACCGCTCCCTGAAACAATGGCTCTGGACTATCTTCGTCAAGCTGGAGCGGCTCTGGAATTGTTGCACCAAAATCATTTGGTCCATCAAGATGTCCAACCTCGTAACCTGATTCGGTGCCTACAGCCCGATCGCATCGTCGTCACGAACCTGGGCACCATTGGGGATCAAGTTGGGTATGTGGCTGCGGGGCCGTATGCATTACCAGGCGATCGGGGTTCAATGATGGATGTGTATGGATTGGCTGCAACCCTCTACTACTTGCTGATGGGACAGCCTCCCCTCATTCCCGCCCCGCAAGAGGAGGGGCCTGTTCTAACCTCAAGCCGTGATCCTGCTTATCTCCTGGCCCGTTTGCGTCAGTTCCATCCCGGTCTTTCTCCTCAAACGGAACAAGCACTGCTCCGGGGGTTGGCCCTTGGGCCTGATCCTCGTATTAGCCGTATCTCAGATTGGCTGGCTCTCCTGCCACAGGAAACAATGGTGGGGACGGTTAAAACCCAGATGATCGCGCCTCAAGCGAATGGTTCTGTTCAGAAAGTGAGCGATCGTGCCTCTCACAAGGGGAAAGGCCGACTCCCCCGTGCCCTGGTCTTGACTTCGTTGGTCGCGATCGCCCTTGGGGCAGGGGCCGGATTTGCTGTCCGATTCAGTGTTGCGACCGGAACTGGCCCTGCCCTCCTGAATCCAGAGCAAAGCTTCCCAGCACGGGATAACTGGCCGGGAACCGTGCCAGCGGAAGCATCATCCCCTGCCCAAACTCTAATTGAGTCCTCTGAACCGCTCGCCCCCTCCGTTCGTCGCGAGGTGGAAGCGCCTGAGTCTGTTTCCCCTGCCGAACCCAATCCCATTCCTGCTTCGCGTTCCAGACGGCAAGTTGAGGCTTCTAATCCCGAACCCAAACCTGAACTTAAAGCCAGTCCACTTCCAGCGGCTGAGTCTGTTCCCATTTCTGCTCCTGCGTCTCCGGAGTCGTTACCCCCAGTTGACCCCCTTCCTCCGACTGCTCCGATCGAGCCTTTACCCCCCAGCACCCCAGAACCTCCCCCCGCTACTGTTCCAGATGTTCCCCCTGCCCCTCCTGTTCAGGAAGGCGCTCCTGCTCCTACGGCACCTTAATTGGGTGTTCTACTGCAACGGCTTTACGGTACACCCCAAATCTTGATTTTTTTGTCCTGACTACTGCTAACTAGCCATTCTCCAGTGCTGTTAAATCTCAGACCATCGATCGCTCGCTCATGACCCAACAGCGTACAGCTGGGCTTCCCAGTCCGCAAATCATAGAGGTAAATGCTTAAGGAACTGGCAATCGCTAAGGTTCGTCCGCTAGGGCTGAATGCTAGATAACAATCGTAGAAGCGGCGATCGAGCAGTTGCAAAAAGGTGCCGCTTGCTAAATGCCAGAGGCGCACCTTCCCTTCCCAATCGACCCCTGCTAAGAGTCCTTCGGTACTAATGGTGAGGAACCGCAGCCCCCGCACTTGCAGCAACCGGGGACGATCGCGACTTTCAAGATCCCAGAGCTTCACTTTGCCATCGGCTCCATGACTCACGAGCGTTTTATGATCTGGGCTAAATGCCAAGCCCAACACTGGCCCTGTGTGGGTTCCCTGCGCGAGGGATTTATCGATGGTCCAGAGGGTTTTCCCCGATCGCACACTCCAGAGCTTAATCGTGCCGTCGTCTCCTCCACTCGCCAGGGTTCGCTGATCGCCACTTAAGGCTAGAGAACGAATTGCGGCCCCATGTCCATACAGCGTGTGGAGCAGTTCAGCCTGCTGCCAGACCTCAAGGCGATGTTGATCTCCAGCGGTGCTACGAATGAAAAATTGGGCTTCATTACTGAGAATAAATAACTCCCATCCTCCCGGATGGTGAGGCATTGAGTAGAGGAGTTCCCCGCTGGGATGGTCATACACTTTGATACTTTTGTTCAGAAGGGCGATCGTCTCTCCATCCGGGCTAATCGCAGTTTGTTGCCCGCCCTTGAGCGTTCGTAGACACCCAAAAAATCGGTAGAAGTTAAATCCTTGTAAAGCCTTACGGATTTCAGCATCCTTGCGATGACGGAGCAAGACAAAAGCTGTCTTCTGAACCAGCAAAGACTCATCCTGCAACCCTTTGATCACGAGCGACAGGCCCGATCGCCCATATTTCAAGGCATCCTGTAATGCCTGGACCCGTTGGTCTTCGTCGGGCAAGGTGAGTCGCTGGCGGACTCCCTCCAGACCTCCCAACACCAAACCACCGATCGCCCCAGGCTGTGTGCCCCCCAGGACCGCATCATATCTCCGGGGTTGCTCAGGCTTGGAATTCATGGAACTCGTAAGTCATCATCGCTTTTATGTGGAACCCTCTATCTCCAATGTCGTCCATCAATTTTATGAAACTTTTTCATGGGTCGCTCAGGCGACGATTCCTACTCTTCTTTTTGGCCTTTCTGCTCGTTCTTGTGTTGGTTTTGGTGCATCCTGCGATCGCCACTGTTCGTAGACGACCCCAGCCTTCAGGGGAACTGCGGGGGGTCTGGCTGACGAATATCGACAGCGAGGTACTGTTCTCTCGCAGCAAGTTGAGTGAAGGCTTACAAAAGCTCAAACGTCTTAATTTTAATACGGTCTACCCGACGGTGTGGAATTGGGGGTATACGCTCTATCCCAGCCCTGTCGCCCAACGAACCTTTGGCCGATCGCTCGATCCTGCTCCCGGTCTGCAACGGCGGGACATGTTGCAGGAAATAGTGCGACAGGGGCATCAGTTGCAGATGGGGGTGATTCCCTGGTTTGAGTTTGGGTTTATGGCTCCCGCCGACTCGGATCTGGCCCGTCGTCACCCCGATTGGTTAACTCAGCGATCAGACGGCTCCCAGATCTGGATGGAAGGCACCCATCCCCGTGTCTGGTTGAACCCCTACCACCCACAAGTGCAGCAGTTCATGCTGGATCTGATTCTGGAAATTGTCACCCGCTACGATGTGGATGGGATTCAGTTTGACGACCATTTTGGGTTGCCTGTGGAATTTGGCTACGATGTCTTGACTCAGGATTTGTACCGACGATCGCACGCCGGAAAAGCTCCCCCAAGTGACTTTAAAGATGCTGAATGGAAGCGTTGGCGGGCAGATCAACTCACTCAGTTCCTAACGCGAGTGTTTCGAGCGGTGAAGGCTCGGAAGCCCAATGTCCTGATTGCCCTCGCTCCCAATCCTCAAGACTTTTCCTACCATCAAGCACTGGCGGACTGGCAAACCTGGGAGCGGCAAGGGCTGATTGAAGAACTGATCATTCAGGTGTATCGGAATGACTTTGAGCGCTTTCGAACGGAATTACAACGGCCTGAAGTGCAAGCTGCCAGAAAACACATCCCAACGGGGATCGGAATTCTGACAGGGTTAAAGAATAAGCCGATTGCCAGTGAGCAGGTGCGGCGACAGGTGGAGGAAGCCCGCAAGCAGGGGTTTGTTGGCGTATCTTTCTTTTTCTTTGAAACCCTTTGGGGGCACCGAGTTTCTAGTCCTCAAAGTTCTGAGCGATCGCTCTTTCAAGACCTCTTTCCCAACTCTCGCCGACGACCTACCCTGGCAGATTATTCGTCCCAGTCAAGAACGTGACGGGTTCGCCCGATCAGAGCTTGAAGCTGGGTAAAGTTCTGGAGGATAATGGTTTAATTGACTTCATATTTCTATCCTTCAGACTGGACGCACTGTGACAGAATCAGGAACTTACAAAAACACCGTCAATCTGCCTCAAACGAACTTTGAAATGCGGGCTAATGCCGTGAAGCGGGAGCCTGAAATTCAACAGTTTTGGGTGGAAAATCAGATTTATGAGCATCTGTCACAGGAAAATCCGGGGGAGCCATTTATTCTGCACGATGGCCCTCCCTATGCCAATGGTTCGCTGCACATTGGTCACGCCCTCAACAAAACATTGAAGGACGTGATCAATAAGTACCATCTGTTGAAGGGGCGGAAGGTTCGGTATGTGCCGGGATGGGATTGTCACGGGCTGCCGATCGAACTCAAAGTTTTACAAACCCTCAAACCAGAGGAGCGGAAGAACCTGACCCCTCTGGACCTGCGTCACAAAGCACGGGACTTTGCCTTGCAAACGGTGGATGACCAGCGACAAAGTTTCAAACGCTACGGGGTCTGGGGAGATTGGGAAGATCCCTATCTCACGCTAAGGCCAGAGTATGAAGCGGCCCAGATTGAGGTGTTTGGGCAAATGGTTTTGAAGGGGCATATCTATCGAGGCTTGAAACCTGTCCATTGGAGTCCCAGTTCGAAGACGGCCCTTGCAGAAGCAGAGTTGGAATATCCAGAAGGTCACGTTTCCCGCAGTATCTATGCCGCCTTCGAGGTTCGCACCCCGTCCGGTCCCCTGATCGCTGCCCTTGATCCCTTCCTGGGGGAATTGGGAGTCGCTATCTGGACGACGACTCCCTGGACGATTCCTGCGAACCTGGCAATCAGTGTCAATCCGAATCTGGTGTATTCGATCGTTGAGGTGGGAGAAGACTTCAAAGCCGTTCCCTTCCGGTATCTGATCGTTGCGAAGGATTTGATCGATCGCCTCTCTGAACTCTGGGGCACAACCCTGACTTCCCAGGCCAGTGTGATGGGTCGGCTGTTAGAACATTGCACCTATCGCCATCCCCTATTCGATCGCGACAGTGAAATCGTCATTGGCGGGGATTACGTGACGACGGAATCCGGGACGGGGTTAGTGCATACGGCCCCCGGTCACGGACAGGAAGACTATCTGGTAGGACAGCGCTATGGGTTGCCCATCTTCGCTCCTGTGGATGGGGACGGGAACTTTACCGAAGAAGCGGGGCCATTTGTGGGGATGAATGTCCTGGGTGAAGGCAATGGTGCGGTGGTGGAAGCCCTGGCCCAGGCAGGGGCACTGTTAAAAGAAGAACCCTATTCCCACAAGTATCCCTATGACTGGCGGACCAAAAAGCCGACGATCTTCCGGGCGACGGAACAATGGTTTGCCTCGGTCGAAGGGTTCCGGGAGGAGGCATTAGAGGCGATCGCCTCTGTTCGTTGGATTCCGGCTCAGGGCGAGAATCGCATCACATCGATGGTGGCGGAGCGCTCTGATTGGTGTATCTCCCGGCAGCGCAGTTGGGGAGTCCCGATTCCGGTGTTTTACGACGAGGAAACGGGGGAACCCCTGCTCACCCAGGAAACGATCGCCCATGTGCGGGATCTGGTGGCCCAGCACGGGTCGGATACCTGGTGGGAACTTTCGGTTGCGGAACTCTTGCCAGAGCCGTACCGCAGCAATGGACGATCGTACCGGAAGGGCACGGACACGATGGATGTCTGGTTCGATTCGGGGTCTTCCTGGGCAGCGGTAATCAAGCGGCGGGGCTTGCAGTATCCGGTGGATGTTTACCTGGAAGGATCGGACCAGCACCGGGGTTGGTTCCAGTCTAGTTTGTTGACCAGTGTGGCGGTGAATGGGGAAGCGCCCTACCGCACCGTGTTAACCCACGGCTTTGTGCTGGATGAGCAGGGCCGCAAGATGAGTAAGTCCCTGGGGAATGTGGTTGATCCAGCCATCGTGATTGAGGGGGGCAAGAACCAGAAGGAGGAGCCACCCTATGGGGCTGATGTCCTCCGCCTCTGGGTGTCTTCGGTCGATTACTCGTCTGATGTGTCCGTTGGGAAGAATATCCTGCGGCAACTCTCGGATATCTATCGCAAGATCCGCAACACGGCCCGTTTCCTGCTGGGGAACCTGCACGACTTTAATCCCGAAACGGATGCCGTGCCCTATGAAGAATTGCCCGAATTGGATCGCTACATGCTGCACCGGACCCATGCGGTGTTTACGGAAGTGACGGATGCGTTTGAGTCGTTCCAGTTCTTCCGGTTTTTCCAGACGGTCCAAAATTTCTGTGTTGTGGAGTTGTCGAACTTCTATCTGGATATCGCGAAGGATCGGCTTTACATTAGTGCGCCTGATGCCCTGCGTCGCCGCAGTTGTCAGACGGTGATGTGGATCGTGCTGGAAAATCTGGCCCGATCGATTGCTCCTGTCATGTGTCACATGGCGGAGGATATCTGGCAGTTCCTTCCTTACAGAACCCCCTACAAATCTGTGTTTCAGGCGGGTTGGGTGCAACTGGAAGACCGCTGGCAGGCTCCTGAACTCGCCCAGAAGTGGCAAACCCTCCGAGATATCCGGTCTGAGGTGAATCGGGTCTTGGAACAGGCCCGGACGGAGAAGGCGATCGGATCGTCTCTGGAAGCCAAGGTGTTGCTCTATGTCGCAGATGATGGTTTGCAGCAGATACTTCAGGCGATGAACCCAACGGATAGTCTGTCGGGGAATCGGATTGATGAGGCGCGCTACCTGTTCATTGTGTCTCAAGTGGAACTTCTGGATTCTTCAACAGCGCTAGCAGAGGTCAAGTATCAATTCCAAACAGACACTTTGGGGATTGGAGTGGTAAAGGCGGAGGGTGAGAAGTGCGATCGGTGCTGGAACTATTCCCTGTTCGTCGGGAAATTAGAGGGACATCCGTTGCTATGTGAACGCTGCGTTCCTGCGTTGGAAGGCCGTTTTTAAAATTTCGTTTGCTTGCCCAGTCCCTTACCAAAGAAATTGGTCTTGATGATCTGGGCAAGTGCGAAATTTTAGTCCTTTTTTGCCTGACGCACGATCGCAAAGGCTTGAGACCGAAACGGTTTGGGAACAAAGGAAAGGGCCAGCCCGACCCAGGCGGATTTGGGGGAGAACGATCGATGCGCCCAAAGTAACTCTCGCCCTTTGTCATCCTCTCCTTTCTCAATCAACCGCATCCCCAACCGGAATTGAGTATCCTGAAGCCTTCCCCGTCGAATTGCTTCTAGATGGGGTGATTCAAACTGATAGCGCTCCAGATATTGCACCTTATCCCCCAGGTAGCGAATGTCCCGATTTAGCCCGCGCTGCTCTGGATGCACTCGATACTCCATGAGTAGCTCTGGTAGGTAGTACCCCCGCTTCTCTGCCAGAGCTAACCGCACAAACAAATCATTGTCTTCACAGTTTTGGAGATTCGGCAGCAGAAACCCCATCTCTTGAAGGGTCGATCGCCGAAATAAGGTTGCTCCGATCTGCATAGGTTGCTGGACGAATGCAAGTTCTAACAAATTCGCGATCGGTCCCTGCGGCAAATCGGTTCGGCCCCACTTTTCGGAGTTCTCGCGGGTCTGGGTTTCGTCCCTCAGATTGTCGAGGTTGATGATCCAGTGGTCCGTGCTGACAAAATCCAGGGTGGGGTCGCTGTCGAGAATGGCAACAGTGTGGGCCAGAAACTCCGGGGTCAGCCGATCATCATCATCGAACTTGATGAAATACTCCCCAGTCGCCGCATCAAAGCCCGATCGCATGTTGTTACTCTTCCCAATGTTTTGGGGATGGCGGATATAGCGAACGCGATCGTCCTGGACCTGGGCCATGCGTTCCGCAGTCCCATCGGTAGACCCGTCATCACACACAATCACTTCAAGATCGGTTAGCGTCTGGTGTAGGACACTTTCGATCGCGTAGGGTAACAATTGCACTCGGTTATAAGTGGGAATACACACACTGACTTTGGGCATTGTTTCGATTTCCTAATCACAGCAACCCTACCGGGAAAGGCTTTGCACACTTTTACACGCTTCTAATGGCTGCTTGAGTGGGCACTGCTCTTCTGTCCATTAATATAGAAGCACACATCTGAAGTCTCAGTTCTGAGACTTGCTATTCCTGAGCCTTCCCCTTTTCGTGGAATCTTTGATCACCGATTCGTGAGATTAAGATGAATATCCTGATGCTTTCCTCGACATTTCCCTATCCACCCACTCGTGGGGGCACTCAGGTCAGAACGTTTAATCTCTTGAAATACCTGAGCGAACGTCATTCCATTACCCTGATCACCCAACGATCGCCGGATGTCACGGATCAGGAGGTCGAGGCTCTGCAAGATACGGTTTCTAAACTCATGGTCTTCCCGCGCCCCACTTCGGTTTCATCGGGTTGGATCAACAAACTGCGCCGATTTGGGACCTCTCTTGCCCAGGCAACGCCCCAGAACGTCCTGCACCTTTATTCCCCGCTTATTCAAGCGCAAGTCGATCAACTGGTCAGCCAGGGAGAGTGTGAGGTGATTACCTGCGAACATAGCATTAATGAGATTTATGTCCGGCCTCCGTTTCAGGAGAAGGTTCGTACCGTTGTGAACATCCATAGTTCTGTCTATGGCTCCTGCCGAGATCAGCTTGCATCGGGAACCTCTGAAAATACCCTCCGTGATCGCATTAACCTGCCCCTGCTTTACCGATATGAGCAACGTTACACGGCTAAGTTTTCCCAACTGGTAGTGACGACGGAGGAAGACCGTCAGCAAATGCAAACCTTCCGCCCCGATGGATCGATCGCGGTGATTCCCAATGGGGTTGATTTAGAACGGTTTCCCTGTCGCTTGGGAGATCCTGGTGGGCACCGTCTGGTATTTGTGGGAGCGATGGATAATGTGGCGAATATTGATGCCGTAAGGTTTCTGACGCTAGAGATCTTTCCCGCCGTACGCCAGCGCTATCCTGATACAGAGTTGTTCCTGGTGGGGGCACGGCCCATTCCGGAGATCCAGGCCTTTAACCAACAGCCGGGAGTCACGGTTACGGGACAAGTGCCTTCAATGGCAGAGTATCTCCACCGGGCGACGATCTGTATGGTGCCCATGCGAACAGGGTATGGGATTAAGAACAAAACGTTAGAAGCGATGGCGGCGGGAGTTCCGGTCATTGCCAGCGATCGGGGGCTGGAAGGGCTGGCGGTTGATGGGCCAGGGGTTCCCCTCCGCGCACTTCGGGCCAGTACGGTTGAGGAGTATGTAACTGCGATCGATCGCCTGTTTGCTGACCCGGAGTTGCGGGCAACCCTCTCTCTCAATGGCCGATCGCTCATTGAAAGCGATTACACCTGGGAAACCGCAGGGCAACGGTACGAAGCTGCGTTAATGGCACAGGAGATCACTTCACAATAACCAGACCCATCATTTGAACCATTGCCTGACATCCCATCGCCCTTGCCGGACGTAATGGGAAATTTGCCTGATAACCTGAAGCCCAACTTGCCACCAGGGCAATCGCCAGTCTGCCCAAGCCGTTAGTTTGAGATAGTGGAAGAAGAGATTTCGTTTCGGATGAGTACATTTCCACTTCCAGGGCTTGTCTTTAGACAGGTAGTGGATGATATAGGGATTTGCGATCACTTCTTCGTAACTTTTCCGATCCATCTGTTGGGAAAAGGACTCCCCATACATGCGGATCTGTTGGTTCCAGCGAGGGTCCAGTTCACCGATGTTCTGGACGATCGCATTTAATCCATCCTGGTCATGCCAGGAAATCCGGTCGGCGTGGGTTGTGACAAAGTGGAGAATTTTGGAAGTGAGATCGCTCGATCGCCAGCGATCTAAATTCAAGACCAAAACCCCCGCATTAAAGTATTTTCGGTCTGCTGGAAATCCCAATTGCTGATAGTTTTGAAACCCTTTGGGTGAAGAGAAGTAGGGAATGAAGGCATCCTGGACTGCCAGCATATCGTAACTTTCAATCTCTTGATTCCAAAGTTCTTCGATGTCCGCCATCACAATCACATCACTATCCAGATAGATGGCTTTCCGCACGGTGGCAGGAAGT
>JANRKG010000483.1:0-3046 GCA_033763635.1 Leptolyngbyaceae cyanobacterium bins.59
AAATGGCCCCCAACTCTGGCTCAATCTCCAGCAAAAAGTGGATATTTGGGATGCGGTTCAAGCACACCAAGAGGAATATAGCAAGGTGGTTACGATCGCATCCTAATCAACTAAAGGATTTGTACTCAGAACGATCGACAAAGGGCGCAGCTAAGATGCCCAGAATGCTAGGCATTTCTACGATGAAATAATCCCGTTGATCGATTTGGCAGTGGTGCCCATCCAGGTGTAAAAACTTCCAATCTGTACCGGTAGTGACACAACCGTAGATCGGGCAAGGGGCTTCTCCTGTTTGTTGGTTGAATAACTGGGCAGCCACCATTTCGGCAATACATTGTCCTAGGCCAGCTTTGATATTCTCGTTCTTGGCTTCTACCAGGGTGACGACAGGGCGACGAATTTCGTAGAGTTCCATTGAGGCCGTCAGCAGGTAATCACAGTAACCATTCAGCCCTTGAGCTGGATCAACGCTGAAGTCAACTCCGGAAAAGAATCCCAATTTGAATCGACGCCGCACTTCTAACAAAGTAGGGGCGATGAGCAATTCCGATCGAGCCTTTTCCGTATTACTAGCGGTGGCAAAGGGCAAGTTCTCCCGAATTAACTGGCTCAGGCTATCGCTAGGGGGCAATGAAGATACCTTGGCAAATAGATCGACAGGTTCATGGATCACAAGTCCAAATGCCTCTCGCACCTTAGCAAGGTTGAAATCACTGTAGGCCATTCGCCATGCTCTCCTTATTCCTTACCCTTTACAACTCAGCCAGCACTTCTGCTGCATGGGTCTCTGGTTTCACCTTGCGATAGATTTTCTCAAGGCGACCATCCGGCCCAATCACAAACGTGTTGCGAAAAACGCCCATGAATTCCTTGCCCATGAACTTTTTTAGGCCATAGCTTTCGTAGGCGGTGGCGACTTGACCTTCTGGATCACAGAGCAGGGGAAAGGGCAGTTGGAATTTTTTAACAAACTTGGCATGGGACTTGGCATCGTCGGTGCTGACCCCCAAAACCACCACGTCTTTGTTCTGAAAATCAGCATAGGCATCCCGAAAGGCGCAAGCTTCCTTGTTGCAACCGGGCGTGTTGTCACGGGGATAAAAATAGAGCACCACTCGCTTACCTAAAAGATCGGCCAAGCGGACGGTGTTGCCGTCGGTGTCGGTCAGGGTAAAGTCGGGGGCGGGGTCACCGGGTTGGAGGGCCATAGGGTCGATCGAGATTGTGAAAGTGTAAATTTATTTTAAGTTCAATTTACATCGCTTTGATCTAGATCTTGCATAACGACAAGCTATTTTGCTGCTGTGAAGATTTTGTAAGGCCAGTGTCTAACCCCCCTCAATGAAGCTACTATCCAAGTCAAGATCAGCCTATATACCCTATTTGGGGTAAGTAGACAGATCAAAATTCAGTCTATCTACTCTATTTGAAGTGAATAGACAGATTTAAATCGGCATAACTCCCCGTTTTGGGTAATTAGACAGATAAATTTTAGTCTAATTACCCCTTCAGGGTCTTTAGGCCGACTAAAAAACCAGATCTCAGTCTAAATAATAGTTATGCTGCCTCAAGTTATCAGTGAGGGCATAGCCGTTGAGTTATCGGTAGGATGCTAGGTCATCTAGTGCGGAACTGGAAACCCCTAAAAAATTATTTTCCTTGTGATGCGTGTTTACGATGCCTGGTTATAATCGACAGGCTATGACTCATCCAACGACCTTCGACGAATTTTTGACTGCATTCTTTGGCATTTTTACCCAAAGAAGTTTTCGCGGTGCTGATTTTCTGGGTTATCTGAATCGCTCAGATGCTCAACGGAGCGGAGACGAGGCATCAATTGTTGATACGGCGATCACCAGTCCCCTTTTGGGTTTGCTGGGCTTTGAGGCTGGAGAACGAGTTTATAACCAGCAACATTTGGGCGATCGTCCTGACTTTGCTCCCACTGATCCCGTGTATGGGACTTGCTTCATTGTGGAGGACAAGAGTACATCTCTGTCGCTGACTCTCGATTTAAATGATCCCAATAGCCATCTCTCTCAACTTAGAGGCTATATGAGGGGGGTGCGGTTGGGCTGGTTGATGAATGGTAAGCAGTTAACGGCATGGAAATTTGATGATCCTGACAACCCCCAACGCCTTATTGATCTTGATATTTCAGCAGCGATTCAGGAATGGGATCAAGGAGGAGCACCGACCTTATCAGATGGAATAAACCAGGCACTCCATGATTTATTTGATCTATTTCGTAAAGAAGCTTTCACCAGTCTGCAACGATTAGAAGCAGATCTGGCACTGGATGAGGAAGCATGGCAACGGCAGGCATTGCCTTTAGGAGATGAGAGCGGCAATGAACCTGTATTGGTGGAAGCGTTGCAGTCACTTGTGTTTGAACTTCAGCGCAATGCTAGACGATTGCTGGCAAATCATTTAACTCGTTATGCAGAATATCAGGATAAGGCAAACCGGATTACTGATGATGCAGTAGAGACGGCAACTCAAGAAATTCAGCGATTGCGAGATCGGGTTTTAACTAGCCTGAATCCGATTCAGAGCTTGGTTGATTTGAGTGCTACCGACCGAGGCGAGATCGAATCAATCTTCTTGCGACTGGAACAGGACGCTAGAGCCTACGTCAGCCCCAAAGAGCTATTTGCTGAAATTTTGGCAATTTTAACTCAGGCATTTCAACGAAAATATGCGAATCAGGCAAAATCACCCAGGGCACCATCAACGTTAGAGGGAGGATATACGCCGCTCAATGATGCGCTCAAACCCTACGTTGAGAAGGTGTTTACCTGGCATCAACGACAGGCAACTCTCCGGCAGACCTATCAGCTAGACATTCGGGTGCATGATGACTACACGGTTTGGACTGCTTTAGTGCAGGAAACCATGTTAGGAGGGTTAGAAGAAGCTCAACGACAGGATGAATTTGCTTTGCAAGCAGCATATGTCGTATTCATCCGGTTGTTACTGATTCGAGTCTGTGAGGATAAAGGTGTTTTCCCACATCGGTTTATCTCGGATGGTGGGGTTAAGCGTT
>JANRKG010000484.1:0-36005 GCA_033763635.1 Leptolyngbyaceae cyanobacterium bins.59
ACCTCACCACCGGAACCTTTCAACTCACGGATGGAGCGGAGTTAAACGCCTCAACGACAGGCACGGGGCCGGGGGGAACCATCACCGTCACCGCAAATACCTTTAACGTAGACAGCACGGGAACGATCAACACCAGTACCACAGGGCCAGGGAGTGGGGGCACGATTACAGTGAATGCCACGACCTTGACGGGTAGCAGCGCTGGGCGATTCGTCACGACGACCTCCGGGCCGGGAGCAGCGGGGAATGTAGTGCTGAATGTGGTCGATCGCATCTTCCTGACCGGACAGGGCACCGGAATCTTTGCGAATGCTACAGAAACCTCGACAGGGCCGGGAGGAAGTATTTTGATTGATCCGCGCCTTGTGGAACTGCGGGATGGGGCGACGATTTCCGTAGGCAGTTTGGGAACCGGATTGGGCGGAAGTATCAGCCTTCAAGCCGGATCTCTGTTGCTCGATAATGCTTCTCTCTCGGCAGTGAGTAATAGCGCGGATGGCGGGAATATTACCCTGTCTGTCAATGATTTGATTTTGTTACGCAATGGCAGCAATGTCTCAGCAACGGCAGGGGTCGCTCAGAGTAATGGGAATGGGGGAAACGTGACGATCGCCACCCGCTTTCTGGTCGCTCCCCCTTTTGAAGACAGTAATATCAGTGCTAATGCCTTTACGGGACGGGGGGGCAATATTCGCATCAGTGCCCAGGCGCTTTTCGGGATCGGGTTTCAGCCTCGCCCCACTCGCTTGAGTGACATCACTGCCAGTTCGGAATTTGGGGTGAATGGGATTGTGCTAATCACAACTCCCGGCATTGATCCGAGTAAGGGGCTGGAAGCCCTCACAGCCGAAGCGGTCGATGCCTCTAACCTGATTTCCCAAGAGTGTGCGGTGGGTTCGAATGTGAGCAGGTTCATTCTGACAGGGCGGGGGGGCTTGCCCCCCAATCCCACCGAGGCGATTAGCGGAGATTCAGTTCTTGACGATACCCGTCTCCCCGATCGCCCCACCAGTCAACGCCTGACCTCGCCAACTGCTGTTGTTCCCGCTCAAGGATGGATTCTCAAAGAGAACGGTGACGTGACCCTGACTGCCCAATTGATTCCCACGCAATGCAATGTCCGTTAATCCTTTAACCTACCCACGGCTCTGGTCTTGTCTAGTGTTGGGAACGATCGTCGCAACGATCGGGCAGGGTTCCTTGCTGGCCCAAACCCCGCCCCCTGCCACTATCCCCCTGCCCAAACCCCTCCCCCCGGAGCGACCGACCCAACCCAGTCCCCCGCTCCTGCCGCCCCCTGAAAATCTCTATCAACTGCCAACAACCCCGCAACCGCCAGTGCCTCAGGTGCCCCTGAATATCCCTGGCACGATTATCGTCAGTCGGTTTGAGATCGTCGGCAGCACAATTTTCAGTGCTGAAACCCTGGCCCAGACAACGGCCCCCTTCGTCGGTCGCTCCCTGACCTTCCCCGAATTGCTCCAGGCCGCCAGTGCGATTACGAAACTCTATACCGATCGTGGCTACATCACTTCGGGAGCCTTTGTTCCCGCCGATCAGACCTTTCGCAGGGAAGGGGGCGTGGTCAGAATTCAGGTTTTGGAAGGCAGGCTGGAGGAAATTCAAGTCAGTGGCACCCGTCGCCTGAATCAGGGCTATATCCAGAGCCGTTTGGCGGTCGCTGGAGCCGCGCCCCTGAACGTCGATCGCCTCCTGAATGCCCTGCAACTCCTCCAACTCAATCCCCTGATTAGTACCATTTCCACCGAACTGGCAACGGGGTCTAAACCCGGTCAGAGTTTGCTGCGGGTGGCCGTTACGGAGGCGAAGACCTTCAGCCCGCTGCTGTCCTTTGACAATAACCGATCGCCCAGCGTGGGCAGCGAACAACGACAGATCGGCCTCTCGGATATTAACCTCTTAGGACTGGGGGACACCCTTCGCTTCAACTACACTAATACCGATGGCAGTGACAGCGTGGAAACCAGTTACACCCTGCCCGTCAGTCCCCATAACACCACAGTTCGCTTCGCCTACCGCACTGCCTCCAACCGAGTCATCGAAGCCCCCTTCAATGCCCTGGATATTACAGCCGCTTCCCGATCCTACGAGTTGAGTGTGAGACAGCCGATCGCCGAAACACCCAATCAGGACTTTGCGGTGGGCCTTACCTTCAGCCGTCAGGAGAGCGAAACCGCCCTGCTGGGAATTCCCTTTGCCCTATCTAGCGGAGCCAATAGCCGAGGGGAAACTCGCATTTCTGCCCTGCGCTTCTTTCAAGAAGGGTTACTGCGGGGCAGTCAGGAAGTGATCGCCGCCCGATCGCAGTTCAGCTTAGGGCTGGATGCCCTGGGCAGCACCGTTAACCCCAGTTCCCCCGATAGCCGCTTCCTCTCCTGGCGAGGACAGGCCCAGTACGCCCGACTGCTGGCCCCCGACACCCTGGTGCTGGCCCGGACAGGCATTCAACTCGCCGATCGCCCCCTGGTGCCTTTGGAACAACTCAGCCTGGGTGGCGTAGATACGGTACGGGGCTACCGACAGGACTATTTGTTAAGTGACAATGGCGCGTTTGGCTCCCTGGAGGTTCGTATCCCGGTACTGCGGGTTCCAGAAGTCGAAGGCATCCTTCAGGTCACTCCCTTCCTAGATTTCGGGACCACCTGGAATACAGGTCGAGCCACCCCTGACCCCAGTACCCTGTTTGCAGGTGGGTTTGGTCTGCTCTGGAGACAGGGCAATTATCTAACGGCCCAGTTGCAATGGGGCATTCCCTTCATTTCTGTATCGGAGAACCGCAGAACATGGCAAGAAAACGGATTGTATTTCTCGATCGTCTACACTCCCTTGCTGTTCTAAAGCAGATCAGGAGGATGATGGGTCGTCCCATGTTGGGACTCGTCCTGTTTTTGGTGGCTCTGGTGACGGTGCTATGGGTCCACAAGCCCCTCGTAGCCCAGGTTTCCCCTGCTCCCGTTGCCCAACCTACCCTGACTGCTTCGGCTTCTCTGCTGGAACAGGGAATGCAACTTTACCAGAATCAACAATTTGCAGAGGCCGCCAAAGTTCTGCAACAGGTCGTTGACCAGACTCAGGACAAGCCCCTCGATCGCGCCCTGGCCCTTAATTTCCTGTCCCTCACTCAGCAGAAATTGGGGCAGTGGACTCCTGCAACGGCAGCCCTCACCACCAGTTTGCGGTTACTCGAAGGCCGGAGCGATCGAGAAGCCATCCCAATCCGGGCACGGGTTTTGAATACTCAGGGACAATTGCAACTCTCGCAAGGCCAGGGAGAAGCGGCCCTGGAAAGCTGGCGACAGGCCACCGTTGCCTACCGTCAGGCTGGAGATGGGGAAGGGGTGGTGATCAGTCAAATCAACCAGGCCCAGGCATTACAGACGTTGGGGCTGTATCAGCAAGCCCTGGATCAACTCCTTCAGGTAGGGCAAACACTTCAGGGCCAACCCAACTCCCTGACCAAGGCGATCGGCCTTCGCAGTTTGGGAAATGCCCTGCGCGTGGTGGGAGATCTGCAACAGTCCCAGACGGTGTTAAATCAGAGTTTGACGATCGCCAGGGAGTTGAAAGCAACCCAGGTCATCGCCGAAATCAACCTGAGTCTGGGCAATACGGCCCAGGCCCGTCAAACCTTTCCCGAAGCCCTCAATTTTTATCGACAAGCAGCCACCACTGCTGTGCTGCCCCTGACCCGCACCCAGGCCCATCTCAACCAACTCAGCCTGTTACTCGATACCCGAAACTGGGCCGAGGCTGTCCCCCTGATCCCAACCCTTCAGCCCTTGGTCCTGAACCTGCCCCCCAGTCGGGCTGCGGTCTATGCTCGAATTAACTTTGCCCAAAGCCTGACTCGTTTGCGCCAGGTGCCAGAGGTACAGAACCCCCTTCCTTCATGGCCTGACATTGCCCGGATCACAGCCGGAGCCGTCCAACAGGCAAAAACGTTGGGGGATACCAGAGCCGAATCCTTTGCATTAGGAAATCTGGGTCGGTTGTATGAGCAAACCCAACAATGGGGCACGGCTCAGGAGTTAACCCAGCAAGCGTTACTGCTGGCTCAGGGAGTGAATGCAAAAGACATCACCTACCGCTGGCAATGGCAGACCGGGCGCTTGTATCGGGCAACGGGGAATCCTCAGGGCGCGATCGCCGCCTATCAGGAAGCCGTCACTACCCTCAAAGCCCTCCGCAGTGATCTGGTTTCCATCAACCCGGAAGTGCAGTTTTCCTTTCGAGATAGCGTAGAGCCAATTTACCGGGAATTGGTGAGCCTGTTGCTGAAACCAGGGAAGCAAGAAGTCAGCCAGGAAAACCTCGATCAGGCTCGTCTGGCGATCGAATCTCTGCAATTGGCGGAACTGGAAGACTTTTTCCGACAAGCCTGTCTGGATGCGAATCCAGTCAAGATTGACCAGATCGATCGCACTGCCGCCGTTCTTTACCCGATCATCCTGCCCGATCGCCTGGAAGTGATCCTCAGCCTACCGGGGAAACCCCTCACCCACACCGCCCTTTCCCTCCCCCAAGAAGAAGTAGAACGGGCACTCCGGGAATTGCGAATTGCGGTTGCCAGTCCGATTTCCCGGGACTACTTACCCCTGTCACAACGAGTCTATCGCTGGTTAATTCAACCGTTGGAGGGTGCGATCGAACAAAGTCAGGTCAAAACCCTGGTGTTTGTCCTGGATGGGGTAATGCGAAATGTGCCCATGACCGCTCTCCATGACGGCAAACAATTTTTAGTGGAAAAGTATGGGGTTGCTCTGGCTCCAGGGTTACAACTTCTGGATGTGAAACCCCTCCAGCAAGAGCGACTCAAAATTCTTGCCGCTGGTCTGAGCGAAGCCCGTCAAGGATTTACGCCCCTGCCTTCCGTTGAAACAGAAATTACCCAGATCAGAAGCAAAATTCCCGGTACAGCCCTCTTAAACGATGATTTCACCATCGAAAATCTGCGAAATCAAGTAGAAATTTCCGTTGCCCCCATCGTTCATCTGGCAACGCATGGAGAATTTAGCTCCAGAGCAGACCGCACCTTTATTCTCACCTGGGACGATCGCCTCAATGTTCGCCAACTCACTGACCTGCTCCGGGAACGGAGCGTTCCAGGGCAAGCCCCGATTGAGTTGCTGGTGTTGAGTGCTTGCCGAACCGCCATCGGCGATCGGCGGGCGGCTCTGGGCCTTGCGGGAGTAGCAGTCCGGGCGGGGGCCAGAAGTACGATCGGCACCCTCTGGTATGTGAGTGACGAAGCGACCCAATCTTTGATGGTGCAGTTTTATCAAGAACTGATCCAGAAAGCGACCAGTAAGTCTGAGTCTCTGCGTCAGGCCCAGAAATTCTTGCTGGCCAGTGAAACTTACAGCCATCCCTATTACTGGGCACCCTATGTGTTAGTAGGCAACTGGCTATAATCTGTACTAGCCAGGGGTTACTTCTGGTCTTCCACCAATCCCCATTTTCCACGTTCATGAATTCCACCCGTATCGTCACCATCGCCAGTCATGTTTTTCGAGAAGTGATTCGCGATCGCGTTCTGTATCTCATTGGGTTCTTCGCATTTCTGCTCGTTGTGGCTTTGCGTCTGTTACCAGAGGTTTCGGCAACCACAGAGGACAAGATTTTTTTGGATTTTGGATTAGCGGCGATCGGGGCATTGAGCCTGATCGTGGCAATCTTTGTAGGGACGGGATTGGTGAGTAAGGAAATTGAAAAACGCACCCTGTTGGTTCTATTGGCGAAGCCCATTAGCCGCACTGAGTTGGTTTTAGGAAAACATCTGGGCCTTTCTGCGGTACTGGCGGTGCTGGTCGCAGCCATGACAGGCATTTACATTGCTGCTTTAAATTGGAGTCAGATTTCGTATCCCCTCGTCAGTATTTTGGTGACAGCCATTTATATCTTTTTAGAACTGTCCCTTCTGGCTGCTGTTGCCATTATGTTTAGTGTTTTTACTGGCTCTCTGCTGGCAACACTGGTTTCCTTTGGCGTATATCTCATTGGGCACTTCAGCCGAGATTTAGTTACACTAGGCAATCTTTCCGACAAACTGGAAATTCAACGGCTCACCAGAGGAATTTATCTGGCTTTGCCTGATCTCTCTCGATTAGATTTGAAAAATTTAGCCGTTTACGGTGTGTTACCTGCTCCTACCGAGTTACTCGCCAATGCGGGATATGCATTGCTCTACATCACCTTTTTACTTTCTGTTGCGATTCTTATTCTTTCGAGACGAGACTTTTGAAAAACCTTAAGTAACGTGAATTCGGGATAACGATTGGGAAAACACACTGACTTTAATCCCCTCCTTGGAGGGGTGGCCGTAGGCCGGGGTGGGTTAGGGGAATCGGCATTCAGTAACAGATTGAATCAGGTTACTCTGCTCATCATCAAACTCACCTCTACCCCTCCCAGGAGGAGATTAGCCTGGAAATCAGTTGCAGGTACTTAACCCGAACGGACGTTGAATATTGAATCGGAATATCTAGAGTGAATATCTAGAGTGAATATCTAGACTGAGGATTTAGATTAGGCATTTCGCGAATGTTCTATTGAGAGAATTGTTGAAAAGTCTGAAGAACGGTTGGCAGCAGATAGGAACGGATGAAACGGATGGAGATTCACGAAAAGCCATCTACTTATCCGTTTCAGCCGTTTTCATCCGCTGCCAACCTGCTTCTTAAATCTCCTTCTCATCTCCAATAAAGTTTTCGTAAATCCATGCTTCTATTGGTAGGATGAGTACGAGTTTCTAACGAGAAAGTACAAGACCCTTTGTATCCTTTTTCCTTTGGGTGTATCGCATTTCAGACCATCAGGTTAGATGTTGTTAGCGATTTTCTGAAAGGAATTTACCGATGAACTGCCCTTCGACTACGCTCAGGGCACAGGTGCTGGTTGAGCGGAGTCGAAACCAGCGGGAAGTTATTTTCTAGAGATCTCCTTAGGCGATTTCTTGAAAAGAATTTGCCGATGGGTTGCCCTTCGGCTCCGCTCAGGGCACGAACGCTGCTTGAGCGGAGCCGAAACCAGAGGGGAGCTTGTTTCCCAGAAATCTCTTTAAGACTTAACTGCGGAGAATTATCCTCTCAGCTTCAGTGGACTGGCATCAATGCACTACATTCAAAATCCCTCTTTCGAAGAAAAAAGTGGTGGGGAATTACCCAAAGCACCTTTCCTGAAATTAGAAAATCAAGTCCCAGAAAATTCCCTTGCTCTAGATGCTGTAACGTCTGACTCCTTAGCAGTTCAGAACCAGAATTTAGCAATGGATTTACGCATAGAGAAATTTTTCAATCATCTCTATCAACAAATTCATAAAATTTTGTTTTCCCAAATTGGAGTGCTTCAGGCTTCAGAGGAAAACCGATCGTCTGGAGAATCTGTCGAAGCAACCCTCCTCCAAACAATCGCCACCCAATTGCAAGATGTGTTGGGAAACGGGGGAGTGGCGATTGCCCTTCCCCAGGAGCGATCAGAGGCTTTCCCTTTCCTGGAGTCGAATGGATTATCTCCCCTGGAGTTCATTTGTCGAATTCATACTGTCGCACCTGTTCCCAACTCCCAGGCCCAATCTGTTCCCTATCTTCGTTTGCCCACAGGTCGATCGCTTCAGTTCACGCCAGGGGAAATGCTCCCAGGCACGGATTTGGAAGCCCTGAAACAATTATCAGTTCCCGGTCAAACAGAAAAGATGCAACTGGTATGGGAACTGGCGAATTCTGAGAGGGTCATGGGATGGCTGATTGCCCTTCCCCCGTTTTCTGGGGTTCCGAGTCCTGCGTTTCAGGAGGGGCAACCGTTGCACAGGAGATTGATTGAACGAGTTGTGGAACAAACGGCGATCGCCCTACACCAGGTCCGTCAGGTATCTGCCCGCTGTCCTCACTGTCAGAAACTAGAGCAACAGAATCAGGAACTCATGCGGACCAATCGGTTGAAGAGTGAGTTTCTCGCAAATACCAGCCATGAAATCCGCACTCCCCTCAGTTCTATTCTGGGGTTTGCCCATCTCCTACAAGAACAGGGTTATACCCCTGACAATCTTCGCCACCAGGAATATCTGCACATCATTCGTTCCAGTGGGCAGCACCTTCTAGACTTGATCAACGACATTTTAGACTTGTCCAAAATTGAAGCGGATCAACTGGAAATTCAATGGGAGCAGGTCAAGATTCCAGAACTCTGCCGTAATGTGATTGCCCTGGTGAAGGAAAAAGCCCATGCGAAACAGTTAACCCTGCGGATGGATATTCAGCCTGACATGACTCCTTTAGTGGCGGACTCTCTGCGGCTGAAACAAATGTTATTTAACTTACTTGCCAATGCCCTGAAATTTACCAATCTGGGGTCTGTCGGCTTGCAGGTGCGGCAGGTGAACCTGATGTTTCGCTTTACCGTTTGGGACACGGGAGTCGGTCTCAGCCAGGAGCAGCAACGGCAGCTTTTTCGGCCCTATGGTCAAATTCGCAATACACAAAACGTACAGGAAGGAACGGGACTAGGGTTAGCGCTAACTCGCAAGCTGGCAGAATTGCATCATGGTTGGATCGAGGTGAAATCGGAACCGGGGAAAGGGTCTGAATTTACGATCGTCCTCCCCCAATCGCCCAACCTATCCCAACCTTTTCCCAGTCTGGAACGTCGCCCGTCCAACACCTCAGAAAATTTTTCATCCCCTGGGAATCAAACCGCCTATCCCTGCCCATCGCCGAGAGACGCTCACTCATTATTAGCAAAAAACAGCTTTATCTCCCAGTCAAACCTTCCCCTAGCCGTCCCCTCCTCACCTCTATCCCCTGCCAATCGTCACATCCTGTTAGTTGAAGATCATCCCCTCAATGGATCTCTACTGCTGGCCTATTTACACCAATTGGGTTGCGAAGTGACCTGGGTGCGCGAAGGTCAGGAGATGTGGCAGGTTTTAGAAGTTCTCACCCCTACGTTGATTTTGATGGACATTCAACTGCCTCAAGTCGATGGTCTGACCCTGATTCGCCAACTACGTGATTTTGACTCCTATCGATCGATTCCCATTGTGATACAGACGGCGATGGCAATGGCGGGCGATCGGGAACTTTGCTTACAGGCTGGAGCCAGTGCTTATCTAACGAAGCCCATTCAGTTCGAAGCCCTCCGACGGGCAATTCTTACCCATACCCGTTTGTAATCCCCTACCCCCAATTCCTGACTCAATTCTTGTTACGATCGACGAGTATTGTTTTCTGGGAAGTCATGTTATCAGAACCCTTAGCGCAGAAATTCGGGCAATTAACCGCCCTGTTTGCCCAAATGGATCGTGCCCTGATTGCCTATTCAGGAGGGATTGATAGTACGTTGGTGGCGAAGGTTGCCTATGATGTGTTGGGCGATCGGGCACTGGCAGTCACAGCGTTTTCCCCTTCCCTGCTCCCGGAGGATCTGGAGGATGCACGGGTACAGGCGGCAGAAATGGGGATTACCCATGAAGTCGTGGAAACCTACGAACTGGAAAATCCCAATTACAGTAGCAACCCTGTTAACCGTTGCTATTTCTGTAAAAGTGAACTTCACGATACCCTGAAACCCCTTGCTTTGGAACGGGGCTACCTTTATGTAGTGGATGGGGTGAATGCAGACGATCTGCGGGATTACCGCCCCGGCATTCAGGCAGCGAAAGAACGGGGGGTCCGATCGCCCCTGGCAGAGGTAGGGATTTCCAAGCCCGAAGTCCGGGAACTGGCCCGTTATCTGGGTCTTCCCTGGTGGGATAAGCCCGCCCAACCCTGTCTCAGTTCTCGCTTTCCCTATGGGGAAGTGATTACGATCGCGAAGTTGCAACGGGTTGGACGGGCCGAGTATTACCTGCGGCAACAGGGGATTAAAAACCTGCGAGTTCGTTCTGAGGGGGATACGGCTCGAATTGAGCTACCGCCAGAGCAAATTAAAGAGTTCGTCCAGACAACGAATCTGCCAGACCTGGTGACTGCATTTCAAGGGTATGGGTTTCTCTATGTGACGCTGGATCTGGAAGGCTACCGCAGTGGAAAGCTCAATCAGGTGTTATTTCAGAACCATTCTGAAGCAGTGTCGATGGCTGCATCCTTAACTTAGGAGATTTCCAGCAAAGAATTTACCTGTTGGTTTCGGCTTCGCTCAACCAGCGGTGCCCTGAGCGAAGTTGAAGGGCAACTCATTAGTAAACTCTTTCAAAAAATCGCCTTAATTGGCTAACAGCCCATCAATGAGCTTGATTAACTGTTTCAAGCGCACAGGCTTGGGCATGTACTCATTCACCCCTGCCGCCAGACAACGCTCTCGATCCCCCGGCATGGCGAGGGCCGTCAGGGCAATGATCGGAATTGCCGCCAGTTCTGAATCGGCTCGGATTTGGCGTGTTGCTTCCAGCCCATCCATTTGTGGCATTTGAATATCCATCAAAATCAAGTCTGGGTGGTAACTTTTTGTCTTTTCGATCGCTTCAACCCCTGTACAGGCAAGTATTAGCCGATAGCCGATCGCCTCCAGATAAGGCACCAGGGTCTCAATATTGGCTTCATTGTCTTCTGCTAAGAGAAGGGTTCGTTCCCGGCGAATTTCCGGGGAGGAAGCGGGAATGGATGGGGAACTTGCAGGAGAACGACCCGATGGCTCCGGAACGGGAGCCAGACACATCTTGCTATCAGGAAGGCTGATGGTGAAACAACTTCCCTGTCCTGGATAGCTCTCTACAGACATGCTGCCCCCATGCAGATCGACAATACGCTTGACGAGTGCCAGTCCCAGGCCCGTTCCTTCATGGTGGCGGGAGAGGCTACTGTCCAACTGGGAAAAGGCTTGAAATAGCTTGCCCATGTCCTCTTCTGCAATGCCAATTCCCGTATCCGCCACTTTTAGAACTAAGATTTCCTCCTGCATATCCAGGGAAACATCGAGAAATACCTTTCCCTCCGCAGGGGTAAACTTAACTGCATTCGTGAGCAAGTTAATCAACACCTGTTTCAACCGACGCTCATCTGCTTCAATGCAAATCTCACCTTCCGGCAAATGGGTACTGATTGCAATATTTTTCTTCGTCGCCTGTTGTTTTATAAAAGGCAGACAGGCTTCACATAGACCACTGACGGTGAACAAACTTTTATCCAGTTCAAATTTACCCGCTTCAATCTTGGCTAGATCGAGAATGTCATTGATCAGATCTAATAAATGACGACCGCTCCGTTCAATCGTCGAGACGAATTTGTGCTGCTTCTCATTGAGAGACCCAAAGAAATCCTCCATTAGCGCTTCGGATAGCCCCAGAATAGCGTTCAGAGGCGTGCGTAGCTCGTGGCTCATATTTGCCAGGAATTCATCTTTTAAGCGTGTTGCCCTGGCTAATTCTGCATTGATTTGTCGCAGTTGCTCCTCTATCTGTCTGCGCTCTGTGATGTCCAGAGCGGCACAGGTGATCCCTTCCAACGCTCCATCGCGATCGTACAGTGGGTCAATGGTGAGGACGTAACATTTGGTCTCCTCTGGGTGATGACTATCCCGCAGGAAAAACTCTTCCTGAATTCCCTGCCGCGTTGCCAAAACCTGCCGTTTGAGCGCCTGTAGGCGATGACCATCTTCTGGTATGAATAAATCCGTATCCAGTTTCCCAAGAACTTCTTCAACCTGATATCCCAGGGCCGGGTTATAAATCCAGGTGTAGCGCAGGTCGAGGTCTTGACTGAAGACAACGATCGGGGCATTTTTGAGGGCAATCCGAAACCGATCTTCGCTATATCGCAGGGCTTCCTCTGCTTTGTGGCGCTCTGTCACATCTTCGTAGGTGCCTAACAATCCAATCACATTGCCCATTCCATCCCGCAACGGCACTTTGTTGATTTCGATCGTCATCACTGTTCCGTCCGCTTTTTGGAAGATCTCAAAAACATGCAGTTGGGCCTCGCCCGTTTCCATCACCTGGCGATCGTTTGCATGATAGGCAGTTGCCTTTTCTAAATTGACCGACAGTTCAAAAACCGTTTTACCTAACACCTCACTGATGGAACAGCCCATATCCAAGGCATATTTGCGATTACACCCCACAATCACAGAGTTACGGTCTTTCCAGAAGATCCGTTGGGGGATACTGTCCATTACCAGGGTCAGCAACTGGTTCGTATGGCGTAAAACCTGATCAATCCGCTCCCGTTCCTGAATCTCCTGGCGAAGTTGGTGGTTAGTTGCTTCCAATTCAGCGGTGCGGGAGGTCACCCGTGCCTCTAATTCCTGATTCAGCCGATAGAGTGCTTGTTGGGCTTTCTGCTGCTCTGTGACATCCGCTAATGAGATAAGATAGGCGGCTTCTGCCTCCCAGCCGATCGCTGCTGTCTGCATCATGGCAAATCGGTGTTGCCCATCGGGTTGCAGAATTTCAATTTCCTGGGACTTATCGTTGTCGATCGTGCTGGGAATGCCAAAATGTTGACCAATTAAACTCGATTGTCTACGTCCTAAAATCTCCTCAGCAGCAGGATTTGCCAATAAAATCTGTCCCTGTTGATCAACGGCGACCAATCCATTCGCACTGGTCTGAATAATGGCTCGGAGGCGTTCTTCACTTTCCCGGAGCGCACTTTCCATCCGCTGGCGTTCCCGCAGTTCTTGCTGAATCCGTTCATAGAGTTCTGCCTGGTGAATCGCAATCCCCATCTGATTCGAAAGCATCTGGAGTAACTCAATTTCCAGGGGTTGCCAGTATCGCGGAGCAGAACAATGTTGGGCCGCCAGCAATCCCCACAGATGGTTATCGTAGACTACGGGCACCACAACAATCGCCTGGACCTGAATATTTTCCAGTAGCTTGGCGTGGCAGTTGGTTAATTGCCCATTTTGCACATCATGGGTTACTTGCAGCCGACCATTTCGGTAGGAGTCAATCAAGTTTTGGGCAAAATATTCATCTCGAATGATCTGCCCCAAAATCGAATTCCAACCGTTTTTGACACATTCGGCCACGATCACCCCACTGCCATCCTCTGGATTCAGTTGATAGGCGATCGCCCGGTCTACCTCCAAAACCTCACAAATATCCGTGACGATCGTATTCAAGGTGTCTTGTAGGCTCAGAGATTGGCGAATGTGCAACACCAACTTGTACAAGAGGCTATCATGCGCTGTTTGGGACTGGAGGCTCTGGAGAGTGTGTTGAGTTTGTCGCTGCCGCAGAACCCGTTGCACAGTGAGCGGTAAAAACTTGAAATAAATCTGCTCACTATCTTTGATCAGATAATCTTGAATCCCCTGTTGCATCCAAAATAGGGCCAGATCCTCCTGTCCCTTTCCGATCTGAAGGATGACCGGAATCTGGCATTGCTTTAATGCTGCCCAAAAATGAAGAAATGTGTTCTCCGGTTCATCGATCGATACAAGGACCACATCAAAGCTTTGCTGGGTGAGCAGGGGTTGAGCGTCGCTGATGGAGGGGGCAAGGGTGTAGTTATAGGGCAATTGTTCCCGCTCAACAAACTGCCCAAAGGCAGTACAGATTAGGGGATCGCTCTCTACAAACAGAAGTTGGATATCAGCCATAGCAAACCTGGGAACACAGAAAGGATAGCAAGATTTCCCTATCCTTAGTGTGGACGGATGAGGCCCATCTCTAACAGTTGGAAACTAAGGAGAGAATAAATTATGTATTGCTACTTAGTTTGAAAGATATTTTGTACCATTTTTTTATCCGTCCCTGCGGCTGCTTGATCTAAGGCTGCAATTTCCCCTGCTTCTAAAGACCAGCCCAGGGCACCTAAATTTTCCTGAGCTTGCTCAATTGTCTTGGCACCGGGAATCGGAATCGTTCCTTTGCAGATACACCAGTTGAGGGCGACTTGAGACAGAGTTTTTCCTCGACTCGTTGCGATCGTCTGGAGGCAATTCAGGAGCGATCGCATTCCTGGCAACAGTTGCCGAAACAACACGCCCCGAATTCCTGTGGGAAACGGCCCTGTGACCGAGTATTTTCCGGTTAACAGCCCTAACGCCAAAGGACTGTAGGCAATCAGTTGAATACCCAGTTCATCACAGACCTGCTTCAAGTCCAATTCTGTAACTGGATAGGTAGAGAGGAGGGAATATTGCACCTGGAGGGTGGCGATCGGAACGCCGCGACGGGTGAGTTTTTCATGCACCCAGCGCAGTCTGCGAGGTCCGTAATTCGACAACCCCACCCCTTTTACCAAACCCTGCTCGTACAAATCCGCTAATCCATCTAATAACGCCCCTTCCTGCCAGGGTGCGTAATTAGCCGTAGACCAATGCATCTGCACCAGATCCACCGATCGCCCCAATCGTTGAGCAGAAGCTTGGCAAGCCGCCACCATCGATTGCCGAGTGAGCCGCCAGGGGTAGGCCGCTAATTTCGTCGCAATACAAATTTGATCTTTTCTCGACCCCTGATATTCCTGGGTAAATTGACCGAGTAACTGTTCACTTCGTCCCTTCAGGCGGCCTGTACCGTAGGAATCTCCCGTATCAAATAAAGTGACTCCCTGATCAACGCAACGGTTAAAGACTGCTTGAAGTTGTGCATCCATCCTTTCGTCATATCCCCAAAGGAGACGGTTGCCCCAGGCCCAGGTTCCACAGCCCATCAAAGGGAGAGCAATGCTTGGTTTGTGTTGCAGGATGGGTGGGTTCATGAAGGTCGATCGCAAAGTTACTCAAGGTTGTCCTTCTACCAAGGTAGAACAAAAGCGGCTGAACAGACTGAAGAGATGAACGGATTTCTAAGCTCTAGCTGGTTGGGATGCGATCGTCTCTATCTAACTAAGATGGTTGAGGAAAAAACACGTCTTAAGAAGGAACCAAATTTAACCTGAAGGAGAGTGAAGGCGTGGAGAAAATGATCTAAAAAAGCTGAGATAAGTCAAAAGCGAAGTACCTTTGCAAGGCATTACGTTGCTTAAAGTAGGTAGGCAAGTGAAGTCATTGCGCCATGAACAAACAGATTTTTTGGAGGAACTATATTTTTCTAGTAAGACGAACGCGACAAGAAGAAAGACCACCCAAGCAGGGTGAAAAATAGAAAATTGATGAGAAAGTTGCGAATTTTGCACATAAATGAGTTGTGAAATTGCATTGATTGAATACAATTGGATTACCATTGAATTACAGTGATGAGGCAAATGAAATGGCAACAGCAACCCGATCGAGTTCTAGATCAAAGTTAGTTCACAAAACAGCCCTCG
Organism: Leptolyngbyaceae cyanobacterium bins.59; assembly: GCA_033763635.1. Lineage (GTDB taxonomy): Bacteria > Cyanobacteriota > Cyanobacteriia > JANRKG01. Next base: position 15,213 of record JANRKG010000484.1, read on the forward strand.
AACAAGCACAAATGGTTCTAAAGGAATTGCCGAAGAGAGAGAAAGAGCATTTATCTTTGGCAGAAGCAATGACAGGAATGTCAGGCATTATTCGAGATTCGATTTCCAAAGGCTATAGCTATGATGAATTGGCTGAATTGCTTTCAGCCAAGTTAGGGGTGTCCGTGAGTGCCTGGTCTTTGAAGCGATATGTTCCCAGTGAATCAAAGCGGGGTCGAGGGAAACAGGCATCTCCTGAAGTAGACGGCGAACCGAAAAAGCGCGGGAGAAAACGTGCAGGTCAGCCAACCGCGGGGAGTGATACAGAACCCGTGAGCGTGGCTCAGTTACTAGAGTTTCCTGCCAAGGCTGCGATAACAGAACCTGCTCCCGTTGTAGAAGTCTCTTCGAATGGTTCCGCTGCCCCTGAACCTGACGAAGCTCCCAAACGCGCACCTCGGAGCAGCCGCACCAAAACAACGACATCCCGTACTGCCAGTAAAGCGAAAACTTCTCGATCGCCTCGCGCTGCTGCCACTGGAGACAAGCCCAAACGGGGTCGTAAAGCCAACCAGGCAGAGTAGTTGGAAATTTCCCTGCTTGGGAATTTCCTTACAATGCTCATGAAAGACTTGTCTTGCGAAGGTAGGGCAAGTCTTTTGGGTTAAAACCCATTAATCGCTCGGATCTGGGCTTTCACCGCTCGATCGAACACAACAGGTGCTTCAAATTCCCCTGTTTTTTGAGGTTCCAAACCACTGACGATCGCCATTGCATCCCCAACTTTTTGCCCCTGGTCATCCAGCAAATCAAACTCTACCTTGACGTAGGCATAGGAGCGATAGGATTGATTTTTTACGGTGCCCACCAGATTGCGCCCCTGAGGTAGGGTTTTCCAATCAAAATGAGGAACGGCTAACCCCACACTCGAACCTGCTTGAGAATTGGGTTGAGTGTTTGATTGAGCAGGAACTTGAGGGAGAGGACTGGGACGAAAGACCTGCACCACAAAGTAACCGATCGTGCCAATGGTCAGGGCGAGGGTTGCTAAAAGTGCGGCTCCGGCTCCCAGGAGGGAGGGATTTAGCGATCGTTTGGGCAGGGGTTGGGTCATCCGTCGCGCTCCACCCGAATGATGTTTTCTGTGATGGTCTCAAAGGTATCATCATGGCTGATGATGAACAGTTGGCGGAAGGTTTTCAAGTTGGCGATTGCTTCTGCGAGTTGTTGCCGTCGCAAACGGTCCATATTCGTCGTGGGTTCGTCAAAAAAGGCGACATCAACATCCGCCAGCACGCGCAGGAGTGCCAGTCGTACTGCTAAAGCAGCACACATTTGCTCTCCCCCAGATAGGTTCTTAAACCCTCGCCAGTAGCCATTCTCCTGCACCCGAATTTCATAGTCTCCCGTCCATTCGAGGGCAACCGTCTGGCGGTTCAGGAGTTCTCTAAACAGGCGATCGGCTTCCCGTGAGATTTCGTCCAGATAGTAGCGGGTAATCCTTGGTCCCGCACGGTTATAGACATCTCGCGCAATTTCAATAAACTGAAGAGTCTGTCGTTGGTGGGCCAGTTCCTTTTCTAGTTGCTGGCGCTGGTCATCAATGTTCTGACGTTCTTGCAATTCTGTTTCTAATCGAGCCAACTCCCGCTGCTTTCCGGGTAGGCCACCGGATAGGCGGGCCTGTTCGCTGACTGTCTGCAAGTAGCTAGTTTCTAGCTGATCCAATCGAGCGGAGTCATACTCAGAAGCGAGGATTTCATACGTCTGTTTTTGCTGTTCTTGCTCTTCTTGAAGTGTTCTGAGTGTTTCGAGGACTTCCTGCATCTGAGTCTTCAGACGATGCAGGAAGTCCGCTTCATTGAGGTTTTTTACATAGAGCAGTTGGGCGGCCTGATGAGATTCTTGAATCTGCTTCTGAGTCTCAATTTTCTCTTCTAGATCTGCAAAAGCTGTGAGTTGGTCATTGATGCGATCGATCTCCCCCTGAAGTTGCTTCTGAGCTTTGTGGAGGCGATCGACTTCTGCCTGCACCTGGGGTCGAGTTTGAAGCTTTCTCTGAAGTAATTGACTACGACCTTTGGGATTATCCAATTCATTCAGGTCATCGGTGAGCTTGTTCCAGCGTTGCTTTAGATCTGGCTCTGTTCCTATCCGCAACTGTCGTGGTTTCAATGCAGCTTTCAAAATTTGTTCCTCTTCCTCCAATTCAGCTTGCTTTTCTTGCAGATCTGCAAGGCGACCAAATTTGTTGACATCCTCCTGAACAGCATTCAGTTGGGTCTGTGCCTCTTCTAGCTTTTGCCAAATCTCTGCCTCTGAGGTCTGCTGGGTCAGGTCTTGTAGAATTTGCTGTAATGCACCCAAAATTTCAGTATTGAGGTCTACTCCAGATTGGATCACCTCCAAAGCCAAATGAACTGGGTATGCCAGTTGGGGAAAACGACCTTCTAAGTTCCGTAATTCTGTCAGAACACTCCCTGCCCGAAGCAGATAATCGCTGCGCTGGTTCTGACCGCGAGTGATTAGTTGGCGTAGCTCTGTCTCAAATTGTTGGGCAGCTTTTAAACGGCTTAGTTGAATTTGAAACCGATCGCACTGTTGTTTTAGAATAGGAATCTGCTTGATTCGATCGGCTAACCCCTGAATCTCCTCAATCTCCTGCTCCAGCTTCTTCAGGATTGTGCGAATTTTTGTGATTTTTTCTTCATCCGTCTGTACCTGCCTCCGCAGGTTGCCAATCTCCTGAAGTTCTTCCCGGAGTTTCGTCTGTTGCTGCTCCAGTTCCGTTTGCTGCGCGATCAGGGGTTGGAGTTTTTCAATTTCAGTTTGCGATCGAACTAATTCTTCTAATTCATACTGCTGGCGAGCCAAAGCAGTTTGTCGCGCTGTCAATTGCTGTTGGGGTTCTTCCTGCTCTCGCCGTAGTTTATCCCGTTGTTTGCGTTGTTTCTCCAGCGTTTTCAGCGCTTCTTGAGCCGCAGACCACTTCTGAAAACTCTCTTCATTCGTTTGGCAGATCGTTTTGGCTTGTTCTGCTCGATTAAGCAACCCTTGCAAATTTTCCTGCTTCTGGCGGGCCAAAGTGATCTGATTTTCAATTTCTTTGAGTTGGTTAGACTGTTGATCAATTTGTTCCTTGTGGGACTTTAGCTGATTTCGTTGGGTTTTAAGGTCATGGCATTGCTGAGCTAACCTGAGTAATTCTGCTTCGTCAGCAGTGATCGAACGACGAAACTCCTCCACAGATGTCTTCAGAAGTTCCCAATCTTGTAATTTTGTCTCACAATCCTTGAGCTTCTCTTCTGAACTTTGCACCCAAAGTGAGGCGTGTCTTTCAAGCTGGGCCGACTTTTCATAAGCTTGCTTGTACTCCCGCACCTGCAAAATAGGGTCAAAGACTTCCTTGCGCTTTTCGGGTGTTAACAGAAAATCTAACGTAAAAGTTCCTTGAGGAATTCCAATCGCTTGTTTGAAAAGATTGTTGAGTTTCGTTTCCCGTCCAAACCCTAAATTCTCTTTCAACCAGCGATTTACTTCATCATTTCGCCTTAGATCTAACTTCACCCTTAATTGAGGGTCGTAAAGGGTATAATTTCGACTGGTACAGCGTTCTACCTGATAAGTGCGCTGGTCCTTGCGGGAAACGAAGGTGACGGTAGCCTGAGCACTCGCACACCCCCGCCGAATGAGTTCTTCCCTTCTGTAGTCGCAATGGTCAAATAAAACCCAGGCGATCGCCTCCAAAATGCTGGTCTTCCCGGCCCCGTTTTCGCCACAGATGGCGTTAATTCCTGGTTGAAATTCAAACACACGATCGCTGTGAACTTTGAAATTGGTCAAGGCGACGGAAAGAATTTGCATAAGGAAATTGAGGATGAAAACCTTTGTATTATTTGTATATTAAAACTTTTGCATTGTTTTGGGATGATGGGTAATGCACAGGAATGGGAGACGCGAAGTTTCGCGTCTCTGTGAGAGATGTTCTACCCTATGGCCTGTTAGAATTCGATTCCCGGTTGTGCTTTCACACCCTGTTCTCGAAAGGGATGCTTCACCAGGGTCATCTCCGTTACCAGATCAGCGCGATCGATGAGGGCAGCGGGGGCACCCCGTCCCGTGAGAAGAACGTGGGAATCGGCAGGTTTTTCATCCAGCCCTGCTAAGACGGTTTCGACTGAGAGATAGCCCAGTTTCAGGGCAACGTTCACTTCATCCAGGAGAACCAGTCTAAATTCGGGGTTGTGTATATATTCCAGGGCTTTGTTCCAAGCTTCGTGGGCTTTTTGAATATCCCGATCGCGATCTTGTGTTTCCCAGGTAAAGCCTTCTCCCATCGCATGGAATTCCAGTTGATCTTCCCAGTGGCTAAAGGCAGCTTTCTCGGCAGGTTCCCAGGCTCCTTTAATGAATTGCACGATCGCCACCCGATAACCATGCCCCAGAGAGCGCAGCACCATGCCCAAGGCAGCAGTCGTTTTCCCTTTGCCATTTCCGGTATGCACAATAATGAGTCCTTTTTCCAGCGTTTTTTCTGCTAACCGCTGGGACTGAACTTCTTTCCGCCGCTGCATTTTTTGGCGATATTGTTCATCCGTGAGGGACAAGTCACGGGGGGATTGATCCAGGGCGATCGCTTCCAGGTCAGGGGTAGTCAAAGGGTTCTCCTCCCAGTCGAAAAGGGTTTTCGGGCAACAGGCTCAACCTTGATCAGGTTCTAAACGAGCCATGTCTCCGCGATAATGGGCATTCACCATCGTAGCTTTTTCTTGGAGATGGGGAGGCACGTAGCACAAATCAACGGGCAACCCATGAAACAGCATGAATTCCGCTAACTGTTCTGGATGAATATAAATTCCCTGCTCATGCAATTGCCCTAAAATCTTGGGAAAGGTATGCCAGGGTTCAAAAGAGGGATTGCACAGAGGTTCAGGGGCATCATGGGGCATGGCGACACAAAACAAGGGGCTGGATGAACCTGAAAATTTTCTTCGGAAAGGGCAAGTGAAGGCGCTGTATCTGCGAACAGATTCTTGAAGTCTCACTTAAAATTATGATGCGTCTTTCTCCTTCAACTCAAGCCCATTTCACCCGTCCTCTCGCAATCTGGTATCCCTATTTTAGTGAGAATCGCGATCATCTCCTGCCCCTACCGTGGCAATGTTCCGAGAAGTTGAGCGATCGAGAACGAAATTTAATTGCAGCCTCAATTCGTAAGTTTCAGTTGGGGGAAAGCTCTGAAGGCAGCCATCTGATGCGGTTGGCTCGGCTGGAAAGTGTGCGATCGGGCAATCCAGTCTATGTAGACACTCTAAAACTGTTTATCGCTGAAGAACAACGCCATGCCAGGGATTTGGGACGGTTTATGGAACGGGAACAGATTCCCCTTGCCCACCATGATTGGACCGATCGCCTCTTCCGAAAAACGCGACGGTTGGCAAATTTTGACCTGGCAATGGGGGTCTTGTTGACCGCAGAACGGGTCGCAACCGTCTACTATCAGGCACTACGGGACGCAACCCAATCCCCCCTGCTCAAGACCCTGTGCCAGCAAATCCTACAGGATGAACGGCAACACGTTCGCTTTCATCTGGATATCCTGGCAACACTCCACCAAAACCGCCCCCGATGGCAAACCACTCTGTTCTACCGTCTACATGAATTATTTCTGGCTGCAACCCTTGTCATTGTCTGGGTTGATCACCGCCCTGTATTACAGGCAGGTGGCTTTTCCTGCAAACAATTTTTTATGAAAGTCTGGACTGAATTAGAAACGTAACGGAATAGGTAATCGGTAGTAAGTAGGTAGGCGTAATTAATTGTAAGAAGGGGAGTGGGGGCGTTGCCCCCAGGCAGGGGGTTTCACCCCCTCCACCCCCAAAATCATCTTGAGTTTAATTGCACCCAGCTACTTAAATTAAGTGATAAAAGCGATTGGGAGCATCCCATTTATATCTATATCTGTAGTAAGCGGCTCGCTCGCGGGCAAAATGCCCGCCCTACAAGAAATACCGCACTTACAAATGTGGGATGCTCCCAAGCCAGCCACCCACTACTGAGTTTGTCGCTGGGAGGCAGACAGGTGCAGCATGGGTAGAGTCAACACACAGGAAAAAGTGAGCAGGTAGGACATCACTGCTGTAAACCGAACCCCGATTAACAAAGACTCCCATTCCGTAGGACTGAGCCGTTGAACGGTTAAGGCAACGCAATACAGCATCCAGTAGGTAAACGCCATCCTCAAAAGCATTTCTTCGGTCTCTTCATGCTCGTTTTGAGGGGTCTGCTGAACCCTTAGCAGCAAGGTCAATCCTGCAATACAAGCGACAAAAGAAGTCATGATTAAATAGGAATGCCAGCCTAAATGAGGCCCTAAATGAGGCATAGTATTATTTCTCCCAAATCCTTATTTGTTAAGGCTCACGGCTCAGAGACAGAAGCCTTTTAACTCGTTTTTTTGACTGAAAATCAGTCTAAAGGATGAGGAATAGGAAACTTCCAATCTCCTTACAAAATGAAATTTAGGTGGGAGAAGTCTATTAAAAAGTGAAAAGTTATTTTTATTTTTATTGCAATTTTGGAACAGGGCAACGATCACATTCTTTACAGAAGCCACATGGTTAAGCCTGAAAATTAAGTGTTCCGTAAAAGTACCTGTTACTTTAATGACTTCTATGAAATGCTAAGAATGGGCAGGGTTGTCGCGTTAGCATCTGAAATACGTTAAAGCTTTACTGACCTGTGATTATTCCTGTTGTAGACCCGTAAGAGCGTGAGTTAGAAATTTCTTCCAGCGTCTAACCTCCGTTCACCCTGATCTCAATTACAGATCTCAATTACAGATCTCAATTGCGGTCTGTTTTTCCCTGAAATATCTATGGTTCTTGAAAAGGCAGTCACTAATCCACTTTACGAATCCTCAATGCCCTCAGATTCTCTTCCTGATAGTTCCCCAGAAATTTTTTCTGACAGTTGGCTAGAAGGCACTCAACGGGGCTATCGAACGCTGGTTACGTCCCCAGCGGGTATCTTTCATCTAACTGCGAATGGGTACTGTGCCTACGTCAGCAACCGTTGGTGTGAGATGGCGGGAATGTCGGGGAATCAGGCTGAAGGTCAGGGTTGGGTAAAAGCGCTTCATACGGAGGATCGCAAACAATTTCTGCAAACCCTCCAACAGGCGGCAGCAGAACGCTCCTCCTTTGAAAGTGAGTTTCGCTTGCAGCACCCGGATGGCTCGATCGTCTGGGTGACGGGGCAGGCAGTTGCAGAGCAGGATGACGAAGGAACCGTGACGGGATACATCCTCTCCATTACCGATATTACGGAACGGAAGGCGATTGAAGAAAAACTTCGTCAGTATAGTCACCATCTAGAGGAGGTGGTTCGGGAACGTACCGCCGAGTTGACCCAGACCAACGAACAACTCCAGCAGGAGATTGCAGAGCGGAAACAAGCCGAACATATCCTGTGTCTTCAAGCAGAACGGGAACGACTGGTCGCTGCCATCAGCCAGCGAATTCACCAGTCCCTGAATTTAACTGAAATCCTGACAACCGTGGTCGCTGAAGTGCGCCAGTTTTTGCAGACCGATCGGGTCGTGATTTATCAATTTGCAGCGGACTGGCAGGGGGAGGTGGTTGTGGAATCGGTGGCCCCGGATTGGCGATCGATTCTCTATGAGACGATGGCAGACCCCTGTTTTCAGCAGGAGTTTGTGGAACGGTATCGCCAAGGGTGGGTGAACGCGATCTCCGATGTCTATCAGGAGCATCGACAGGGTTGCCATCGGGAAGCGCTCAGGGAGTTACAGATCCGGGCCAGCCTGGTTGTCCCCATTCTGCAAGGGGAAACCCTGTGGGGACTCCTGATCGCCCATCAATGCCATGCCCCCCGCTCCTGGCAATCGTGGGAGTCGGAAGCGCTGACACAACTGGCCCTTCAGTTAGGGATTGCCATTCAACAATCAGAGCTGTATCACGAGGTCCAGAGGCTCAACACGGTTTTAGAACAGCAAGTCATCGAGCGCACCGCCCAGGTGCAACAGGCTTTAAACTTTGAAGCCATGCTGAAACATATTACCGACCAAGTACGGGACAGCCTGGACGAAAATCAAATCTTGCAAACCGCTGTTCGACAACTGGTGAGGGTTTCGGGCATTCGTCACGGTGCAGCAACGGTGTATGGGTTAGAGTCTGAGACTGCAATGGTGCGGTATGAATGTAATACGGGGGGCGCAGTTACCCAAAGTCAGGCGACGGCGATCGGAGCCTTTCCAGAAATTTATCAACAACTCGCGGAGAGCCAATATTTTCAATTTTGCATTCGCCACCCTGATCCATCAATGACAGGAATTGATCAGAATGCCGCCCAACTCGCTTGCCCGATCGTCGATGATCAGGGAGTTCTGGGGGATTTGTGGCTCACCCGCTCCAGAGAGGAAAGTTTCAGTGAACTAGAAATCCGACTGGTACAACAGGTCGCCAACCAGTGCGCGATCGGGATTCGACAGGCGCGGCTCTATCGGGCAGCCCAGGCGCAGGTCGAGGAATTAGAGAAACTGAATCACCTGAAGGATGACTTTTTGAATACGGTATCCCATGAATTGCGGACTCCCCTATCCAGCATGAACATGGCAGTTCAGATGTTGGAAACGATTCTCTTTCCCCAAGAAAACCGTGTGGTTGAGGAACCGATCACCCCTGGCTCCCTGGTTTTGCCTCCCCCCGTTTTTCAAAAGCTCACCCGCTATTTCCGAATTCTAACTAATGAGTGCCAGCGGGAAGTCACCTTAATTAACAACCTGTTGGACCTCTCACGGTTGGAAGTGGGCAATCAACCGCTGGTCTTGATGACCCTGGCTCCCCAACCCTGGATTATCAAGGTTGCAGAAGTATTTTCTGAGCGCATTCGTAGCCAGGAACAGCAGTTGCAGATTCAATTGCCCGATCGTCTACCACCTTTGACCACGGACTTTAATTACCTGGAACGAATTGTCACTGAACTTTTAAACAACGCCTGTAAATATACGCCCGCTCAAGGAACCATCACCCTTCAAGGGGAGATTCTGGACGATCAGGATCAGACTCGCTCCCCGGCTCCCAAGACTCCCCAACTGCGGTTAAGCATTATCAATACGGGCATCGAAATTCCTGCCCATGAACTGAATCAAATCTTCGAGAAGTTTTACCGCATTCCAAATCATGACCCCTGGAAACGAGGGGGGACTGGGTTAGGGTTGGCCCTGGTAAAACGCCTTGCAGCCCACCTGGGGGCGACAATTACCGTTGAAAGTGAAGCTGGTGAGATGCGCTTTCATCTAACCCTCCCCTTCGTCCCTTAATCCCCTCCTGCGAGGGGCAGGGATGGGTTGCGTGTTCGCAAAAGCCGTCGTTTGCTGATCTACCCCCTAACCTACCCCGCCCTTCGGGCACCCCTCCCACGAGCAGGAGATGAGTTCTCTAGACACGGTAGCCCCTTAAACGCTTGCAATGCTTGCCATCGACGTTTAGATTTAATTCATTATTGGTAACAGAGTGCAACGGTCATCCTGGAGGATGGCTGGGTGCGGAGGAGTAGATTTTTCATGAATAGTCCCAGTTCCCTGAAAGGATTAAGCCCACGATCGGCGTTTTTCGTTGCCCTTGCTACTGTTTCGGCGGGTGTGTTGGCAGCAGCCTGTCAACCGAATACCACCCAGGCTCCCACCACTACCGGGGGAAGTCCGGCTTCCAGTCCCGCTGCGGCTGGGAATACGGTCAAAATTGTGTCCAGTCTGCCGATGACTGGGAGTTCCCTGGGGCAAACCCAGACGATCGTGAATGGGATTAAGCAAGTTCTGGAAGAATCCAATTATGGAGCCTGTACGGGCAAACTCAAGATTGAGTACGAGATGATGGATGACGCGACAGCGGCGGCAGGTAAGTGGGACCCGGCACAGGTGACATCCAATGCGAACCGGGCCGTCTCCGATCCCAATGTTGTCGCTGTGATTGGGACGTTCAACTCTGGTGCTGCCAAACTCGCGATCCCCATTCTGAATACTGCTAACGTGGTGATGGTCAGCCCTGCAAACACCTATCCAGGACTCACAAAACCGGGGAAAGGGGAAGGAAAAGAACCAGATGTTTACTACCCTAATGGCATTCGTAATTATGCACGGGTGGTTCCCGCAGATGATTTACAGGGCGCAGCGGGGGCGAACTGGGCTAAAACTTTGGGTATAAAACGGGTCTACATTCTGGATGACCAGGAGCTATACGGCAAGGGAATTGCTGACATCTTCAAATCTACTGCGAAGAACCTGGGGATCGAAGTGCTGGGCCATGAGGGGATTGACTCTAAAGCCAGCGACTATAAGGCATTGATGACCAAAATCAAAGCTTTGAATCCCGATCTGATCTACTTTGGTGGAATTACTCAGAACAATGCAGGACAGTTGGTAAAAGACATGCGAAATGTCGGGATGACCAACGACAGAGTAAAGTTTATGGGACCCGATGGGATCTTCGAGCAAGCGTTGATCGATGCGGCTGGTAAAGACGCAGAAGGGGTCATGGCGACGTTTGGGGGGGTTCCGGGGAGCCAACTCACAGGAACTGGGAAAACCTGGTACGAGAACTACAAGAAGAAATATAATGCCGAACCGGAGGCGTATGCCGCTTATGGCTATGAAGCGGCCCAGGTGGTGGTTCAGGCAATTAATAAGGTCTGTAAGAACGATCGCGCCGCTATTCGGGATGCCGTCATGGCAACGAAGGATTTTGAAGGGGTGCTGGGCAAATGGAGCTTTGACGCGAATGGGGATACCACCCTCAGTACCATGTCTGGCAACGTCGTGAAAAGCAGTAAGTACGAGTTTTCTCAATTGTTAAAGGCCCAATAGTGTTATGAAACGATGGCAGTCAAGTCTGCTGTATCTAGGGGTTGCCTATTTGATCTTGCTCATTGGGCCTCTGGCTGGATTAGACATTCCCCGCATTATTGGGGATATCGCCCGCAGCCCCGATGTACTCGTGCAGCAAATTCTGGTGGGTCTGGTGAATGGGGCTATTATTGCCATCATTGCGCTGGGCTATACCCTGGTCTATGGCATCATCGAACTGATTAATTTTGCCCACGGAGATCTTTATATGTTGGGGGCTTTTGCCTCCCTCACGGTGGTAGGAGCCTTGGGAGTCCAAGATGGCGCGCCCCTTCAAAGCAGTCTGCTTCCTATGCTGGCGGCGCTGGTGGTTGCGTCTGTCTTCTGTGCCGGGGTCAACATGCTGACCGAACGGTATGCCTACCGCCCATTGCGAAATGCCCCCCGCCTTGCCCCATTGATTTCTGCGATCGGAGTTTCCTTTATCTTCATCAATACGGGTCTTTTCTGGGGCGGGTTACGGGCCTTTTTTCCCATCATGGGAGCGAATGCAGCAGCCCCGAAAAGTTTTCCAGACTTACTCCCCCGGATTGACCTGTTAAAACAATTTGGCATTCAGAGCAACATCGCCTTTACGACGAAAGACTTGATTGTCTTGGTGGTGGCAGTGGTTCTCATGGTCAGTTTGCATCTGTTCGTTCAGTACACCCGGTTGGGGAAAGCCATGCGGGCGACAGCCCAAAATCGAGATGCAGCCCGAATGATGGGGATCAATGTAGACTTGATTATTGCCCTGACCTTTCTCCTGGGAGGTGCCCTGGCAGGGGCAGCAGGGTTACTGGTAGGGCTGTATAATAATACAGTTGTATTTACGATGGGCTTTACCGCTGGGCTACGGGCTTTTACGGCTGCGGTCCTGGGGGGAATTGGCAACATTATCGGAGCGATGCTAGGGGGAGTGTTAATTGGGGTTTTGTCTGCCCTCAGTGACCAATATCTTTCCAGCCGTTGGACGAATGCGTGGGTATTTGCTGTTCTGGTGATTATTCTGGCCTTTCGCCCTGGGGGGTTGCTGGGCGAAAAACTTCAGGAAAAGGTGTAGGAAGAAACCAACATGGTAAAGGGGTTGCTAAAGGCGCTACCGACAGGAAGTGGATTGGGGGCGATCGCGGCCCTGACCGTGGTTCTGTTTGGCGGGTGGAGCGGTGCAGTCATCGGCTGGCTTTTAGGAGCGGGAGCGGGGTTTCTAGCCTGTGGGGGACGCAGAATTCCCAATCTCCAGGCCGGGGCGTTGCAGGGAGGCAAAAGCGGGGCGATCGTCGGCCTGTGGATTCTCGTTGGAAACTTGCTGGGGAAGTTCGTGATCCGTCCTCTGGCGGGTTTATCTTCTGAGGGAATTCCCCAAATTCTTTTATATGGTGGGGTCGGTTTAGGGGTAGCCACCCTCGCGGGAGCCAGCCTGGGGGCACTTCAGGGTATGAATCGCGCACACCGCCCGGTTGCAACCCGATTATTCATGGCCCTGAGTTTATTGCTTTTTCCCTTAGCAGATCAATTAGCCCAAACCCGCTGGATCGCAGCTTCGATTCAAATCATGATCTTTATCATGCTGGCTCTGGGGTTAAATATCGTTGTAGGCTTTGCCGGATTGCTGGATTTAGGCTATGCGGCCTTCTTTGCAATCGGTGCTTACACAACGGGCCTCCTTTCCTCTCCCCAATTGGGCATCCAGGGAAATTTCTGGTTAGTGATCTGGGCGGCGGCAGCGGTGGCGGCCCTTGCGGGGACAGTCCTGGGTTCGGCGACGTTGCCCCTACGCGGAGATTACCTGGCGATCGTCACTCTGGGCTTTGGGGAAATCATTCCGGTCGTGTTTCGCAACCTGACCAATGTGCAATTGTACGAACCCATTTCTAAGCTGGTTGCCGACTTTACGGGTAATCCCACGCTGGCCCTTTGTCTGCTGGGATGCGACAAACCCCTTAACCTGACCGGGGGAGAAGCAGGAATCAACCCGATTGGTCGTCCTTCTTTGCCAATCGTGGGGACGTTCCAGCCCACAAACGACCTGCCCTGGTACTACCTGATTCTGACCCTATTGGTTCTGGCCTACTTCGTGATCAATCGTCTGCGGGATTCTCGCCTGGGTCGTGCCTGGACAGCATTGCGTGAGGATGAACTGGCAGCGAGTGCGATGGGCATTAATATCGTCCGTACCAAACTTTTGGCCTTTGCAATGGGAGCAACGTTTTCAGGCTTTGCCGGATCGTTCTATGCCGCCTACATTAGTGCCATCTTCCCCAGTGTGTTTGATTTCTCTGTATCTGTGATCATTCTTTGCATGGTGATCCTGGGCGGGCTGGGAAACATGACTGGAGTGATCCTGGGGGGGTTGATTATTATGGGAGCCGATCGCCTCTACCTGCCCCAACTGGCCCAGCTTCTTAAGGGGATTCTCAATACTTCCATCTTTCCCAATGTTGCTAGCCCCCAATGGCGGGATTTTCTGGCAACTACGATCGATCCGCTCCAGATGCGTCTCTTTTTGTTTGGCTTAACCCTGGTCATCATGATGATTGTGCGCCCTGAAGGAATTATTCCCGATTCAGTTCATCGGGCGGAATTGCACCATGCGGAGAATGAACCGCCCGCTGATGCCGGGAGGACGGTTTAATGGCTCTGCTAGAAGCTCGTCAATTAACGATGCAGTTTGGCGGTTTGGTTGCCGTCAACCGGGTAGACTTCACCCTGGAACCGGGGATGATCGCCAGTCTGATCGGTCCCAATGGCGCGGGAAAGACCACCTTTTTTAATATGCTGACTGGGTTGTACTATCCAACCACAGGTCAACTCTCCTTACGGGGACAGAACATTACCGGATTCGCGCCCGATCGCCTCACGGGTTTGGGCATCTCTCGCACCTTTCAGAACATTCGGCTCTTTAGTAATATGACCGTGCTGGATAATGTGCTGGTGGGCCGCCATAGCCGTCTCAAATCTGGCTTGGTGGGGGCCGTTTTGCGTCCTCCTAAAGTTCGGGCGGAAGAACACCAGGCCAGGGAACGGGCGGCATATCTACTAGATTTTGTTGGTCTGGGAGCCTCTAAGGGACGAGAACTCGCCAAAAACCTTTCCTACGGAGATCAACGCCGTCTGGAGATTGCCCGTGCCCTGGCCTCCGATCCCCAAATCCTGTTGCTGGACGAACCGACAGCAGGGATGAACCCCAATGAAACGGCTGAACTTACCCGCTTTATCCGTCAGCTTCGGGACGAATTGAGTCTGACGATTCTCCTGATTGAACATGACATGAAAGTAGTGATGGGCATTTCCGATCGCGTCAGTGTGATGGAGTACGGGTCGAAGATTGCCGAGGGTACGCCGTCTGAGGTGCGATCAAACCCCCGCGTGATTGAAGCCTACTTGGGCAAAGAGGATGATTCTCCCCCGTAGCAATGGGAAACTCTGAGCCTCGATAGGTGCACCTCTGATTTCTGTTTCAACTCTGCCTACTCACCCATTCCCATGCTGCACGTTAACGATCTCCATACCTATTACGGCAATATTCATGCCCTGAAAGGCATCTCCCTATACGTTGAATCCGGAGAGATCGTTACCCTCCTGGGCAGCAACGGAGCGGGAAAAACGACTACCCTGCGAACCATTCAGGGTCTTCTCAAACCCAGAGAAGGCACCATTCTGTTTGAAGGGAAATCTGTGCAATCCCTTTCCACCGAGGCGATCGTCCGGCTCGGTATTTCCCAAAGCCCCGAAGGACGGATGGTATTCCCCCGGATGACGGTACTGGAAAATTTGGAAATGGGAGCCTTCTCCCGTAACGATTCTGCGGGTATTAAGTCCGATCTGGAACGTGCGCTCCACCTGTTTCCCCGATTGAAAGAACGGATTAATCAGAAGGCCGGAACGCTTTCTGGGGGAGAACAACAGATGTTGGCGATCGGGCGGGCGATGATGTCCCGCCCCCGCTTGCTCTTACTCGATGAACCCAGCATGGGGCTGGCTCCTTTATTAGTTGCCCAAATTTTTTCTATCATCAAAGATATTAATGCTCAGGGCACAACCGTTCTTTTAGTAGAGCAAAATGCGCGAATGGCTCTGAGTGTTGCCCATCGCGGGTATGTCCTGCAAACAGGGCAAATCGTTCTCTCTGGAACGGCCCAGGAATTACAGACGAATGAAACCGTGCGACAGGCATACCTGGGGGAAGGGTAACTACCAACCCCTCGTAATTGGCTCCCGCAATAGCTCAGTCGTGCCCTTCGTGACAGTTAAAAACTTGCCTCTAGGAGTCTGGGCCAGAATATACATAACATCCCCATTCACGGCCTCAAAGTAAGTTCCTTTGGGATCGTAGTCTTTCAGCCGTACCCGGATGGACTGGCGAGATTTTTTGTTAACACCTACATAGTGACTGGGATTATCTCCGCCACAGATATTGACCCAGTAGTTTTTCGTCTCCATTGAGAGAAACATACTCTCGGACTTACCACAGAAATTTCGAACCTGTTGAGCAATCTGATTGCTGCGCCCATTCTGTTGGGTTGTCCTTGCGCCTGACTCAACCCCTTGAGTTCCCAACGCAAGGGCGGGAGCCATTCCCAGAGCAAGAGAAACCCCAATCACTTGAACCCCCAGGGAATGCCCCCAAGCTTTACCAATGTTTTGCATCATTCCAGTCTCTTCCACAAGTTGTCATCAAGCGATCACATCTTAGCAATCCTACTAAGAGAGAATTTTTGGGTCGGGCTAATGTTAACTCCCTGGATTCCCTTCTGGGCGAAAGCATACTCCTTTGTTTGCACGAGAGGCACATAGGGAACGTCTTCCACCAACAATTGCTGAAGTGCGCCGATCGCCTCCTTTCGCGTTTGCGGATTGGCGGTTTGGCGTTGCTGGCTCACCCACTGATTGGCTTTGGGATTGTAGTAAAACGACCCCTGGGACTGGCTTCCCCCCCGATCGCACCCCTTTGCCTCCGATCCCTGAGAGCATTCCAGAAAGGGCTGAAGATAGGTATCGGGATCATAAAAGTCGGGATACCAACTGAGTAAAAAGGCTGGATAAACGCCTCGATCGAGGTTTTGATTTGCGGTTGCCGAATCCACTCCATTTAATTCCAGGCGCATCATCCCTCCCAGCGTTTCCTCCGCCGTCGCCTTCAGCACACTTGCCATCAAGGTTCGCACCGCCGAATTGGCAGGATACCAGAGGGGTAAGACCAGCGGCTGGCTGGGGGAGAACCCAGCTTGTGTCAGTAATTGTTTCGCCAGGGTTGCATTGCCATCCCCATATTTTTCTTGAAACACAGGTTGGGAAACAGCAAAATTGCGAGGAATCAAGCTGTAAAGTGGTTCCGCCTGTCCCTGAAACACCCGATCGCGAATCAGGGTCCGGTTTACCATCGCTGCGATCGCCTGTCGCACCCGGTCATTATCAACAGGTTTTTGCCGCAAATTCAAGGCCAGATAATAGACCGCGCTCCCCTGCCCCTCAATGACCTGCCAGCCTCCCGCTGCGGCTCCTTGTTGCAAACTCTGAACCTGCTCTGGTTCTAGATTCTGGTAAGCGACATCCACCGCAGCCGTGCGAAACGCATTGAACAGGTTGGCAGGACTGGAGAATAACTGAATATTCACCCCCTGATTCACAGGTTTTTCGCCCCAGTAGCGATCGAACACTTCCAGTTGCAGGGAATCAGGGCCATATCGCGCCAGACGGTACGGTCCCGTTCCCACAAAAGCATCGGGTTTAAATTGACCGGGACCGATCGTATATGCCTTCGGAGAAACCGCACAGGTGCCGGAAAAGGTAAGCAGGGAAGTCAGGGCGGCAAAGGGTTGTTTCAGACGAATCGTTAACTCAAATTCCCCCGTTGCCTCGATCGATTGCACCTTATCCGCCAAGAGAAACGAAGGTTGACCAGCATTTTGCACAAAGCGCCGCAAGGAAAAAGCCATCGCTTCGGCATTAAAAGGCGTACCATCATGGAACACAACCCCTTGCCGGAGGGGAATCGTATAGGTGCGTCCATCCGAACTGATGTCAGGAAGGGTGGTTGCCAGTTGGGGCTGAATTTCCGTTCCAGCAACATTGTAAGTGTAGAGACGATCGCCCAGATTTCCCAAAATCAACCCCGGAAAAATCTCATAGGCATCTGCTGGGTCCAGAGTGCGAATGCGAGCCGTCGTCCCTAAAATAATCCGCCCTTGGGGTGCCTGGGTAGGTGGGGGAGTTTCCTGTACAGGTTGCCGACTGCAACTGACCAACACCAATAAAAGCGCTGCCATCATCAGCAAACTACGTTGAACCCACCGCATCTGTCTCCTCACTCGCGTATTTCTCCCAATCCTGTCTGATTCCAACCCTCGAAGCGAAGCAGGTTTTCGGTTCGCCGTCACACCCTGCATAATTGTGCGCTACAATCAAGATACAACCACGAGGGGCTGTAACGGTTTCGACGGGTTGGCGAACACTGCTTCGTGATACAGGCCGAGAGTGAACCTTCTCTCGTAAATCCTGGGTTCAAACAACGTACATGCGAACAACATCGTACCTTTTGCTCGTAAGCAAGTTGCTGTTGCTTAATTAACCCTTCAAGGTTCGAGCGTCTGTAATTTGACTCCGTTAAGGATTGCAGACAAAACCCCAACGGATGCTCCAGTAATGCTTCTCAGGTCTGTTACTGGCTAAGATTTGACCTGAGCATCCCACCATCCGGGATAAGGGATGGTCCCTGCCCTGAGGGTTTGAAGGGCTAAGCCTGTGAAGGATCGATAGGTAAATACCCAATTCGGACACGGGTTCGACTCCCGTCAGCTCCATTGACTAGATTGTTTTAGGAGATTTCTAGAAAAGAGTTTACCTGGGGATTGCCCTTCGACTTCGCTCAGAGCGCGGGTGCTGGTTGAGCGAAGCCGAAACCAGCGGGTAGATTGTTTTTCAGAAATCTCCTGGATTTCTGCTAAATTTTTGCCAATCGATTTGCCAGATTTTTTCATGATTGCCCGCTGCTTGAAACAATTCACCCAGTTTCTATCCAGGCGGCGGGTGCAGATCGTTCTTGTCTGGATGATCGCAATTCTGGCTTACTGCTTGAGTCCATTGCGGTTGTTATTGAATCGCGAAATGCTCATCGCGTTTCTCACAACTCTGGGCATTTGGAGTCCTTTCCTCTTCGCTGGACTGTATGCCATTTCAATGGTGCTGGGCTTTCCGACCGTGATTTTTACGATCGCAGGGGGAGCCGTTTTTGGTCTGCCTTGGGGCACCCTGTATTCTGTGCTGGGTGCCACCCTCGGAGCAATGGGCGCGTTTGGCCTGAGTCGTTATCTGCTCCGGTCCTGGACCGAACAACGGTATGGTCATCACCCGACTTTGCAGAAGTTTCAGAACGGAATTAGCAGGCGGGCACTGCTGTTTGTCATCTCCGTGCGGTTTATTCCAGTCACCCCCTTTAATCTTGAGAATTACCTGTTTGGATTAACCCCCGTTCCCTGGAAACCCTACTGCCTGGGAACGATCGTCGGCATCATTCCGGGCACGATCGCTTATACCTGGGTCGGTGTGACAGGTGCTCAAGCATTGGAAGGCGGAAGTGCCGTTTCCTTCCTGCTGGCAGTTAGTTTTCTATTTCTCCTTTCTGCAACCCCCCTTGCTTTTTTCTACTGGCGCGATCGTCGCTCCTTCAGCAAGTGAAGTCAGGATGTATTTATCTCTCAATTCACAAAAGGCGTTCCCCAAAACTCCCAATTTTCCTTATTGAAGGGCGATCGCCACTTATAAATGAGCGTTGATTCGAGTTTGCGTCGCTGACGGTAATCTTGCGGCGCATGGTTCCAGAAAGCAATACTGAGGGATGTGGGAAGTTGGTTCGTGTAGTGAGCTTGCTGGTAATTGAGCAGGTAACGTTTGCAATCGTGTTCCCCTTTCCAACGCTGATTTGAGTGAACCGTCTCCCCCACATAAAGAAGAATTGGCCCTTCATAATCGATGACAAAATAGAGGGCAGCGACCCCCTGTTCGTGAACCTGCCAGCGCCAAAACTGCGTATTCTGCCGAGGCAGTTGAAAAGGATCGATGCACTCTGGATCGGGCAGAGAAATTGCGGGTTGCAGATCAAACAACGTGCCCTGTTCGATGGAACCCTGGGTGAATCTTTGCTGCTGGTAATCCCAGACTCGCTGCTTCCACTGTTGCAAAGCCTCAGAAGAGACCCTGACCTCTTCAGGCGGCGCACAGGAGTAGGTGCCCATCTGGTCACGGGCAAAAAAGGATAGTTGGCGATCGTCGGATGGAGTCAAGGCGTTATCTAGCGAAATGGCGATTAGAATGACACCAGAATGACACTAGATATAGAGATTTTTCAATCCCCCTTATGCAACTTCACAATTTAACCCATTATCCCTATCCATCAGGTCGGCGTGTGGTGATGGGGTCACAAGCAGCCCTGGCAACCAGTCAACCGCTCGCCACCCTGGCAGGTATGGAAATGATTTGGGCTGGGGGAAATGCGGTGGATGCGGCCATCGCGATGGCGATCGCCCTTACCGTTGTAGAACCTACCTCTAATGGCATTGGTTCCGATGCCTTTGCCCTGGTGTGGGATGGAACCTTACATGGCCTGAACGGTTCCGGGCGAAGCGCCCGCACGTTAGCAGCAGAACAGATAGCAGCGTTGCGGGAAATTCCGACCTACGATTGGTTAGCAGTGACGGTTCCAGGGGCGGTATCAGCCTGGGCTGCCCTGTGGGAACGGTGGGGGAAATTGCCTTTTGAGCAGTTGTTTCAACCTGCCATTCGCTACGCAGAGTCGGGCTTTCCCGTTTCACCAGAGACGGCCCGCGCCTGGAAACGAGCAGAAGCCATTTATCTGCCGTTGACGGGTCCTGAATTCCAACCCTTTCAGCAGGTGTTTTTTCCCACAGGACAGGCTCCGGGGGCAGGGAAACTCTGGGGCAGCGCGGCCCATGCTCGAACCTTGAGAACGATCGCCCAGAGCGGCGGAGCCAGCTTTTACCGGGGAGATCTGGCAGAACGAATTGCGAACTTTGCCAGCAGTACGGGTGGCTTTCTCACGAAGGAAGATCTGGCACAGCATCAGGTAGATTGGGTCCAACCGATTTCTACGACCTATCGGGGGTTAACGGTTTGGGAAATGCCACCGAACACCCAGGGCATTGCGGCCCTGATGGCCTTGAACATTTTAGAAGGGTTTGACCTGGCCCAATATCCCCGTGAGTCGATCGCCAGCTATCATCTGCAAATCGAAGCGATGAAACTTGCTTTTGCTGATGTGTATCACCATGTTTCTGATCCGCAAAGCATGGAAGTTTCGCTTGAAAGACTGCTGGACAAGGCTTATGCTGCCCACCGCAGAAGATACATCGACGATCGGGCCATTCCCCTGGCGGAACCGGGATTGCCCCGGGGTGGCACGGTGTATCTGGCTGCCGCCGATCAGGACTTGATGGTGTCGTTCATCCAATCTAACTATGAAGGATTTGGAAGCGGCATTCTCGTTCCAGAAACTGGAATTGCCCTGCACAATCGCGGATCGGGCTTCAATCTGGAACCCAATCATCCCAATTGCCTGGGACCGAGTAAACGTCCGTTTCACACGATTATCCCCGGCTTTCTCTCCCAGGATGGGCAACCACTGGGACCGTTTGGGGTGATGGGTGCCCCCATGCAACCTCAGGGCCATGTGCAAGTTGTGGTAAACCTGATGGATTACCATTTGAATCCCCAAGCTGCGCTAGATGCCCCCCGTTGGCGATTTCTAGAGGAAAATCGGGTTTTGTTAGAGAGTGCAACCCCCCAGGCCGTGATTGAAGGCTTGCGCGATCGTCAGCATCACATCCAGGTCAGCCCCGAAGTCGGTCTATTCGGCAAAGGCCAGATGGTATTGCGCCAAGAGAGGGTATTGATTG
>JANRKG010000485.1:0-29368 GCA_033763635.1 Leptolyngbyaceae cyanobacterium bins.59
CACCTACGAACCCCCAGAACGGCGCTTTGGGTTTGATGTAGCCCTCCTCACCCAGGTTCGACCGGACGTGTTGGGAGAACGGTTCACAACGGAGCCAGTCGCCACCCCCAACGAATTCTTCCGAGAAGTGCCTCGCGATGATAATTGGGTACAAGCGCTCCTCTGTGCCCGGACTGTGGAAACAACTCCCCAAAATGCGGTCAGTAGTAGCGAACGGCCCACCAACTGCCCGAATTGATTCTGAACGATCTTGAGGATCTCTATGCTGCGTCCTTCTATCCGCCGTCCCCTTCCCAACCCTGACACCAGTGAGGCTGGCTTCACGATCATCGAGTCTTTGATTGCGATCGTCGTCGTTGCCATCCTGCTAGTGAGCATTGCCCCGATCTTTGTCTTCGCAGCCGCGAACCGTCTCCAGGCACGACGGGTTGAGATTGCCACTCAAGCCGCACGGGCCTATGTGGACAGCATTCGATCGCGGGCGGTGCCTCCCCCAAGAAGTACGGGGACGGATACCCTCCAGGCTTATCCTCCCCCCGTAGCGGCTGGCACTCTGACCTGTCTCCCTGCCAATGTTCCGAACTCTAGCAGCGCAGCAGCCGACTTTTACTGTACTGGAGGCACAAATGCCACCCAAACCCTTTTCTGTGTTGATAACGATGGGTCTGGATGTTCTACCCTCAGTTATCGGGACATGATCATCCAGGCGGTGCGATCGGCTCCCACAGATAATGCAGCCCAGGGATATCGATTAGGAATTCGAGTTTACCGAGCGGATGCGTTCCGGGGAACCGGATCTCTGCAAAGGGGGGTGAAGCAGTTACCTTTTGCGGGCCAGGGTGGGCCACGGGCTTTTCCTTTATTAGAGATGACCACTGAAATCACCCCTGCATCCAGCACTTTTGATGACACCTGTCAACGGCTGGGGGGTTGTTAATCTATGTCTACACCTCTACATTTCTTCACCAGGAGATTCCTAGCATGATGGGTCGCTTAGAGAGGCTATATTCCAGGTGTCTCAAGCAATTGAAAGCACCTGTGACTGGTGGTTTTACCCTCATCGAACTGCTCGTTTCAATGGTTATTTCCTCCATTGTGATAACCACCCTCCTCTCGTTTATGGTGTCAACCGTGAACAACGAGCGGCGGGAACAGGCCAAAGCTGCCAGCGAGCAAGAGCTTCAGATCGCCCTGGATTACATCACACGAGATTTACAGCAGGCCATTTACATCTATGATGCAGATGGCATTGCCTCGATTAGTTCATCCCTGCCAGCCTCTAGCACTACGGATCGCAATCGTGCATTCCCGGTACTGGTATTTTGGAAGCGAGAGTATGTGGAAGACGCAGTTTCAATTCCCGGTAGCACCCCTCGCGACGATGCGTTTGCCTACTCTTTGGTTGCCTATTATTTAATTCGCAATACCAACAATAACCTCACCTGGTCCAACACGGCGCGAATTGCCCGCTTTCAAATTAGGGATGGGGTGCGATCGTCCAATGGCGATTTTCTGCCAGCAATCACGACGGGTGGACGGGCACAAATTCCAGACAACGGTTTCCGGCTGTTTGACTTATCTTCATCGGGTAGCACCGTAAAGGATAAAATGAACAACTGGACAAAAGCCAGCGCTGATTACACAGTGAACGTGGTTGGCGGCACCCCCGCAACCGTTAGCGCAGCTTACGATGTCACGTCGGTAGACCAGATGCCTGTGTTGATTGATTTTTTGGATCAAACTACGATCGCCCAAACACCGGAATTAGACCCAACAGCCACCAACAGCGTCAGCCCCCGCTGTGCTTCGGCGAATGCCCAGCAGATACCTCGATTTACAGGGACAGCAGGGGGGTCGATCGCATCTGACAATTTAAGAACCGCAAGCTTCTATGTCTGTGTCGATTCAGACGATACCGCTGTTCAGATCTTTCTGCGGGGGAATGCCTACGCCCGCTTATTAAACCGACGATCGATTGATACCGCCCAGGGCCGCTTCCGTCGGCCCCTGCAAGTGTTCTTCCCCAGAGCCAGTATTCAACAGGTTCGAGGACGGGGCTTATTGGGTGGATTCCAGTAGTGAGAGACAACCCCAGAGATCAGGAGCGTTTTATGGTGTCAATCGGGTCGATCGCACAACGATTAGGAAGCGGAAACTCAGTTTCCGGGAGAAGGGCAAAGACTTCAGACAAGGGGTTTACCTTGTTAGAGGTCATGGCGGTTGTCATTATTATTGGGGCACTGGCGGCGATTGTGGCTCCGGGCTGGCTCTCGTTCAACAACCAGCGACGAGTCAGTGCCGTCAATGATGAGGTCATCCGGGCACTGCAAACGGCTCAGTCAGAAGCCAAGAAGAAAAAACTGAGCCATCGCATTCAGTTTCGGAAGCGGGATAATCAGATCGAGTATGCCCTCTATCCTCTGCTGTCTGGAGTCACGGATGCCACAGTCATGGCAAGCCCGAATGTTTGGCAGCGCCTTGGAGGAGGTCAGCAAAAGTTTGGAAATATCCTTTTAGCCGCCAGTACAACGAACATCGGCGGTAATCCAACCACTGTTACCTGGGCGATCGCCGTGAATAATGGTGCTGCGATTGGCAGTGTCACTTTTGACTACATAGGTGCCATTCCGCTGGGCACAACCCCCAGTAATAATGGCCTGCACATCGTCGCAGCCACGCCTCGCAGCAACAACCCCAATTTACCCATTGCCTCGACTCAACGGTGTGTCAGAATTCTGTCCCTTCTCGGTAGCATTCGTTCGGGTCAGGGGGCCGCAGAGTGCGGCTTGAACCCCCCCTAAAGAGCAGGTTGCGCGACTTCGCGCAGAAAAAAGCAACAATTGCCCATATTTCAACCCATCCCCCATCCCTGAAAATGCCTTTCACAGGTAATTCAGGGTCTTTTTATGGGAATTCAATTTGTTCATCCCGCCCAGGGACACGGGCGCTCTTCTGCGTCTGGTTTTACTCTCCTGGAACTCACAATTATCGGGTTCATAGTGGGAATCTTGGGGTTAGTGAGCGCCCCTTCCTGGCTAGGGTTCGTCAACACCCTGCAATTAAATAGCAGTCGCGATCGGGTCTATCAAGCTATGCAGGAAGCAAAAAGCAATTCTGTGCGTGATAATCTACGATGGCAGGTCACGTTTCGCCAGGTAGACGATACCGTACAGGCAGCAGTTCACCCGGTCATAGAAGGGCGATTTATGCCTCCTACGGTTCATTGGCAAACAATTGGTCAGGTTCGCATTGATGAAGCTGAAACCACCCTGCACTGTTCATCCAGGAATTGCCAAACTCCAGGAACCCTCTGGCGGGTCCAGTTCAACCATCGGGGGAATACAAACGGACAGTTGGGGCGCATTACGTTGATGGGGCACCGGAACGTTCGGGTCAAACGGTGTGTCATTGTTTCAACCCTGATCGGGCATCTCCGAGTCGCTCAACAACAATCCAGACCGGATGAGAATAAGCGTTATTGCTATTAACTTAGGAGATTTTTTTCTCCCCAATCATTGCCAAAAGCTAAAAAGAGCCAGAATTTTCCTGAGTCAGGGTAGTTTTCTAGTTCAATGGAAAAGTGAGCTTTTCCCGGTTGCCCCATGATTTCTACTGGTCCACCTCCTAAAATTTCTTTACTGGTTTGGAACCTTTCCACAAATGATGGTGCGATCCGAGCCTCCCTATTAGGGGAAGCCTTGCGCCGTCTGGGGTGCCAGGTTGAAATTTTGGGGTTCTTGTTTGGGGAGTCGGTATACTCAGCCCTGCCGAAAGATTTCCCGATTCGAACGATTAAGGGCGATCGGTATCCCGGATTTGTGAAGTCGATCGCCCAACTCCTCCGCCAAATTGACGGAGATATTCTGTACGCTATCAAACCCCAACCCGGCAGTTTTGGGGTTGCACTGCTCAAGAAGTGGCAAACTCGCCGCCCTTTAATCCTCGACATTGACGATTGGGAACTCAGTTGGCATGGGGGCGACGAATTTAAATATCACTGGCAACCCAAACAATTTTTAAGGGATGTCCTGAAACCAGAAGGAGCCTTGCGAAGACCCGATCATCCTCTGTATTTGCAATGGATGGAGCGACTGATCTACCAGGCCGACGCAGTGACCGTTCATACCCGTTTTCTGAAGGAGCGCTTTGGGGGAGTCTTTGTCCCGAATGGGAAAGATGTAGACCTTTTTTCCCCCGATCGGTATGACTCCCAGGCTTTGAAAGAACGCTATGGTCTGACTTCTTACCGCACTTTAATGTTTCCCGGTGCCCCTCGTCCCTACAAGGGGTTAGAAGATTTACTGGCGGCTCTCAAGCTGATTAACGAACCCGATCTAAAGCTGGTGATCGTGGGAGGGAATCCCTACGATAATTATGATGAACAACTCCTGCGGGAGTGGCAGCCCTGGATTCTGCAACTGCCCCGCCAACCTGCCGATCGCATGCCTGAAGTTGTTGCCGCCGCCGATGTAATTGTGGTTCCCCAAAGGGACTCTCTGGCAACCCGTGCCCAATTTCCCTTAAAGCTAACCGACGGCATGGCAATGGCAAAGCCTGTGCTGGCAACACGGGTAGGAGACATCCCGGAAATTTTGGGGGATGCGGGTTATCTGGCAGATCCCTCTTCTCCAGAACAGTTGGCAGAACAAATTCGCTGGATTTTCTCCCATCCCGAAGAAGCCAAAGAGAAGGGAAAACAGGCCCGAATTAGATGTGTTGAATATTGCAGTATTGATACGATGGCATCAACCCTTTCGACTCTTCTCGCCCAACTTCATGATTCGTCCCACTGCGATCGCTAAATTCCCATTCCCTCCAGTCCCATTCATTGCCGGGATGCTCCCAAAAGGTGTCATTCCTCTGATGGACAGGCTTATCCTTCCCTGCAATTCTCAATAAAGCCGAAAACTCTCAGAAAGAATCCGTTATGTCTGCGAATCAATTACTTGTCAAGTATGCCTTGCGTCGTCCTCTCTGGGCTGTTTTGACAATTGTCTTCGGCTTTACCAGTGCCCTGTTCAACGGGATCAGTACAGCCTTGATTGCTCCCGTCGTCCTCGGCTTTTTAGACCAAAAATTTGAGATCCAGGGAGGCCCACCCCTCATTCAAAGCCTGATGGCTCCCTTCGGGAGCGTGCCAGAGCGGTATCGCATGATGGTGATGCTGGGGGCGATCGTGTTTGCCATCGTCTTGAAAAATGTCACTGTCTATGTTAGTTCCCTGATCTCTGGAATTCTGACCCGATCACTGATGGCCGATTTGCGAGAGACCGGATTTCGGCTGCTCCTGGAGGTCGATTTAGACTATTACTCGCGCATGAAAGTAGGGGACTTGATTAACCGCCTGGGGGGCGAGATTGGGCGAACCTCTGGGGCGATCGGGTCCGTAATTCAGATGATTATTAATGGCATCACAGCCCTGGTCTTCATCGGGATCTTGCTCTCCATGTCCTGGCAGTTGACCCTTATCGCGACATTTTTGTTAGCCCTTGTTGCCCTGGCAAACCAATTTGTTGTCATTCGCTCAAAGGAGCTAGGGCAACAGCTTTCTGAAATGTCCCGCGTTTATTCAAGCGCGATGATCGAGGTTCTGAGTGGAATACGGTTGGTCAAAGCTCTTGCCAATGAAGATCGGGAGTATGCCAGACTGCAACAATTTATCCGGCAACGGGAGCGAATTGATTTTCAGTCCCAGGCCAACTATGGGTTAGTCGGGCCTATTAATGAAGTCACCAGTATCGTTGTGATTGTCCTGATCATTGTGTTGGGCCGCATTCTGTTTGCCGGGAATTTGCAAACCCTTTCCACGATTCTGCTCACTTATTTGTTAATTCTATTCCGCCTACTTCCGATTGTTGGGCAGCTTAATCTCCAACGCAGTCAGTTTGCCAACGCAGCCGCCAGTGTCCATCTCGTAAATGATTTTCTCAGACGAGAAGATAAACCCTTCATGCAAAACGGCACCCAGCCTTTTACAACCCTTTCTGAAGGCATTCGCTTTGAAAATCTTTCCTTTACCTATCCCACGAATCTCGATCGCCAAGTTCTGAAAAATATTAACCTATCCCTACCGCGAGGAACGACCCTGGCCCTGGTGGGTTCTTCCGGGGCAGGAAAGTCAACTCTTGCCGACCTATTACCCCGATTTTATGATCCCCAGGAAGGGCGAATTCTCGTTGATGGGGTTGATTTGCGTGATCTTGATCTCAAGAGCTTCCGGCGCAACATGGGAATTGTAAGTCAGGATACCTTTCTCTTTAATGACACAATTCGCAACAACATCGCCTACGGTCGTAACAATCCAACAGATGAGGCCATCATTCAAGCAGCCAAGCTAGCAAACGCCTATGAATTCATTGAGCAGCTTCCCAAAGGACTGGACACCTTAATCGGCGATCGGGGAGTTCTGCTCTCTGGAGGCCAGCGGCAACGATTAGCCATTGCCCGCGCCCTCCTGCAAAACCCAGAGATTCTCATTCTGGATGAAGCAACCAGTGCCCTGGATACGGCTTCTGAGCGGTTAGTACAGGCGGCAATCGAAAACCTGAGCCGCGATCGAACCACCTTGGTGATTGCCCACCGTCTCTCTACAATTCAAAAAGCAGAGCAGATCGCAGTACTGCACAAGGGGCAGGTTGTAGAGGTGGGAACCCATGAGGAGTTGCTGAGAAAAAATGGTCATTATGCCCAACTGCACGCGATCCAATTTGGGGATACGACCGATTTCAACCAGGTCGATCAACGAGCCTCAGAATATGATGCGTTAGTGAAGACTTCCTATCGAGCCAGGGAACAATTGAATATTATTCTGGGTTCCTTGCGCTTGCTGGCCGATGACATTATCGACACGCCCGATGAGCGCTTGGAATTGACCGAGGTTTCCTACCATTCTGCCCTCCAGATGTTAAATATTCTTGAGGTGTTTGAAGAGAGTGCAAAGACCAAGCCAGGGCAGGTAACAACGCCTGTAGAATCTTAAGGGGCACCAACGCAGTCAGGAACCCTACAGTCAGACTCTCTGACTAAAACTGGACCATCACCATGACTAAGCATTATCTATTTTTTATCCGAGAGCCATTGCCGAAAGCAGAAGCTCATACCTTTCAGGTGGTACAGTGCGCCAATGCTGCGGCAAATTTGGGATATTCAACGGTCCTTTCCTACTACGGGATGGGGGCAAGTGCCCGGAATCCACTCCGATGGGTTACACCGCTTCATCCCGAAGCGCCAGATGCCGAATTTTCCCAGTTCTATAGTGTCCAGGGCAAGTTGCAGGTAAACCCACTCCCTATGCCCTGGCCAATCGAGCATTGGCGGAGCCGTTGGACGGATGCCAATACGATCGCCACAAAATATTACCTGCCTGTTCATTTTTTCCCAAAAACCCAAATTGTTCACACCCGTGACTGGAATTGTGTCAAGGCAGCGATTCAATCAGGGATTCCGGTGATTTATGAACATCACCACCATGAAGACCGACCCTTTGAACCCGAAATTGTGAAACACTCGCTGTTTCAAATTTCTGTCACCGTCGCCGATACAGTACGCGATAGCATGATCGCCTGTGGCATGCCATCGGAAAAAGTGATCAAATTGCACAATGGCTTTAATCGGGCTTTTGCAGTTCGCAATCCAGAGAAAATTACAGCCCTCCGCCAGCAATTGCTTCCAGAGGGGCGATCCCGTTTAGTCGTTTATTCGGGTGCCCTGTACCGATTTAAAGGGGTTGACCTGCTGTTAGAAATCGCCCCCCTGTTCCCGACAACTCAGTTTGTCATGGCGGGTGGGAAAGCGGATCAGGTGGAGGAGTATCGCCAGCAAGCTCAGGCCAGGGGGTTAAACAATGTAACCTTTTTGGGCCATGTCACCCAACAATATTTAAGTGTGCTGCTGCAATCCGCCGATGTCCTGGCCCATCCCCACCTTTCCGGGAAGGAAGCATCCTTCACCTCTCCACTCAAGTTGTTTGATTACCTGGCTTCTGGAACACCGATCGTTGCCACCACCATTTCTACCTTGCAGGAGTTTCAGGGAGCGGGCGTGGTCGCCGGATGGTGCGAACCGGACAATCCCCAGCAATATGCTCAATGTTTGCAACAGATTTTAGACCAATATCCCTTCAAAGTAGATGGGTATGGAACCGCCAGCAACTTTCTGGAGCAATTTTCCTGGGAAAACCGGATTGAAAAAATTTTGAGCTATGTCGAGGAGTCAAAACGCCCGATCGCCAGGGCTGGATAGCGAATACTGACCACACTCCTGATCCAGTTACAGGTGCCAGAAAAGGAACTTAGAGGGATGCAAGCGTGACGGCAATGGTAGAACCTCCTATGACGATCGCAGAAAAAGGTTTCATTACAATTCTGACGGGGCTTTACTCGTTTCAAGACTGCGTTCACTTTATTGCCTCAGTTCGCAAGTTTCACACAGAACCCATCGTGGTGCTGATCGATCGGGTTCCCATTTTGCTCCATCCGTTATTAACCGTCTTTGGGAATGTCATCTTAAAACCCGCTCCCTCAAATCCCAATCCGGTTCTTGCCTCTCGATTAGCGAAGGTAGCACTTTACCAATCCGCACCGTTCGAGAAAACCATTTACTTTGATTGTGATATCTGCCTTCTCGCGAATGTTGATGAAATCTTTGAATCCCTTAATGAAGTGGATTTGTTAATTACGCGAGATGTTCGGCCCAATATTCGAGATGCGGTGAATTTGCTCCGGCCTCAAGGCGATCGGCGGGTTGAAGAGGTGGATGTGTTGCCCACCCTCCAGGCGGTTGGTCTGCCTGTGAATGAAAACACGGTTCAATACAATGGGGGCATGATGGCGTTCAAACGTAATGCCCTCGTTGAGGAATTATTCAACAAGTTCGGGAAGTACTTACAAATTGTGATGGAGAATCAAGAACGATTGCTCCTCAAGGATCAGGGTCCCTTTGCGGCAGCGATCGAGGCAACTCAACCCAAACTTCAGGTGTTACCTCCGACCTACAATTTTCTGAGCAAGTGGAAGGATGCTTATGGGGAGCTACAAGACCCGGTGAAGGTGCTGCATTGTACCTATCCCATGCGCCCCCAACATGCCAAGAATGTGACCCGATCGCTCTATACAAGGGTGTTCGATCGAGTCGCTCGGTATCTTTTGCCAAATCAGGTGAATAATCCCTGGCGCACTCGCAAGGCTGAAAAACCTGTGTCCAGTGAGAATTAGCAGGGAGGAGAGGATGGCAAAAACGATCGTTGGCATGTTGACCAGCTATTCCGGCATTACCCAGAGGGATTGGCTCTGGCAACAAACCCCCCATGCTTTTGG
Source organism: Leptolyngbyaceae cyanobacterium bins.59 (assembly GCA_033763635.1). Classification (GTDB taxonomy): domain Bacteria; phylum Cyanobacteriota; class Cyanobacteriia; genus JANRKG01. Next base: position 9,315 of record JANRKG010000485.1, read on the forward strand.
GGTCTGGGGCAACATTCAAATGCAGGCGTTTCATCCAGAACCGGAGTATCTCCTGCTTTACCAGTACGATTTTCCCAAACCAACGGTTCAGAAATCCTGGTTTGGCAAGAAGCAGATTGAGCCGCCCAATGTGCAACACCTGATGCGGGGGGTTCCGAAGGAGCGAATTATTTTCCTGCTGCGGGAACCACCGCTAGAGGAAGTCATTGACCAAAATCGGGCCAACTATGCGGAGGCCCTCAAGTATTGCGGGTACATTTCAGGCCCAGACCACGATGCCCCCACTCCGGCCTATATGCCCGCCATCTGGTATCACAGCAACCCATTTCGCGAACTGAACGATCTGGGCATTCCGGAGAAAAGCCGCACCTGTAGCTGGATCACCTCTGGCATCAGCCGCACTGCCAACCATCGCCGCCGCCTTGCCTTTCTGCGATCGCTTCAGGAAAGCAACATCGACATAGACTTCTATGGTCGGGGTCTGCCCGATTGGGTCAAGTCGGGTGGGGAATTGCAAAACAAGTGGTACGCAATGGCTCCCTATACCTACAATCTGGCGATCGAAAACTATGCAGAGAACGATCTCTATGTCAGTGAAAAGCTGTGGGATTCTTTACTGGCCTGGTGTCTGCCCATCTACTACGGAGGTTCAGCAGCAGATAAGCTTTTGCCCCCCGGCAGTTTTCTAAGATTGCCCAGTCTAGATGAGAAGGGCATCGCCTACATCCGGGATGTCACGTCAACTCCGGATGCTTGGCATGAGGCGAAGGAGGCGATCGCCGAGGCCAGACAAATCATTCTCCATAAGCTCAATCTCTTAAATTGGCTTTCGGAGTTTGTCGAGCGGGTTTACTAGGGTTTCTTTACACGGTAGAACGGTAGTAGAACAATGGACGGTATCTGTACCCTTGCCAATGATTATGTGTATGACCAGGTGGTTGCCCTGCTGAATAGCATTGAGGCCATCCTGGGTCCAGAGATGCCCATCTGTATCTACCCCTATGACGATCGGATGGAGTTGTTGAAGGCGGAAGTAGCCCGTCGTCCGCAAGTGCAGATCTACGATCATCAGGATTCGATTCGCCAGTGGGATCAGTTTGCGCGGGATGTTTGGGATACCCATCCCACCGCCCGTCAACGCTGGAGCCAGGTGACGACCGATCCCTACCATCGCTTCGGCACCCATCGCCGCTATGGGGCTTTCGATGGTCCCTTCGATCGCTTCCTGTATATGGATGCCGACACCCTGTTGATGGGTCCGGTACAACCCCTTTTCGATCGGTTAGAAAACTATGACTGGGTGGTGTACGACTTTCAACATACCGACCCAGGCCATGTGTACGATCTCGCTTCTCCCAAACTCCATCAGGTCTTTCCTCCCGAACGCATTCAAACCGAGATTTTTTGTTCTGGACTCTATGGCGCAAAGCGAGGCACCTTTCCCATCGAACAACGGGAAGCAATCCTGAAGTCTCTGTGGGAGGGGGAGGCAGAAATTCTTTACTGCATGGCTCCCGATCAGACCCTTTTGAACTACATGGTGATGCGGTTGGGGCTGTCGGTCTGCAACCTGGGTTTGGAGCTTTCAGCAGATGAGCGGACGGGGTGTTGTGTCACATCCTCCCATTTTCAGGCCGTTGATCACGTTCTCTACGATCGCAATCATCGATTGACTTACATTCATTACATTGGCTTGTCGTCCAAATTATTCAAGCAAGTGTGTGCCGGGGAAAACTTTGACTTCCCCTATCGGGATGTGTTTCTGCACTATCGCTACCTTCATGAACCCGACAAGCGGCCTCAATTTACTACCAAGCCCAAGCCCTACAATGCACCACCGAGCTTGTTCACCCGTGTCATGAAAAGAGTTGGTTTGACCCGTTGAATGGGAGGGATATGAGTCGCGGATTTTATATTATTGCCAACGATCGGGCAACAGAACAGGCGATCGCTCTGATGAACAGCCTCCGATTCTATGACCCGGATACTCCGGTCATGCTCATCCCCTATGACGACAACTATCAGGGGGTTGCCGAGACGTTAGGAACCCGCTTCGGGGTGCAGGTTTACCAAGATCTGGAGTTTATCGATCGCCTCTCGAAACGGTTGCAGCAGACCTTCGGAGAAACGTTTTTCGCACGGCCCAATCAGTTTCGAAAACAGGCTTGTTGGTTTGGCCCTTTTGATGAGTTTGTCTACATTGATACAGATATTGTGGTGTTTGAGAAAATTGCAGATAGCATGAACTATCTGGCAGACCATGACTTTATCTGTGACGACTATCAACACGTTCAGGGAATTTCTAACGTCTTTACATCTCAGGTGATTGAGTCCGGCGTTTTTCAAGCTGCGGAGTTGCAGGATATCTTTAATGGAGGCTTCTGGGGGGCCAAAAAAGGGCTAATCTCCGAAGAAGATTTGTACGCAACCTTCGCGGAATGTGCAGCCCATCCTGAGTATTTTGACTTTTCGCAAAAAACCTCTGACCAGCCCATCATCAACTACATGATCCTGAAGCGCCTCCCCCGACGGCTAAACCGGGTTCGGGCAGGGGACAAGGGTCCGGGCAACTGGGCCGGAAGTCCCAACTTCAAGCGCCAGGGAGACATTCTGATCGATACCAACATCAATCAGCCCCTCCATTACCTTCATTGGGCTGGCATCCGCATCCAGCCCGGTTGCCCCTATTGGGACATCTGGGAACATTATCGGTATCTGGGAGAAGAAAAACCTCCCGTTCAGGCGATCTCCCCCCCCCAATTAAATCTCTGGCAGCGGGCGATGCGAAAGGCAAAGAAGATACTTTCTAAGTAAGGTCTGCCTTCTTCTACCCAACCGACCGAATGCCCCATAGGGCACCTCCGGTCAGCAACAGCAACAAAATTCCTAACAACCCGGCGAGGGGTTTGCGATCTAAACCGATGACCCACAAGGGGGCATGATCGGAGTAGGCCAAAATCTGGGCTGTTTCCAGGCTGGCGATCCCCCAGATCCATCCAGCGTGCAGCCCCCATGCCAGCCCGATACTACTGCGATCGACCCAACAGGCAAACGTTAGCACCATTCCCATCAACCAAAGCCCCGGCAATTGGGGCGCAACGGCCCATCCTTGCCAGACCATATGTAACACGGCAAAAACCAGGCTGGCAATGCTGACAGTCAACCAAACAGGCCAAACCTGCTGTAATTGAAACGGCAAAAATCCGCGAAACACCGCCTCTTCGACCCAACTAATTCCCAGGGCTAGCAAGAGGGTTGGCAGTAAAATCGACCTCAGTACAGCCCCCTGTCCGGGTTGCCAGGAAACCCATCCCCCAAGCACCTGAACACTGCAAAGCAGCATCACCCCCAAAAGCGCAATTCCGATCCCAATACCACAAGAGAGTAGGGTCGTTTGCCATCCATACAGCCCATAGAGAGAGAGAGAAACTCCAGTCGCGCTTGCAAATCCCCACAGGAGAACGGGAGCTAGCACGTACAGAGAAATAATGAGTGGCAACTTCTGAGCATCGCTAAGGGGATCGAATGGTCGCCACTTGTTGATATAAAACATGTAAAAGCTAATAGGAATTGCAATCGGCAACCAGAGAACTCCCCAGGCCAGAAAAAAAAGAATGGCCCCAGGCAGTCCACCCGTTAGCCCAGAAAAATTGAAAGATGCCATGAACGTCCTCAGAGGCTCAGAAATTCATATTTTGAAGTTCCTGCTACACAAACAAAGGAATTAACAATCAAGGGATTCAATGAAGTATTTACTATTTGAAAAATAGTAAATACCCAAGATAATGCCCTTTACATCTCATCAGAGTCATCAAAATCCAAATCTTGAGAACCATTCTTATTGCCGTCAATCTGGATCAGGTGAATATGCTTATAACCCAGCTTAATTTCAAATTCATCTCCAGGCTTCAATCCCATTGCCTGAGTGTAGGTTGCACCAATCACAATCTGACCATTTTTATGCACACTAACTCGATAAGTCGGTTCGCGACCTCTACCATCTTTTGACCCTTCTGGACTTAACGCAATTCCCCTCGCCTCCAGAAGCGCACTATAAAAATCGGCAACATTTACACGCACTTGATTATTTTTCGAGGTTGTGTAATACCCGCAGCGCTTTGCCTTTTCACGAACAGGGATATCCGATAATTCTTTTATTTTTTGAAGCAATGCCTTCCCAACTAGCGGAGCCGTTGCAGTGTCATTCATGGCTTTGCAAATATCCTTAAACTCGGGGATGCCAAATTAGCCTTATTAGTTACTGGCTCTTATAAAAATATATCCTTAAACCCCTCCTTCTTGGCAAGGATTTTTACCAAACCACTACTGCATTCATGAAAAACCTAACGAATCTGCCTACCATGAATCTCCCTTAATAAAGCGATGGAAATACAATATTTTTCTTGCAGAATGCATGACAGAAGAGCATCCTGGAGATAGATAAGACACTGGTGACAACCCTTTCGCTTCGCAGCATTACCCAACGGGTTCGTAGGTTTTATTTATTACTTCAGAGGGTTCCTTAAAAATCAAGTTTTCCAGAAGCTTGGTTCTTAAATTTGTAATTTTGTAGCATCTCATCAAGTGTTTAAAGGGAACTTATGGCCCAACTTTAAGCATGTCCTCTTGTAACGAAAATTGACTACTTTCTTTAAGGGACAACTTTAAGAAAATATTTGCAAGTTTTAAGTAATAATCACCACCGACTCATAAATCCTCAAAACTTTAGCCTTACAAAGAGTTGATCAGCCAAACACTACCTCTTACGAGCCAGAGAGAACTGAAATCACGCCAATCAACAATTGATAAGGTGCTAAATCTCTAAATTTTTTGTTCAATTTAAATTTCATTTAAGAGATTGAGGTTTTTGAGTTTTTAGAGAACAAGAAACATGCCTTGTTCTTTCTAAAAGGAATTCACCCAAAATCTTTAGAGATTGAGACATAGAACTGGTATTTCTAATCAAAATTTGATTTCAGAAGAGTCGATAAGCATCTGGACCACAGCAATCATTACATTCAGCGCTAAACTGGAAATTAGTCTCACCGCCCCATACACCATGCAAGTTTGCTTTAGGATTCATCGCCAAGCTTCGCAAACAATTCCCCCCATTGCCGCCCCACTTGCCACCTCAGACGTTTCTTCAACTGTTACCCCAAAGGCTGACCAAACCTCGACATGGGTTGAAACTTATCTACTGGATGTGGAGCCAGGGAACACAATCTTAGATTGCCTGAATCGCATCAAATGGGAGCAGGACGGTACACTGGCTTTTCGGAAGAATTGCCGAAACACCATTTGTGGCAGTTGCGCCATGCGAATCAATGGCCGATCGGCCCTTGCTTGTAAAGAAAATGTGGGGTCTGAACTGGCCCGCACCCAATCAGCGGGGAAAGAAATTCCAGAAATTACGATCGCCCCAATGGGGAATATGCCTGTGATTCGGGATCTGGTCGTGGACATGGCCAGTTTCTGGGATAACTTGAAAGCCGTTGATCCCTATGTCAGCACCCGCGCTCGCCAAGTCCCCGAACGGGAATTTTTGCAAACCCCTGAAGAACGTCATCAATTGAATCAAATGGGAAATTGCATTCTCTGTGGAGCCTGTTACTCCGAATGCAATGCCCGTGAAGTCAATCCAGATTTTGTGGGTCCCCATGCCCTTGCTAAGGCGTACCGCATGGTCGCAGACTCACGGGATACCCAAACGGAAGACCGTCTGGAGCAGTACAACCAGGGCACTCAGGGGGTATGGGGATGTACTCGCTGCCTCTACTGCAATGCGGTCTGTCCAATGGAAGTCGCACCGATGGATCAGATTGGCAAGATCAAGGGGGAAATTCTGGAGCGCAAGGATGCCCAGGCCAGCCGTTCCATTCGCCACCGCAAAATTTTGATTGAGTTGGTGAAGCAAGGAGGATGGATCGATGAGCGGCTGTTTGGCATTCAGGTAGTAGGCAATTCCTTCCGAGATTTGGGAGGGCTAGTGAGTTTAGGGCCGCTGGGTCTACGAATGCTGATTCGCGGTAAAATGCCCTTTGGGTTTGATCCCTCTGAGGGAACTGCGATCGTGCGCGCGCTGATTGAATCCGTTGAAGGGTTAATCACCGAAGAAACGGTGCCCTATGACGCGGCCTACCAGTCTGAAGTATTTTTGAAAGGATAGAAACAATGGCTGAATCGACCCAAACAAAGCCAGACGAAGTGGTTCAGCCCGAACCTGCCTTTGGCTGGACGGCTTATGCAGAACAACTGAATGGGCGTTTTGCCATGATTGGGTTTGTGGCGTTGCTCTTGCTAGAGTTGTTCACTCGCCAGGATTTCTTCACTTGGTTGGGGCTTCGCTAGTTAGAAGGCCGTGAATTGATTGGTATTCCAGCTTTAATAAAAAGCACAGAAAAAACACATGGGGGCCACTGGGCCTCTGATGTGTTTTTTCTGTGCTTAATTTTCTAGCGTCGTGAGTGAGGAACCCTGGCCTTACTCATCATCTGAATAACTCACAGGTTGGTAATCTGCGTAGTCTGAGCCAGAAGAACCCGACTCACTTCGACGACGGGAGCCAGAAGCATCTGGACCAGGGCGACGGCGACGGGGACGCGATTCAGAACTTGCGCTTTCATCCTCCCGATTCCCCTCCTCACGGCTAACTGGACGGGAGGGACCGTCACTGTTGCGACGACTGGGGCGACGGGTTCCTTCCCCAGATCCATCCAACCCAGGTCCATCAAAATCAGAGGGGCGATCGTCATCGGGACGGGGCCGTCGTTTGCGAGGACGATCCTCAGAAGCGACTCGCTCACTGTCTCCGGGTGTGCTGCTCCGTCGGCTGGGACGACGGATTTCCTCATCATAGTCATCTACGACTCGACTACTGCGGGTATCACGAGAAGGACGAATGCGCCGGGAAGCAGGAGAACGTTCTTCCGCAGGAGCCAACTCTTCCAACTCTGCCACGTAGTAGCCTCGCTCATACCGGGAGCTTACGGGACGCTCATCGTCCACAATCGGTGTATTGCGACGCGCTTGCTCTGTTGCCACCCCTCGTAACCGAAAGTTCTCAAATGCGAAGAACATGGTAGCGGCAGTGAGTAGCACTTGACCGAACTGCATGATTGGGTCGAAGCGCCAGCCATACAGCACTAGAATAATGCCGCACAACAGACCAACCGCTGCGAAAAAGATATCGTAGTCGCGGGATAGTTGAGGACGGGCCGATCGCATAAAGTAAAGACCTGCACCGCCAACAGCAAGAATAATCCCTGAAATACTCGCTAAGTTGAATTGAAAATTAATCATTGCATTTGACCAAAGTACGTCTATCCTAACGAGTTACGGCCCGATCTCCAACCAGTTAGCAGCCGAACGACCCTAAAAGTTGCTCAAATTCTCCCAGCAACAATCTTCGTAACCTGTAGAAGTTTTTGTGGGCTGAGAGGTTTTGCTCAAACCTTTCTACTCTGAACGCTGCATTCAACTCAAAAAAATTAGGCAATCTGTCTAAGGTTTAGAATCTATCCTAGCGATCGATCCTACCTTTCAGACTGCCTGAACTGTATCAAAATTGCCTCATCAAAATTGCCCCACCCAAATTGCCTATCAAAATTGCCACGATTCAATGTAGCAATGATTAGGAGCAATTAGGAGCGCTGAATCTTGTCCCGTTGACTAATAAAGACCAGACCAACCACAGCGGGAACAACCACAATAATTCCGCCCCAAGCCAAGCTCAGTAAAAAATTTGCCAATGAGGGAGTCATAAAGTTCCTTTAATCCTGATTGCAACATTTCTTGTTTTTCCTCATTCTACAGGAATCATGCAGAAAGCCACTAATTTTAGGCGAGGTCAATTTCTGAGCTTTATTTACTTAAAAGGGGTTTGGAGTATCCGATCGAGCTAAAATGAGAATAGACTCTTTACAGAGCTTCACAATCTTTTCAACATTTGCCTTCATGACAGCCACAACTCTTGCCAGTTGGATTTTAGGCCCCCTGCTGGGGATCATGATTTTCCTGTTTATTTTTCGGATCGTGCTGACCTGGTATCCTCAGGTTGATCTCAATCGCTTTCCTTTTAATGTGATTGCTTGGCCCACTGAACCTTTCTTGATCCCCCTCAGAAAAATCATCCCTCCGATCGGAGGCGTTGATATTACCCCAATTCTCTGGGTGGGTATCTTCAGCTTGCTAAGAGAAATTTTGTTGGGGCAGCAAGGTTTATTAAAAATTTTGGCTTAGATTTCTTGAAGTGATTCTTTGAAAAGAATTTGCCTGAAAAAAATTTACCAATGGGTTGCCCTTCGACTGCACCCTGAGCACAGTTGCGGGTTGAGCGAAGCCGAAACCAGCGGGAAATTTGCTTTTTAGAAATCCCCTGAGCAGCCTTATTGTTAGAGAGACGTTCAAATGAACGTCTCTCTTTTTAGGTGCTTGATGCGATCACTTTGTCTGAGATTCCTGTTGAGATTGCATCAACTGTTCCACAAAATTGGTATAAACCTCTCCACGCAAAAATTCTGGTGTTTCCATAATCTTTTGGTGAAAGGCGATCGTCGTTGGCAATCCTGTAATGGCGCACTCCCGCAGGGCACGTTTCATCCGGCGAATGGCCGTTGGGCGATCGTTCCCCCAGACAATCAGCTTGCCAATCAGGGAATCGTAATGGGGCGGAATCTCATAGTCTGTGTAGACATGGGAATCCATTCGCACCCCTGGCCCTCCCGGTGGTAGATAGCCGCTAATGCGTCCAGGATGGGGCCGGAAGTTGTGGTCCGGGTCTTCTGCATTGATCCGACACTCGATCGCATGCCCCTGTAAGAGAACATCTTTTTGGACGACGGAAAGCTTTTCGCCTTGAGCAATGCGAATCTGTTCCGCGATCAAGTCAATCCCTGTAATCATTTCAGTCACAGGATGTTCTACTTGAATCCGGGTATTCATTTCCATAAAGTAGAAATGACCAGATTGGTCCACCAGAAACTCAACGGTTCCTGCACCCATATATTTGATCGATCGAGCCACCCGTACCGCTGCCATCCCCATTTTTTCGCGCAGTTTAGGATTGAGGACAGGGCTGGGAGCCTCTTCTAAAAGCTTCTGGTGACGGCGCTGGATTGAACAATCCCGTTCCCCCAGGTGAATAACATTGCCATAACTGTCTGCCAAAATTTGAAACTCAATGTGGCGGGGTTTCTCGATGAATTTTTCCAGGTAGAGGCCAGGGTTGCCGAAAGCAGCTTCCGCCTCCCCCTGAGCAGCTTGAAATAACTTCACCAAATCCCCCTGCTCCCGCACGAGGCGCATCCCCCGACCTCCACCCCCCGCAGTGGCTTTGATCATCACGGGATACCCAATCTTACGGGCAATTTCGAGGGCTTCCCGTTCATCTAGAAGCAACCCATCACTGCCTGGGACCGTTGGAACTCCAGCCCGCTGTGCCGTCTCCTTCGCAGTAGACTTGTCTCCCATCGATCGAATCGCTTCCGCTGAGGGGCCAATGAAGGCGATTTGATGATCGGCACAGATCTCGGCAAAGCGAGCATTTTCCGCCAAAAACCCATAACCAGGATGAATGGCAGTCGCATTCCGGGTCAGGGCCGCCGCAATAATGTTGGGAATATTAAGATAACTCTTGCTACTGGCGGGTTCGCCAATACAAACCGCCTCGTCCGCCAACTGGACATGTAGCGCGTGGCGATCGATCGTCGAATGAACGGCTACGGTCGCAATTCCCATTTCTTCACAAGTCCGCAAGATTCGCAGGGCAATCTCCCCACGATTCGCAATTAAAATCTTTGAAAACCGCATCGCAACTAGGATTGTTTTGTTAAGTTGGCTCCGTTTTCGAAGGAGGTCCGATCTTCCATATTCCGCTAAATCCGTCCACTTTTGATAAATGCGATCGGAATTGGTTGTAAGTTTTTATTTCCTGCTACAGTTACGCCCTAAGAGTGGTACGATCATACAATGGGTAGCGATTAAGCATGTTGCTGATACAGTGCTTAACGGCACAATACTTGTGGGAAGACACTTGTAGGAATACTCATCGTGGGAAGCCTAACGCCGCTGTTTAGCCCTCTTTCAGCAAACTTTATGTTAGGCTTTGTTGTCTCGGTTCTCTGGCTTTTTTAAAACTGAGACTGAGATGGTATCCAACCTGATACCCGATACCCTGGTCTGCGGATGTGGCGGAATTGGTATACGCGCACGTTTGAGGGGCGTGTGGCTTTGCCTTGCGAGTTCGAGTCTCGCCATCCGCATAATTTTGTTAGCCACTTTCTAAATACTTCTTTTACATAATTCTTAGCTGCAAGTTCTTAGGAATTTCTTAGCAACAAGAGATGTTCCAAAGAAGCCTGTCTAGGCTCCGTTAACCATAGACAAGGGAACTTAGAGTCTACAAAATTCTTCAGAAGAATTGTGTTTCTGAGGTGGATCAGTCGATTCTCCACTACACTGATCCAAGTTGAGTTTTGAGCGCTAATTCCCCAATCCTTTCTTTTATGAAGCAAGTTTTCTTGTCTAAATGGCAATCCTCCCTGCAATTATCTTTGGCAATTGCTGCAACCGTATTTGTACTAGGAGTTGATCAACCAACACCTGACAGTTTCGCGTTCTCCTTCGGGGGTGCTCCCGTTCAGGCCCAAACAATTACCGATGCTGAGTTAAAGAATTATGCACGGGTTGTGATGGCAATTGAACCCATTCGGCAAACGGCTTACAGCGAAATTAAGCGGCTGATTGGCGATCGAGAAGTGCCTCCCATCATCTGTAACAAGCAGGAAAGCCTGAAGAACCTACCCACCAACACCCGTAATATTGCAGTCAATTACTGCAACCAGTCTAAAAGAGTTGTTGAAAGCAATGGGTTGACCATCGCCCGATTCAATGCAATCACGGCCCGCTTACAGCAGGGAGATGAAGCGCTCGAAAAGCGGATTCAAACAGAATTACTACGTCTGCAACGCCCCGCTCCCAATACTTCGCCCCGTCCTTAAGGACTGAGCAATGCTGACCCTAACCCAGCGCCTACCCCCTGATCCCCAAGTCGTAGTCAGTCTGACCCTACCGTTAACGGCGGACGATCGCATCCAAAGCCGCCAAAATCTAACCCTGCCTAACGGTCAACTGGTCGCCCTGCGTCTCCCTCGTGGAACGACATTGCGGGATGGAGACCTTTTGAGGACAGAAGCCACCTCGTCATCAGAGCATTCAGGAATCCTGGTGAGAGTCATCGCCAAACCAGAACCCGTCCTCACCGTCACAGCCCATTCTCCATTCGAACTCTTGCGGGCTGCTTACCATTTAGGAAACCGTCACGTTCCCCTAGAGATCCAGCCAACCTATCTAAGGTTATCCCCTGATCCCGTTCTCAAAGCCATGCTGGAACAGTTAGGGCTGCATATCCTTGAAGAAACCCAACCCTTTCAGCCCGAAACTGGAGCCTATGGAGGACCGGGCGGACAAGGAAGTCATTCCCACAACCACCATAAGAGCGGGGAATAGAACCATGCTTGCTTTGCTACGCCTTCTCCAACTCACCAGCCCTGCTCTACCAGTCGGAGCCTTTAGTTATTCAGAAGGGCTAGAAACCCTCGTTGACCAGGGGATCGTGATCGATCGCCCGACGTTGGAACACTGGCTCCACCAAGAACTGCGCTCCGGGGCCGTGCGTATTGAAGTAGCAGTGATGGTACGGGCGCATCGAAGCGCTCAAATTCAAGATGTCGCAACCCTTACCTTCTGGAACAACTGGTTGTCTGCCACTCGTGAGACTGTGGAATTGCGTCAGCAAAGTTGGCAGATGGGTCAGTCTTTGATCCGGTTGTTACAGGCGACCCAAGTCCCTGAAGAGAAGTCACAAACTTCAGTAGAAACACTGATCCCAAAATGTAGCGACCCCTGGAATTTCGCCATTGCTTTTGGCTTGGCAGCAGTTCATTGGCAAATCGACTCAGAAACAGCACTGCAAGGCTACCTCTACAGTTGGGCCGCCAATTTAGTCAGTGCAGGAGTTCGCCTGATCCCCCTGGGGCAAACAGTAGGGCAGCAGCTTCTACTCGACTTACAGCCCGTTCTGATCCATTCTGCTACGTCGATCGCATCTCTCCAAGATGACGAATTACAGGGTTGTACCTGGGGGCTAGCCTTAGCCAGCATGAATCATGAAGTGCAATACTCTCGGCTGTTTCGAAGTTGAGAGCAAGCGAATAGGTTATGGTTCATAGAAAAAGAAGCTTTATTACCATGACCTATTCCCTATCACCCATCACCAGACCATCAATCGATCCCCGGTGCTAAAAAGCCTGGTAATGGTAGAATCCAGAATCTAAAATTGCCTTCAAAGTATTGAGTGTCATGAGTAAGTTGCGGGTTGGGGTTGCGGGTCCGGTGGGTTCGGGAAAGACAGCGCTGGTGGATGCACTGTGTAAGCGTTTGCGCGATCGTTACAACATTGCCGTCGTCACAAATGACATCTATACCCAGGAAGATGCTCAGTTCCTGGTCCGCAGCCAAGCGCTAGAGCGGGAGCGCATCATTGGGGTGGAGACGGGAGGGTGCCCCCATACGGCCATTCGGGAGGATGCCTCAATTAACCTGGCGGCGATCGAGCACCTAGAGCAACGATTTTTGGGCCTGGAGATTGTGTGTGTGGAGAGTGGGGGGGATAACTTAGCCTCCACCTTTAGCCCTGAGTTGGTAGACCTGACTCTTTACGTAATCGATGTCGCAGCGGGAGACAAGATTCCCCGTAAAGGTGGACCGGGGATCACCAAGTCTGCGCTGCTCATTATCAATAAAACGGACCTAGCTCCCCTGGTCGGTGCAGACTTGGGCGTAATGGAGCGAGATGCCCGAAAGATGCGCGGGGAAAAGCCTTTCGTCTTTACAAACCTGAAAACTCAAGATGGTCTTTCAGCAGTTCTTCAGTTCATCGAAGCACATATCCACTAGGGAGTTTTTTTTCTTAAGGGAAAAACAAGATTCTTTGTTTCTGAGGGGTCGGTTCGTATCCATCGATACAATTACTTCTTAACTGTAACTTTAATATCCACTCAGCTATCCACACTCTTGATCCAATTTCAACACCAAAACCCATGACCTGGAATCGAATCCGGTTAGCTGTGGGTCTGCTTTTGGTGAGAACGAAAGCGCTTAGAACAAAGGAGAATTCCGTTAATGAAGTCGCGTCAACCCCTGATCATACTCGGTGGTATGAGCCGTCGTAGGTTCATCAAGTATGGTTCATTGGCACTGGGCACCAGTGTTGTTGCAGCCTGCTCAAACAACACTGGCCCGACAGGTGAATCCCCCGCCCCGAACGCCAGCCCCGTTGCAACGACTTCGGGCGACGGCATCAAAGTTGGGGTGATGTATTCCACGACTGGCAGTATTGCGATCGTAGAAAAGTCACTGCAAGATGCAACCTTCCTGGCTGTTGAACAGATCAACGAGGGGAAAGGCCCCTGGTCCGGAAAGCAGGGGATCAAAGGCAAGAAAATTGACATGGTAGTCGTGAACCCCGACTCCAACTGGGACTTGTACAACCAGATGTCCAAGCGTCTGATTGACGAAGACAAGGTTGTTTGTGTTCTGGGTTGCTACACCTCCGCCAGCCGGAAGTCCGTACTGCCTGTCTTCGAAGAAAAAGACAAGATTTTGTACTACCCCGTTTACTACGAAGGGAACGAGTGTAGCTCCAACGTGTTCTATACAGGGGCAGCACCGAACCAGCAAATCACTGATTCCATTCCCTTCTGTGTCAAAAACTTCGGGAAGAAGGGTTTCTTCCTCGGTTCTGACTACATCTATCCCAAAGAAAGTAACCGGATTGCAAAGGCTGAATTGGTCAAAGCAGGCGGTGAGGTGGTTGGAGATGAGTACGCAGCCCTGGGAACCACGGAGTTCATCACCATCATCAACAAGATCAAGCAAGCGAAGCCTGACTTTATCTTGAGCAACATCGTCGGCGACAGTATCCCGGCCTTTTACAAGCAGCTTAAGGATGCGGGAATTGGCCCTGATGACATCACGATCATGGCCTATCCCACAACGGAAGAAGAAGTGCTAGCGATGGGGCCTGAGTTTGCACAAGGTCACTACACCAGCTTCAACTACTTCCAAAGTGTTGACACTCCCGAAAACAAGGCTTTTGTGGAGCAGTTCAAGGCAAAATTTGGTCAGGATCGGGTTACCAACGGGGTGATGGAAGCAGCCTACTTCCAAACCTTCTTCATGGCGCAAGCGATGGAAAAGTGCGTGACTGAAGGCAAAGAACTCACCACTGCAAACCTACGGGAAGCCACTCGTGGGCAAGTCTTCCAGGCTCCTCAAGGAACGGTGAAGGTTGACCCCGACAACTACCACACTTACCTCTACTCCCGGATTGGGAAGTGGAAGGAAGATGGTCAGGCTGAGATCGTGTTCTCTACGAAGGCGGCAGTTCGCCCTATTCCCTGGAGCCAAGCACTCTACAAGGGCCGGATTTGTAAGCATCCGACTCCAGACGATCGAAGCAACTCTATCGTTGAAACCAAGAAAGATATCCCAATCGAGTATTTGCAGGTTTAGGTTGCAAATCAGGCTCCTGGTGCTTGATGAGGCCAGGAGCCTCTCTTAGTTGACGCAGAGGGTTGAGTTGGGGGACTTATGGACTTTTTTTCATCACTGATGTATCTGGCGGCGGAACCACCCGCTAAAACGATCGACCCGATCGCCATGACCAGCCAAATGCTGAATGGGATTGGGATTGTTGGCATTCTGCTATTAACTGGGTTGGGGTTAGCCATTACCTTCGGGGTGATGCGGATTATTAACCTCGCCCACGGTGAGTTCATCATGTTGGGTGCTTACACCACCTTTTTGCTTCAGAAACACATGAAGCTGGATTTGTTACTCACGATTCCCTTTGCTTTCATTGCCACAGCAATCATTGGGGCGATCCTTGAGTTAACAATTATCCGACGGCTATACGGTCGGCCTCTAGAAACTTTGTTGGCAACCTGGGGGTTGAGCATTGTAATTCAAGGGGTTGTAAAACTGATCTTCACAGCTCAGTTGAAGTACGTGAAAGCTCCAGCGCTTATCAAAGGCAACTGGACATTGTTCGAAAATTCCTCAGGGACCATCCAAATTTCTTTCTACCGCTTGTTCATCATTGGTGTAGCCTTAGCCCTGCTGGGTTTGACTGGCTATCTGTTGTACATGACTCCCCTGGGTCGCCAGATTCGGGCTGTCACCCAGAACCGTGACATGGCAAAGTGCTTGGGTGTGAACACCAGCCTTGTCGATATGTTCACCTTTGCCTATGGATGCGGTCTAGCAGGCGTTGCAGGAGCGGTCATTTCTCCCCTCAAGAGTGTGGCCCCACCAATGGGTCAGGACTATCTCGTAGATGCCTGGATGACGGTGGTAACGGGCGGTGTGGACAAGTTAATTGGAGTCCTGGCAGGGTCTTTCATTATTGGTCAGTCGAGCGCCGTGCTTGCCTATCTGCTCAATGACCCAACCGCTCGGGTGATTGTCCTGGCAGCGGTGATTATCTTGATTCGTTATCGTCCGGAAGGGTTGTTCACGGTGCAAAAGCGTGGTTGATGGAACGTTCAGCTAGCTTTAGCAATTTGTGATGGTACTGGGAGAAATTTGAAATGGAAGACGCTCTAGGCCGTGCCCGTGTGCAGACGGTCATTCCGATGAAGTTATTGATCACCTCTGGAGCCATTTTTTTGATTCTGGCTATCTTTCCGCTTGTCGCGGGGCCGTTCCAGACAAACTTGATGGCGAAGCTTTTATTGTTCGGTGTACTAGGGATCTCCCTGGATCTGGTTTGGGGGTTCACTGGGATTCTCAGTTTTGCCCATGGGGTCTTTTTTACCCTGGGTGGGTATGCGATGGCCTATTACCTGAAATTGAATTTGTCGGCTGCGGCAAATACCTATGGGGTAGCCTTACCTGACTTCATGGTCTGGAACGGATTGAAGGAACTGCCCTGGTTTATCGCTCCCCTGAAGTTTTTCCCATTGGCAGCCCTGGCAATGGTCCTGGTGCCGGCGGGGTTCGCCTACATTATTGGATGGTTTATCTTCCGCTCTAAGGTCAGTGGTGTATACATCACCATCATTACTCTCGCAATTTCTTCGGCTCTGACCACCTTTTTCATTAGTCAACAAGCCTATACAGGTGGAACAAACGGCATTACAGACGTTGCGAAGTTGCAACTCTTTGGAACCGTCATTCCACCGCTGGGAATTTACTACATCATTTTGATGTTTGCAACATTTGTGATGGCAATGGGCTGGTGGCTCACTCAGTCGAACTTCGGTTTGATTCTGCGATCGATCAAGGAAAACGAAAAGCGGATTTCTTTCCTGGGTTACGACGTTGCCAGCTTCAAGATTTTCGTCTGGACCCTCTCTGCGGGGATTGCGGGGATTGCAGGTGGTTTATTCGTACCGCTCAATAAATTCATCTCTCCCGTTTACCTGGCAGTGGCGTTCGGAACGCAGGTCGTTATCTGGGTTGCGGTGGGGGGTCGTGGAACTTTGTTTGGTCCCGTTCTAGCAGCAATTTTGTTGGGGCAAGTTCAAAATTCGGTGGATCGGATCACGCAAGATTGGCAACTCATTGTGGGAGTCATTCTGCTGATTGTGGTGCTGTTCTTCCCAAATGGATTAATGGGATTGGTTCCCAAACAATTTGGTCTGACCAACACTTCCTCCCTCTTCATTCCCCGATCGACCTCCTCAGCAGGATACGTCCGGACAGAAATGCTTGACTGGGTTGGATTCATCCGGCGATCACTGTCCAAACTTTCCCGTAATCGTAGGCGTTAATGGAGGTAAACGTATGAGCCAGACCACAGTTTCTCCTATCGATCATGGTTCCAGAGGCAAGTCTATGGATACTGTTCTATCCGTTAAAGGTTTGAAGGTTGTGTTTTCGGGGTTCCAGGCTCTCAAAGGGGTAGACCTGGAGGTGGGCGATCGGGAAATCGTGACGATCATTGGCCCGAATGGAGCCGGAAAGAGTACCCTGCTCGATGCGATCGTCGGGAAGTCGTCGGTATCTTCAGGGCATGTGTACTTTCACGGCAAAGACATCACCAACCATGCTCCTCACGAAATCGCACGGATGGGAATTGGGCGTAAGTTTCAAAATCCCAACGTCTACAACGATCTGACGGTTTACGAAAATATTCTGCTGGCATTGAAGGGTTCTCACGGCGTA
Organism: Leptolyngbyaceae cyanobacterium bins.59; assembly: GCA_033763635.1. Lineage (GTDB taxonomy): Bacteria > Cyanobacteriota > Cyanobacteriia > JANRKG01. The sequence continues at coordinate 26,541 of JANRKG010000485.1, forward strand.
CTGGCTTCCATTCGCGCCAAGTTGACCCATGCCAAGCGGGACAAGATCGAGTCCGTTCTCGATCGCGTCGCTCTGCTAGAGAAGGCATACACTCCGGTCGGTTCCCTTTCCCACGGACAAAAGCAATGGGTCGAAATCGGGATGGTGATCGCGCAAGATCCCTCGCTGGTACTGCTGGACGAACCCACCGCCGGAATGACCCCCGATGAAACTTTTGCCACAGGTGACATTATCAAGACGATTTCCCAGGACCACTCGGTTGTCGTGATTGAACACGATATGGATTTCGTCAAACAAATCGCCGAACGGATTGTGGTCTTGCACCAGGGTGAGAAGTTGACCGAAGGGACCGTTCAAGAAGTTCAGACCAACTCGAAAGTCATTGAGGTGTATTTGGGCCGTGAAAGAATTGATGCCGCTGCTTAACGTTTCAGACATCACGGTTTCTTACGATCAGACTCCGGTTTTGTTCAATGTCAGTATTTCCCTCGATAAAGGGGATATCGCCTGTCTGCTAGGGCGAAATGGCGTTGGCAAAACAACCCTACTCCGGAGTGTGATTGGACTGAACAAGGTGCTGTCTGGAGAAATTGTTTTTGATGCCGACAACATTACTCGCGTTCCCACCTTCAAACGGGCACGCTATGGAATTTCCTACATTCCCCAGGGACGGGAAATTATTCCCTACCTGACCGTACAGGAAAACCTGATGCTGGGAATGACGGCAGGCCAAAAGAAGTACAGCAAAATCCCGGATGAGATTTTTGAATTCTTTCCGATGCTGAAACAGCATTTGAAGCGTCAGGGGGGACTGTTGAGCGGAGGTCAACAACAGCAGTTGGCGATCGCCCGAGGCTTGATGAGCAATCCCCAGATCATGTTACTGGATGAGCCAACGGAAGGAATTCAGCCTTCGATCGTGCAAGAGATTGAAGATACCCTGAAGCGCATCAACCAGGAAAAGGGGATTACCGTCCTGGTGGTTGAGCAGAAGATTGAATTTGCTCGGAGACTCGCTCAGAAGTTTTTCATGATGGAAAAGGGGTCAATCGTAGCCAGTGGTGCAAGCCATGAACTGACCGATGCCCTGGTTCATCAGTACCTGGCAGTTTAGGTTGCAGTTTAGGGTTCCTCAGATTCCCTATCGGTTCAAAGCCCTACATGCACGACAGGCAATGGTAGGGCTTTTTTTTAAGAGATTTCTAAAAAACAATTTCCCCGCTGGTTTCGGCCCCGCTCAACCAGCGCCCGTGCCCTGAGCGTAGTCGAAGGGCGACCCATTGGCAAACGCTTGTCAAGAAATTGCCTTAGAGGGGTTCTGCGGCTCGAATTTTGGCAGCAAACCCAGAAGCTTTAAACTGCTCCAGTTTCAGGGGAGTGGGTTGATTGGAGGGGACACTAATTCTCAACTCAAAGTCACTAATGCCGGGGGGAATCTCCTCGATCGACCCCAGGCGTGTTCGATTTTGCATAATCGGTTCATCGTTCGCGTCATACACCCGCCCATAGATATTGGCATTGTAGACAGGCTTGCCCGACGTATTTTCTGCCTTGCCGACGACCATGTAGCAATTAGCAGAAAGGGCCGTTCCACCACTGGTCACAGATCCCGTAGCTAGTTCCGGTGAACAGTCGTGATAGGACAGGTTGAAGAGTTTGATCTGGGTCAGGGCGATCGCTGCCGGGGCGAACATCGAACCTGCAAACCACAACAAACTAGATACCAGAAAGGTAGCAACAAAACGGGGGAAGACTCTAAGCCGCATAAAGACAGGATTCCATCGGGACGAAGCGATTCTTAGTTCAAGGTATCGTGTTTCCTGACCCGATTCAACCTGCATCCACAACGGACGCGAACGTAACAACTCAGACGTAACAACTTAGACAAGTAACGATTTAGAAAAGTTTTGCCATAATTAAATATTAATTCTGTCTGTATGGTGTTCTATGCACTTTACATCCGAACACCAAACCCTTAACCCTTCTCACTCCTAATCTGTTTCTTAGCATCTTCCATGACGCAAGCAGATCTTGAAGCGTTGTTAATTGCTGCATTTACCCAATGTGAGATAGAGGGGTGTGCCCTGACCGCTCAGCAGAAGCAGATTTTTTTCAACCTGATCAAAGACCTGACTGCCAGCGCACCGATCGCCACTGCAATCGACACGGACACGGGCAATCCGCTGGATGACCTGACTCCAGAGCAACGACAAGCCTTACTCGCTTTTGTACGCGCCGAAGATCACCCGGATCGCTCCTGGAAGATCAAGCTCCTGGATGACTGGGTACAGGGTCGTTCGTCAGGCAGGGTGCAGTTTATTCGGGATTTCTATGGAATACCCTGGTTGGAGCGCGTGAAACCCAGTCACTTAGCGGCTTACACCGAAGAGGAAGACCCCATTCTTCGGCTGAAAGTCGGCGATCGTATTGAAGTCTGTAACGGACTCTGGGAATGGGTACAGGAAACAGGTCCCTGTAGTCAGGAATGGTTTCTCTGTACGGTCGTCGGGTTGCAAACCGTCAGCGACGATCGGGTCGTTAGTTGCACTATTCGCTTTGAAAACGGTAGTGAGTACGAGATCCAGGGCATCTATGACTGGAACCGCTACCAATGGCGCTGGCCCCAGGAAACTTGATAGCTCAGCCAGTTTTTTAGTCAAGTTTTAAGTGCGTTCGAAGCGCCTGTCGCATCACCGCGACTGGAACGGGCCGTTCTAACCAGAGTTGCAAAGCGGCAGCCCCCTGCTGAACCAGCATTTCCAGCCCATCGATCGCCACTGCTCCCAGACTAGCAGCCTCCCTTAACAGTCGCGTGGGATTGGGAGAGT
>JANRKG010000486.1:0-9377 GCA_033763635.1 Leptolyngbyaceae cyanobacterium bins.59
GCGTTGGATGCACGCGGCTCTAAGTTGATGCCCGACAAGAAAGACTTCGGCTATGCCTTCCCTTGCGATGGCCCTGGTCGTGGTGGTACTTGCGACATCTCTGCTTGGGACGCTTTCTACCTCGCTATGTTCTGGATGCTGAACACCATTGGTTGGGTCACCTTCTACTGGCACTGGAAGCATCTGGGGGTATGGCAAGGTAACGTAGCTCAGTTCAATGAGTCCTCAACTTACTTGATGGGCTGGCTGCGGGATTACCTATGGTTGAACTCTGCTCAGTTGATCAACGGGTACAACCCCTACGGCATGAACAACCTGTCTGTGTGGGCCTGGATGTTCCTCTTCGGACACCTGGTTTGGGCGACTGGCTTCATGTTCCTGATTAGCTGGCGCGGTTACTGGCAAGAACTGATCGAAACGATCGTGTGGGCGCATGAGCGCACTCCTCTGGCGAACCTGGTTCGTTGGAAGGACAAGCCCGTTGCTCTCTCCATCGTTCAAGCTCGTCTGGTCGGGTTGGCTCACTTCACGGTTGGCTACATCCTCACCTACGCTGCGTTCCTGATCGCTTCTACGGCTGGTAAGTTCGGTTGATCTGAATCTCCTAGTGGTAATTGAATAATCAAAAACCCTCTGATCTACTGGTCAGAGGGTTTTTGTTTGGCTTGTAATGATTTAGTAGGGGGATATCCGCTCGTGAGATGAGATGGGGAAAGCTCTCTTCAAATCGTTCGCCGTGTCTCAAAACCCTGGAGTCCCTCGACCTGCCCGTACTCTATCTTCACATTCTTGACGATCGCTGTTTCTGGTCCTTGCTCACACCAGCGCAGCATTGCTGAGACTTGTGCTTCCGGGCCTTCAAAAACGGCTTCTACTCGTCCATCCGTCAGGTTGCGAACCCAGCCGCTCAAACCCCGTTCACTGGCAACCTGGCAAGTGGTAAACCGATAGCCAACTCCTTGAACCCGGCCTGAAATCCAAGCATGGACGTGGACGATCGCCGTATTTTCCATAGTCTCCCCCACTGACTGGCTGAAGTGCCTCTTTTTAATCCGGGTCTAGTTTACCCTGCCGGGGATGACGGTGCTTTTTATCCGCAGACTGGGTTAAGTACCAGCGCCGCCACTCTTTAGAACTGCGAATCGAGAGCCATAACAGTAACAGGGCAATTAACCCACCCTGGCGGGGGGCATCGAACGCAAATAATACCAGCACAACGCACAAAGTATCCTGGGCCAGAATGACCCACAGGGGAAGACCTCGCAATCGATAGAACCACCCGACCAGCACAAGTTGCAAAACCAGGGCCAGCAATCCACCAATCCCACCCAGGATGCCAATCAGCCAGATAGGCACTCCCGCTGTTTTGGCAACGACGATCCCCATCAAGGCACCCACGAGGGGGCTAAACAAGAGTTGAAGAATTTGCAAAGACCGTTGAATTAAGGCTTCTGTAGAGGCTAGCAGTTCCAGTAATGACCAACTGACCAGAATACCCAGCACGATCGAGGGAGAGAACCGCCCTAAAATAGGCACCTCAGACCAAAGGTTACTTCCCTGTAGTAAACCAATCATTAATAAGGGCAATGCTATTCTCATCCCAGCCGCTGCTGAAGCTGAGAGAACTGCAAGAAGCTCAATCATGGTAGAACCCAGACCCCAAGAACCTCTACTTCTCAATCGAGATCAAAGTAGAGGCAGATTAACCTTTCTTGTTATTTATATATAGCTTTACATTTCCCGATCGCAAGTGTCTCAAATTCAGGTAAAATACCTATTCTTCTGAAAACGAGCGTAGCTTTTTATAAAAATACGCACATTGTGGAGGGATAGTCCCCTCTACCCTCGGAACATCAAACGAGCGAGGGACTGAAAGGGACTCGTAGGATTGAGCAGTTGGGCAAGGGTCCATCGCTTGATGGGGGGCATGACCACAGGCATGATGCGATCGTGTAGCGCTTCCCAAAAGAGCGGCACGGCAAAGGAAAGAAAGGACAACACAATCCGACTAATGGCATCTGGGTTGACCTGGTTGATCAGACCTCCCAGATTTGTAACGGTATTCCAGCCAATGCAAACCGCAGGGACGGCCCAGACTATTTTGTTGACCGTCGCACTGATCCGGCTGCGGATACTTTGCAGGAGTTGACCGACTAACCAATAATGGGCCATTGCAATGTCATATCCGTAGGGATGGTTCACATACTCCCGCCGGATTTGATTCAGAATGTCTCCATCCAGAGAGACGATCGTTTTTAAGGCCCGCTGACCCGATCGCCGATTCCCGGTTTGCAGATGGGTGGGAAGGGAGGAGGGTCCGTACCAGTAGGTTTGAAAGGTTAGCCCCGATTGCATCGTTACGACTTTACGCAACTTGCCATTTTGGCCTCTAATTTCCGATTCTTCAAAAAGGGCGTAGTGGCGAAGTTGCTGGAGTAGGGGATCGGATACCTGGGGCACCAGACGTTGCTGACGGGCCACCGTGATCTGCTCTAGCCCGCTCACATTCAAATGAATCGCAAATTCCCCATCTTCAATGGTGATGGGAACTCCCTCACCCAAGGGCGGTAGACCTCGATTGCCGATGGACTTTCTCTGAAAAGTGCCCAGCAGTCGGTTTAACGACCGAAATGACGATCGGCCTCGGCGACCGAGCCGTTGAACCAGAGGGACAAAAACGACCCGGTATTCATCGATCGCATCACTCTTGGGCCGAGATGTTTTCATGGGGAAGGGTTACGGTAGCTTCGTTACGACGACGAATCACAATATCTTGCATCAGATCCACCATGAACTTCAAGAGACCCCGCCACTGTGCTTCTCCATTCAGGACGGCTTCGCGATGGACATTCAGTAAAAACTCACGGTTCGGATCTTGCAGCAACCGCTGGTCAAAGCGATTGATGATATCGCCGTCAATTTGGATGATGGTTTGGGATGAAATGATGTCAATAATGTTATCTGAGGCGGCTTCATCCCCAGAAATGAGATGCCGCAACTCACGCAACTTGCGGAGACTTCGCAGAAACTGGCTGTCCTCTAATAAGCGGTGCAGACGAGTTTCATCCAACGTGCTATCGGGATCGGGCAACTCAGGAAACTGTTCAGACTCAGGGGCGCTTGCAAGATATTCGTTGTAGGCATCCTGTAACTTATGTCGCAGTTTCACAAATCGTTCCCGAATTCCAGGATCGAGCGTGTGTTCATCAAAGTAGGGATCATTAACATCCAGGGGAATGCAGTAGAGGGCTTGATAGGCATCTTCTGGATTAAATTTATGCCCGCTAATTTCCGAAACCACCATCGTATTCACTTCCAGGGCGGTGATGTCGTTCAGCACCTCCCCAAGGGAGTTCAGAAACCTATCTAATTTATCTTGGACATAATCTAACGTTTTGGAGCGTCCCACCTGGGAACTTCCCGTTGGCACAGGGGCATTTTGGGGGGGACGGCTACTGCCATTCGATCGAGCGTTGCGAACACTGGTCACGGGTTAGAATCCTCCGACTAAATGAGGCAATGACAAGAACTGAGCATTCATGGGAGGGATCATTTGGAGTCCGCAGGAGGGTTTTCGTCGAGATCATCAGACAGGGTGAAATCGGCAAAGGGATCATCCAGATCTGCACCGAATGTTTCTTCCCTAAGCATCAGGGATTCTTCTAACAATGCATCGGACTCCAAATCAATTCCATAGAGATTCGCCTGGGGCATCGGTTGGGGATTTTTTGCTTCCGTTGGCGCATCAAAGAGGGCTGCGAGTTCCGCTTCTGATAACTCAGAGGGAGTCTCGGTCGAAGCTGGAAATGGGGTTGGGTCAGCGGCGGATTCCCCAAACAAGGATGCCAGGGATTCTTCCATGCTCAAGTTAGGGTCGATCGGTGGAAGATCGGTGGCGAACTCAGAACCCTCCAGCGATGGCGCATTCCCAAACAGGGAAGCCAGGGGATCGTTAGCCTCTTCTTCTGTAGGAGCGGCTTCTGCCTGGAACAGATCCTCAACCGCCTCTGTTTCTATCCCAGCCTCAAACTCCGAGAAGCTAATGGGTTCAGTTTGGGGGGCGTGCTCCTGGAACAGATCGGCTAGTCCTCCTGCGGGAAAGGACTCTCCAGGCACAGGAGGCGGGGGTGGCAAGGGAAGAGAACCGGATTCTGCTAAACCGGAGGTCAGGTCCAATCCCTCCATTTCAGAGAAACTATCAACCGTCTCCAGACTTTCGAAGGCGTTGTCTTCCGAAGACTCCTGCTCAAATAGAGCATTCAGATCTTCGTCCCTTGTTGCATAGGTGTCAGGGCTAAGAGGAACTTCCTCCACCTCCACAGGTTCTTCAAACAGGGAAGTCAAAGCTGTTTCTGAAGGGGTTTCTTCTTCCAGAGACAGTGAGAAATCTAGAGGAGCTTCTTCCGCGATCGAGGCTTCAAAGAGGTCTGCCGCGTCTGAGTCTTCAATCCCTGTCTCAAAAGCCGCTGCATCGGCCTCTTCTTGCACGAACAGGGTGGCATCCTCTTCTAGACTGTCTTCGATCTCGAATAGCCCTGCTAAGTCTCCACTGACCTCAAAACTGGGCGGTTCCTCCGGGAAACTTATTCCTTCGGTGGGTAAAGGTTCACCGATTGTTTCCACAGGTAGCTCTATCACAGCATCTATCAGGGATTCATCGGTGAATAAGGCTGTTAGCACCGCATCATCCTCTGCTGGAATATCCGCAGCGGGGTGTACTCCCGGCACCGCCGGAGTTTCCAAATCAACAAAATCTGCTTCGGATAACTCAGGACTCTCTGGAGTTGCCTCCTCTCCAAACATGGAAGCCAGGGCAGTTTCATCCCCCGGATTGAGATTCCCCAACAACTCTCCTGTAGGCACTTCATTGAAAAGATCATCCAGGGGAACCTCGGACGATGCTAAAGAGGATTCCGGAGTCTCGAAATCGAGAGGGGCAGCCTCCTCTAAACGACCCAGGAAAGAATTGGCACTGTCAATCGGATCGGCAGGGGTGGGATCGGCAAAGCTTTCCTCGATCGTGCCAAAATTTCCCTCTTCCAGAAAGAGATTCGTTTCAGAGGCTTCTTCATCTGGGAAGAACAGATCAGGGGCCGCAGGTTGATCCTCAGTGAGATCAAAACCCGCTTCGAGAAAACTTTCATCCGGAAGGGACAGGTCAGGTTCAGCAGCCCCTTCATTGCTCCAGGAAACGTTTGCTTCAGAGGATGCATCAGCGCTCAGATCAAAACCTGCTTCAAGGAAACTTTCCTCTGGGAAGGATAAATCTGTTTCTGCGCTTCCCTCTTCTGGGAAGGGGAGATCGGTATCAGTCAACTCATCCGCCGATTCATCATCGGTAAAGAGCGCAGCCAGAGACTCTTCCGCTTCGGTTTCAGTGGGTTCAGGTAGATCCAGCCCCATAGAAGGATCGTCAGAAGTGCCGATCGCCCCGATCGCCCCCACGACTCCTAATACAGCCGAGGGAACCGTGAGATCGGGGGCAGCAGGATCAGCACAGAAGTCATCCGGCGGATTACCCGCCTCTGCGAAAGGGTCTGTCCCTTCCGCCTCCTCAGGAAGGGCAAATTCTGCTAAGAGATCATCGGGCATGATTTCTGAGGAGTCTGGTGGGATGGAATCAAACCCACCTTCTAGATCTCCGAGTAAGGCATCCCCAACGTCCGGTTCTTCTAGGATGGCTTCACTCACTTCCTCTGGAACTTCAGAGTCAAGGAATTCCTCTGCCATGAGGTCAGGAATCTCGAAAGGTTCAGCCTCCGCTAACCCTTCCGGTTCGGTCATGATGTCACCCAATGCGCCCGGACTATCGGGGCTGAGGTCTGGTTCGTCAAACACCCCAGAGGAATTATCGAAAGTTCCGTCTGGATCATCAAAGATTGCCGAAGGATCAGAAATTGGCGGAACATCTGCTTCACTGACAACAGAAGGGAATTCTGGGCCAGGTTCCGCGCTGCGAGGAGGCCTTGCGGGTTCCAGGATGCGACCCGAAGGAACCCCTGCGGCAGGGGGAAGGGGGGGTGTTGTCCCCTCAGGCAACAGGGGAGGGGGAACAGTGGGATCGCCATAAGTGACATCCACCAGCATGTTAAAGAGCCGCTGAATGCCCTGGAGATTCTTTTGAATAATCTCCCGGCCCTGCCGTACCTGTTCGATATGGAAGCCACGCAGTTCAGTGTAGGGACCATTCGCCAGGAATTGCGGGCCTACCTCTGTTTCAATGTCCCCGTCCAGGATGTTAATGCGGGTACGCATCCGGTATCCTGGTTGAGACTCATCTATCGGTTTGGACTCATCCGCCTCTAACCCGCCCCCATTGGCTGGAACAACCCAGGTGGTAATTTTTAATTCGATCGCGTCGCTTAAGGCCAGCTTGAGGGCACGGGTGAGATCGCCCGCCTTTAGTTCCCGCTTAAAGTCATCACTGGTAGCCATGACAGTCTTCCAAAATCAAACGGTGCAATTGCAATGGACCCCAAAAGTCACTCAACTATATCAAAAACTTTTAGAAAGATAGGGAAATATCGAATTTCCTCCTGACCATTCTCCCTTAAGGACCGATATAAGGGGACGGTGGGGTGGGGGATTCCAGACGGTGATGATCGCGGTAGGAAATGCGTTTCATCGTGCTGCCCAAGACCCCAAATAAATGTTGCAGATTAATAAGATTTTGTTGAATGATATCTCGCCCATCTTGAACCTGGTCCAGATGAAAATCACGCAATTCTGTATAGGGACCATTGGTTAAAAATTGGCTCCCCACTTCATTATCAATATCGCCATCTACAATATTGATGCGAGTTTGCATTCGATAGCCCGGTTTCGGTTCTGCCTGTTCAGACCCCACATCATCTGGGGAGACAACCCAGGTGGTAATTTTTAATTCGATCGCTTCACTCAAGGCCATTTTGAGGGCACCCCGAATCCCTTCCGTATCCAGGTCGTCCCTTCTCAATTCTTTTTTAAATTCATCGCTTGCCGTCATAGGAATCTTCCCAAAAGGAACGAGTTGTGATGAAAATTCAGAACCCCAGGTCCAAACAATCAATCATAAGAATTACAACTAACTTCTGACACCTGGAGACTGATGAGATAAAGGGAAAATCAATCATTTCATAAATTGCATTCCCAGTCTGACAAAACTCTACACCACTTTTTTCTTTTGTCGAGTCTCTAACCCATAATTCTGGGCAATCTAAATCTAGAAGAACCGGGATGCGGAAATTGAGAACAAAAGTAAATGGTTTCTTCCGCCTGATTTCCGTACCAACCCTTGCTGTTTAGCAATACCTGATAGGGTACTCGCTAAAAGAATTTTGTGAGGTTCAAATAATCTACTAAATCTTAAGATTTGTATCTCCAGAATTGATGTGAATTTCGATATTGTCTGAAAGTTTGTTTGGGAGTTTATCAATTATGTCGTCATCCTTATTTGCAGATGCCAGCCATCGTCTGGAGCAAGCTCTTAAATATACGAGCCTTTCTGAAGATGCGATCGAGCGGCTGAAATATCCGAAATCTAGCCTGAGCGTGTCAATCCCCGTGCGGATGGATGATGGATCGCTGCGAATTTTTCAGGGATATCGGGTGCGCTATGACGATACTCGTGGGCCAACCAAGGGCGGGGTGCGGTACTACCCAACCGTTTCCCTGGATGAAGTGCAGTCTCTTGCGTTTTGGATGACCTTTAAGTGTGCAGTCCTCAACTTGCCCTTTGGGGGGGCGAAGGGCGGGATTACCTTGAACCCCAAAGAACTCTCAAAATTTGAGTTGGAGCGGCTGACACGGGGATATGTGGATGCGATCGCCGACTTCATTGGTCCCGACATTGATATTCCGGCTCCCGATGTTTACACCAACCCCATGATCATGGGTTGGATGATGGACCAGTACAGCATCATCAAACGCCAAATCAGCCCAGCGGTGGTGACAGGCAAGCCAATCTCGATGGGGGGAAGCCTGGGCCGCGATACCGCAACCGCAATGGGAGCCTTTTTCGTTATTCAGGCCATGATGCCCAAGTTTGATAAACAACCCCAGGAAACCACTGTTGCTATTCAAGGGTTTGGCAATGCGGGGGGAGTTCTGGCGGAACTCCTGTTTAATGCAGGTTATAAAATCGTGGCGGTCAGCGATTCCCAGGGCGGAGTCTATGCCCCCACTGGCCTGGATATTCCCAGTGTGCGACGGTGTAAGGAATTCGTGAAAGGGGTTCAGGCGGTCTATTGCGAGAACAGTGTATGCAATGTGATCGAACACGAGAACATTACGAATGCAGAACTGCTGACCCTGGAGGTGGATATTCTCATCCCCGCTGCGCTAGAGAATCAGATTACCGAAGCGAATGCAAACGACATCAAAGCGCCCTTTATCTTTGAGGTTGCCAATGGGCCGATCGCCTCGTCTGCCGATTCGATTCTGAGCGATCGAGGAATTCGTGTCTTTCCCGATATCCTGGTCAATGCAGGGGGGGTGACTGTGAGTTATTTTGAGTGGGTTCAGAATCGCAGTGGCTTGTACTGGACATTGGAGGAAGTGAATCAGCGGTTGCAGCAAAAGATGGTGGAAGAAGCGCTTCGCATTTGGGCAATTGCTCAAGAACTGGCAATTCCCCTGCGGACTGCGGCTTACGTTCATGCCTTGAACCGCTTAGGAGAAGCCCTGGATGCCAAGGGAACACGGGATTATTTCGCAAGGAAGTAAAGAGCGAATGGCTCATCGGGTCACAATTACCGGGGTGCCAACTTCCACCTGTTGAAAGAGGTGTTCTACATCCTGGTTATACATGCGAATGCATCCGTGAGATGCAGCCCTGCCGACCGTCTCTGGATTGGGCGTACCGTGAAAGCCAATCCAGTTGGTGCCATCGGTCCAAAAGCCAATCCAATGCTTTCCGAGAGGGTTGTCTGGATCGCCCCCTGGCACTGCTTCCCCCGTCATGGGATGAATCCAGGTCGGTTTGTGAATCTTCTGCATTACCTTGAATTGACCTACGGGTGTTTCCCACCCTGGACGACCGTAGGCAATCCAGTAGCTTTTGACTTGAGTATTGCCGCGAAACAAAAACGCTTTACGCTCCTTCAACCGAATCTCAATTCGCATGGGTTGGTCGATCGCATCCGTCGGTTTCACGGGCTGCCAACCCGGATCTCGGTAGGTGTGGGGAGTGGGGTTAGCTTGGGCCGATTTCAGTTGATTCCCTGTCGTTCTGCCCACCGTGCGGGCGGTTGCAGCCGAGGAAGCGGGGGAAAGAGTGGGGAGAAAGAGGCTTGTGCCGGGAAGGGTTTCCAGGGCCAGCGATGGACCGGAAAGCGAGAAGCCAAAAGCAAGGGTAAGGCTCAAGTGCCGGAGCGATCGTTGGAGGTTCATACAATAAA
>JANRKG010000487.1:0-4081 GCA_033763635.1 Leptolyngbyaceae cyanobacterium bins.59
CCCAGGGCAACATTTTCAACCGCATCCCCAGCATCAGGTTTTGGAACCTCGAAGTAGGCTTTGGTGCCATCTTCTAACGTGAATTCAGCGATCGCTTGCTTACTCATCCCCTCCCCTGATTGGTTAGATATTCAGCTCTAGAATGGCACAACTCTTCTCTATTTCCTATGAGTTACACCAAAATTTCGTTTCCAACAAAAATACTGTCAGATCTGACTCAGGAGAAGGATTATCGAACGCGAACAGGAGATCCATTCTGTAGCTAGTTCTGGGAAAATTTGAAAGTACAACCCTTAGAGTGGGAGCGTGTCACCTTCTTGAGAGAAAAATTAGCCTAAAAGGGTAGACCAACACAAGTAGGAATCTGCCATGACCCCTGAAGAACAACAAACCCTCGAACAGCATATCGAAGCAATTGCCAAAATTCTCTATCGTCATACCCCCTCTGAACAGTTGCAAAATTTAGAAGGAATTGAGCAAGCGGTTCGCTCTCAAATGCAACGTCATGTCCTGCCAAAGGTCGGAATTTTTTTATCCAAACAGCAACTCAAACAACGGCAGGATATCCCCGACAATTGAAAAGCATTTTAGGGGACTTGAGGCTAACCAACGCAGCTTTAGTCAAATGGGTGACAAGCCAATCTTTGAGTGAACCGGTCACTTGTTTAGGAGATGGTCACGATGGGATTTGGAATTTATTGGGGCAAATTGCACCTTCAGAGCAACGACGAGAGATTCTTGATTGGTTCCATTTGATGGAAAATCTTGAGAAAATTCCGAATGCTGTTAAGCAGATTGCTCAAGCTCGTGAGTGGTTGTGGCAGGGACGAGTCGAAGAGACATTACAGTTGTTTGAAGCTTCCGAATGTCATCAAACTCAATGCTTTTGTCAGTACTTGAAAAAACATTATCACCGCATTCCGAACTACGACTATTTACAAGCCGAAGGGATTTGTTCGATTGGTTCAGGAGCGGTTGAGTCAACGGTCAAACAAATTGACCGACGCTTACAAATTTCAGGAGCACGATGGAAGCCGAGCAATGTGCCTCAAGTCCTTGCTCATCGCTGTGCGTACCTTAACGACGTACTGTAATTCTCTTTTTTCTCTGAAGAAGGTGACACGCTCCCCAATTAAACTCCGTTCTGTCACACTTTTGGGCTTACTGGCAAGTTGTTCGAGTGCTTTACGAACGGCTTCAACAGCATCAGGGGAAACGGTATTTCTGGGCATAGATTTGCAGGGTAAAAGAAGAATTTGGCTCAACGATAGACGATATTCATGCGGTTCTTACAACCCATCGCTGCTGTAAAACTGTATATTCTCATCAGAATAGCGTTAATCGTTCGTAAATGAGCTACCTTTCATGCTGAACAAAGCAGAGTCCATTGCCAAAATCATATCCGTTTTCAATGCTGCATCAGATACCTTTGATGCCCCTGCCCTATCCTTCTGGAATCGCTTTGGTCAACAAACAATCGATCGCCTCTCGCTGCGTCCAGGAGATCGGGTGTTGGACGTGTGCTGTGGAACGGGTGCGTCTGCGATCCCGGCGGCAGTGCGGGTGGGTGCAACTGGGTCTGTGCTGGGAATTGACCTGGCTGAATCCCTGCTGCAATTAGCCCGTCACAAGGCCCAGCAGCAAGGTCTTGAGCATGTGGAGTTTCAAGCTGGGGATTTTGAGACCCTGGGATTGCCCGATGAAAGCTTTGATGCCGTGGTTTGTGTCTTTGGGATTTTCTTTGTGTCTGAGATGGAAGCGGCGGTGCGAGAACTGTGGCGCATGGTACGACCTGGGGGAAAGCTTGCCATTACTTCGTGGGGAGAACAGGTTTTTGAACCCGCCAATCAAGCATTTTGGAGAGCAGTTGAGGCGGAACGTCCAGAGTTAGTGAAGAAATTTACACCCTGGGATCGCATTAATAATTCCGTCTCACTCAAAGCGTTACTAGAAGCGGGAGGTGTCACCCAAGTCGAAGTTTTTGCTGAGCAGGGCACCCATGCACTGACGGCACCAGAAGATTGGTGGACAATGGCAATGGGAGGTGGGCTACGAGGGACGATCGACTCTTTAGATGCAGGGAGTCAGGAACGGGTGAGGCAAGCCAATCTACAATTCCTACAGATGCATTACATTGAATGCCTGACTGTGGATGTCCTGTATGCCGTTGCTCAAAAAACAAGAGGCTGATGATGGAGAAAAAGTATCTCAGATAGTTAAGACCTGGAAATTTCTCCTGTCAGGGTGCTTGAAGGATAGGGTGAGAGGGCGATCGGGTTCATAGAGATTTAGGTCTTCAAGATTAGTCCAATTTCAGGCCCGACCAAATTAAGTAAGCCTGAAATGCTTATCTGATGTGGGTTTCAAAAATGAGACTAATTGCATCGCAATTAGTCAGAAAAGTAGCTGTTTTTCAGGAAGTTGCCCACCTGCCCTTGAACCAAAACCTCGCGGAAATTCTCCTGGTTGGACTCCCGGTCAACCCCGTTCGCGTCGCACTCGCTATCCAACCGTCAAAAAACGATTCCGAAAACCCAAAACAGGGGCAAAGAAGTCTGCCTAATCGTTGAATCCTTTGATTTGTTCCAGTTTGCTCACTTCCAGCAAGGCAGTGGGCGATCTCAGCCTGCTGTTAGTCTAAACCTGAGAGCTAAGATGTTGCTGAAAAAAGGATGAGAGGTTGATTGTGAATATAAAAAGGCTTTTACTCGAACAAAACCTGCCAAAAATCCTTTGTTAATACTCAACTAATCGCAATGCATGTCCATCGGGGTCTCTCACCAGGACCCCTTTTTTGAAGCCTAACGTTTTTTCAGGTAGGGTGATGACTCGAGGCGAGATGAAGATGGTTTGATTTGAGCGTAAACGTTGCACGATCGCATCCACATCTTTTACTATCAAGGTGGTTTGCCAATGTAGCAAGTCATTGGGTTTGGCATTAGTAGACAGTGATCGCCCATCTCGTGGTTCTAAATACTCTAAAAACTCAATTCCAGGACCATTAGCTGAATGCAGTCCACTGATATGAAGCCTTGCGCCCTGTACATTGTTGAGATGTTCCTGTTCGGTGCCATAGTTCATACTTTCCCCTGCCAGTTTCAGCCCCAGCAAATCCCGGTAGAATTTGAGACTGACCGCAGTTTGGGAAACCACGATCGCCGTATGATCAATGCCCAGAAATAGTTGATCGGCGTTTTTTTGCCACTTTGGATTTCCTTTACCAGGTGGAAAGTAGATAATCTCCAGATTGTGTCCATCGGGATCTTTAAAGTAAAAGGCGCGAATTCCAGCCGCAGCTTTATTCGTTTCTGGAATCCGTTGAGGGGCGGTAGAGGTATATTGCACTTTGTGCTGCCGTAGGACCTGGTAGGCATTATCCATATCACTTACTACGATTGCAATATGTTGAAACCAGCGATCGTGACTGCGAGAATCAATTGGAATCGGTCGTCCTTTCGGGGTAAGATATTCCGTCAACTCAATCAACTCACTGCCCAATTGCATTTTGACAATTCGCAGTCGCACTCCAAATAAACCTTGTAACTGCTCATATTCGGTTCCCCATACTTCTATATCCGAAACTTTCTTAAACGATAAAACATTGGCGTAGAAATCAATTGCTCGATCCATATCTGCGACCGTCATCCCAACGGACTCAACTGCTATGACCGCATTTGAAACGGTTTGAGTTTGGGCAAGTCGGACAGCAGCGGTACCCTGATCAATGGGTTTCACTTGCGAGTTGACGGGAATTTGAGACGCGATCGCAACCAGAGCAAAAGTGAACGCGAAAATCAGCGATCGTTGCAGTCTTTTAGGCAATCGTTTACTCATAATGAACCTACTTTCGACAACGTTTCAATAGGACAAATAGGTGACAGTGATTCAGCAAAGTATTCATCTCGGAATAGGAAAAAGAATCATCACAAGTGGATGGTAAAGCGGAAACTTCTTACCAACAGTGCCGACACCGACACTCGCAGAGATCATGAATAGTCCTAGTCCTGCCGCTTCCATCAAGTATTCGGGGTAATGAGAACGGAGTGCATTCATGGCTGAGCATCCATTGCTTGCCGACCAT
>JANRKG010000488.1:0-5841 GCA_033763635.1 Leptolyngbyaceae cyanobacterium bins.59
TCAGGGCTACGATCGGGTGTATACTGAAGGTATTAGGGTTCATTGAAAAACCTCAACCTTAGCATAGGTTCCCCATTTATAAATTCCCTTTACCTCTAGAGACTTACCTTTAAAGACTGGCCTGTAGAACTTTAAGCCTGTAAAACTTTAAGTGTGAAGCTTTGAGTACCAAAATTCTGATGGTTTACCCAAGTGTGAGGTTCTCTCGGTGATTGCGATTTCACCTCGCTCAGTAGGGCGCAATTGGGGCACAATTAGCTTTGCGTCAACCCTTTATCTCTGCCCAATTCTAGACTTGCTTCTAGCGGATGTTCCTACTCGTTGGCGGGCCGAACTCAGGCTCGGTCTTCAGGAAGCTTTGGTTAATGCAGCCAAGCATGGCAACAAGCTAGACCCAGACAAAAAAGTGTTTGTACGCTTTTCCGTCGTTGAAAGCAACTATTGGTGGATGATTTCAGACCAGGGACCAGGATTTGCCCCTCCCAAGAATGAGCTTTGTGAGAACTTGCCTGTTGATGAGAATGAATGCGGGCGGGGTCTATACATCCTAAATCAAGTTTTTGACCAGGTGCATTGGAATAATCAAGGTCGAGAGCTGTGTCTTTGTAAACAAATGAGTTCCCGGTTTAGGCTACCTCTCGTGCGCTAGAAAATATACTGGAACCAGAAAAGATTAAGATGGGTCTGGGTATCCTGTGATCAGCGCTTAAAAAGGTAAGTGAATGTTTGATCGAATGTCTGTGACTTACGAAAACAATTGTTCCCGGTCTGGAAAGAGAATGGGGAAAAGCAAGGCTCCGGGTACTCAGCTACTACTTTCTGGAAAAGTTTTGGATCTCTGGCTTTTGGCAGGATGTTCCTGTCTGCTAACACTTCTCCATCACCCCATTGCCGAGGCTTTAACCGCTTCCCACAGTGCAACGACTCCGCTCCCTACCCCTCAGGTTTCGGCTAAGGTGTTTTTGATTTCTCTGTCCCGATCGGCTAACCTTGCGCCTATCCTAGAAGAAACTCCTGAAATTTAATCCCGTAAAGATGTTGTCTCGAAACATTCTTACGGGATTAGCTGCATCAAGGAAGCAGGGATGAATTGAGAAGTTATTTTATTTGCTTGTTCTACTGCGGAGTTGGAATTGTTTGGGGAATCGGGGCGGGAACGGTCTGGGGAATTGGGGCCGGGACGGTCTGGGGAATCCCACCGGGGACGGGTTCAGGAACAGGGCCGGGAGTCGGTTCGGGATCGGGGAAAAAGTTGGGCAGGGTGGGCGTGGGATCAGGAATCTGGGGAGTGGGATCGGGAAAGGGACCAACCATCTGGCATACTGCTAACGCAACACTTTCAGCTTAGAAAACACCCCCCTTCCCTGTCGTCTTTCTATGGATTACTCCAGTCCTCTCTCTCAAGATGAAACACCGTTACTGACAGCCCTTCACCACATGGCAAGTCGGGATCAAGCTGCATTCCATACACCGGGACATAAGCGAGGAAAGGGTAGCTCAGAAAGATTTCAGAAAATGGTAGGGCTAGATCCCCTGAAAATGGATTTGCCCGAATTACCTGAGTTGGATAATTTGTTCGCCCCAGCGGGAGTAATTGAGCAAGCTCAGGAACTCGCTGCTAATACCTTTGGATCCGATCGCACCTTTTTCCTCGCAAATGGCTCTACCTGTGGCGTGATCGCTGCCATTCTCGCCACCTGCGGTCCTGGCGACACCCTTCTCCTACCCCGGAATGTTCACCGTTCGGCGATCTCAGGATTGATCCTGGCTGGGGCAAAGCCTGTGTTTTTGATGCCGGACTATGATACTGAGTGGGATCTAGTTTATAGCATCACTCCATCTGGAGTCGCAAAGGCTTTGCAGGAGTACCCTGAAGCCAAAGCAGTTCTGCTGGTCTACCCAACCTATGAGGGCGTTTGTGGGGATATTGAGGCGATCGCCCACCTCGCCCATCAACATGAAATTCCGCTGCTTGTCGATGAGGCTCATGGTCCCCATTTTGCCTTCCACCCGGAGTTGCCGACTGCGGCTCTAGCGGCGGGGGCAGATCTGGTCGTGCAATCGACCCACAAGATTCTCTCTGCCCTGACCCAGGCTGCCATGCTCCATCTACAGGGATCGCGAGTTAATTGCGATCGCCTCCGTCAGGCACTGCAATTAGTACAGTCCACCAGTCCAAACTATCTCCTCCTCGCCTCCCTGGATGCAGCCCGTCAGCAAATGGCCCTTCATGGACGGGCGTTAATGCACCGGACCCTGGCCCTGGCAGAGGAGGCCCGTCAGCGGATTCAAACAATTCCGGGGCTGTCTGTACTGGAGCATCCTCAGGCAACTCTCTTTCCGGGATTCCAAGCCCTCGATCGCACTCGATTAACTGTAACGGTGACGAATCTGGGTATTAGCGGATTTGAAGCGGATGAGTTTTTACGATCGCTCGATGTTGTGGCTGAATTACCTGCCCTGCGGCATCTGACGTTTGTGATTACATTGGGGAATTCCCAGGAGGATATTGATCAGTTGGTGAAGGCATTTGGGACTCTGGTAGAGGCTCATCCTCCGGATGGCAAACCAAAATTTTGCGTCTCTACAGGGAGCATGCCCTATCCCATATCCCGTATTCCCCATTCCCTACGCGATGCCTTTTTTGCCCCTTCCGAAATCCTGCCGACTTTCCAAGCCGTGGGTCGTCGCAGTGCAGAGGGAATTTGCCCCTATCCCCCTGGCATCCCCATTTTGCTACCAGGGGAAATTGTGACCCAGGAAGCGATCGACTATTTACAACAGATTCAGAAATTAGGGGGATTTCTGACAGGGTGTTCCGATGCCACCGTGAGAACACTCCGGGTAATTCGCTAGCGATCGGTGACAATAGGGGCAGATGAACGTGATAGATCGCGTTCTCAAATCATGCTCTAGATGCAATTTCGCATCTCTGATGTTTTCTTTTCTATTTCCTATGCCTACTCCTATCTGGCCCTACGTCACCCCTGGGATTCCCGACGAATTGTTCGAACGGCTCCCAGGCATTCCCCTCAGTCAGCGAGAAATTCGCCTGATTCTGATTTCCCATTTGCGGCTGAAACCAAATTCTGTTCTCTGGGATATTGGTGCGGGAACAGGGACCATCCCAGTGGAGGCAGGGTTACTGTGCCCTCAGGGTAAGGTGATTGCCATTGAACGGGATGAAGAGGTGGCAGGGCTGATTCGGCGCAACTGCGATCGGTTTGCGGTTCCCAATGTGCAGGTCGTCGAGGGGAGTGCGCCTGAATGCCTGGGTAGTTTGCCGAACCCGCCCGATTGCGTCTGTTTGGAAGGGGGGCGATCGATTAAAGATATTTTGCGAGAAGTCTGGCGATATCTCAAACCCCAGGGGCGTATTGTGGCAACGGTTACGAATTTGGAGGGGCTATATTCCCTTTCCGAGAGCTTTGCAGAATTGAGAGTCCGTAATATTGAAGTTGTGCAATCGGCGGTCAATCGCTTAGAGAAACGAGGAAATAGCCAAACTTTCGCAGCAACCGATCCGATGTTTGTCCTCAGTGGTGAAAAGGAAGACTAAGCAATTCCCTTAAACTTCTTAATGAAGAGATAACCTTTTAACTAAATTTTGTTCTGTAATTCAAGATAATGAACAGGGCGGTCTTTTGACGCGATTACTCCCTTATTCAGGATTCCTCTATGCCCTGGACTCGAATTGTCAGTGGAATGGTTGCGATCGTCCTAGCACTCGGTATGAGCGTTTTGGGCGGTTGGTATTTTACGGCTTGTTTTGGTGTCATTGTCTGTCTGGGGCAATGGGAGTATTTTGAACTGGTTCGTGCGAAGGGAATTGCTCCGGCCGCAAAAACAACCCTGGTCGTGAGTCAACTGATCTTGATCGTGTCCACTCTCTCCCTGAAATTGGCAGATGCAGTCGTTCCCGTCGCTGGGACGTTTATTTGTTTCTATCTGCTCTTTCAGCCGAAGCTTGCCACGATCGCAGATATTTCTGCGTCGATTCTGGGTTTGTTCTATGGGGGCTACCTACCCAGCTATTGGGTCCGGTTGCGTTCTCTGGGACAGGGGGAAGTCAGTAACCTACCCCTTCAGGGCTTCTGGCCGGATTGGCACAATCTTCATTTAATCCCTCAGGGGTTAGCGCTGACCCTACTCACTTTTGGGTGTATTTGGGCGGCGGATATTGGAGCCTATTTCATTGGCAAAATGTTTGGTCGTACTCGACTGTCGGATATTAGCCCGAAAAAGACGGTGGAAGGGGCCGTGTTTGGGGTAGCAGCAAGTGTTGCAGTTGCAACGATGGGAGCCTGGTATTTGTGTTGGCCGGGGTGGCCTCTCACAGGAGTTACATTGGGGTTACTGATTGGGATCGCCAGTTTGCTGGGTGATCTGACAGAATCCATGATGAAGCGGGATGCAGGAGTGAAGGATTCGGGGCAGCTAATTCCCGGTCATGGAGGAATTCTCGATCGCGCTGATAGTTACGTGTTCACCGCTCCCCTGGTGTACTACTTTGTCACCTTGATTCTGCCCCTCCTACCTCCTGCTTAAGGGGCAGGAACAACGGTAATTGTTCCCTGACAAAATAGTTGCTCTGGCTCCAGGCGCAGGGTTTGCAGGGTTGTTTCGGGACCGAGATCGATCGTCATACTGTCTAGAGGAATCCCTGGTACTGATCCGGCTTGTACCCATTGAGGATTTTGAAGCTGCAACTCGGAAGGACTCAAAAGTTTAAGACCCACCTGAATCATCAATGGGGTTGGGGGATCAGTGGTCTCGGATTGGGCTGTCACAATGAGTTGCTCCCCAGCAAGATTCATAGACAAAGGCTTTAAAGGATTCCTTGGATTAAGTCCTAAGCTTGCTGCATGGGAACCTAACAGCTTGATCACCCACTCCGTAACCGCTTCAGCCAATAAAGGACTGTGGAGCGAATGATTGAGATCTGCTTCTTTCAGTAATACCTGTCCGCTAATCCCGATCGGTTTCAGCAATCGAAGGGCCTGTCCTCGTAAGACCTGGCGCAGATTAATCGCGATCTCGTCGCCCACCAATTCGAGATGGCTCAGGTGTAAGCCCCGATAAACAGCCCGATCGGCAGAGATGAATACTCGGCGGATTTGCCCTGCAAAAAATTGGCGATCGTTCGCCTCAATCTTTACCTGCAAGTTCTCGACCTGTTCGACTTGCGATCGAAGAAATAACCCTACGGCTGGCGAGAGGATAGAACTGATAATTTGGCTGGGCTTAGACATAGAAAACGAGCGCTTTCAAGGCTTTGAGGACTGTTTTCACCTTACAGTGCTTCTGTCGAAGGAAAGAACTTTTTCGGGAGACAGGGCAGAAAATAGCAAGGAACCATTGTCATGCTTTTATAACAATATTTTCGATCCCCGCAGAAACAGAATATGATGAAATCATGACATTTCGATCCCCCGATCCCTGATGATTCCGTGAAAGTCTCTCGAAATAAGCGATCTAGGCGCTTGATCTCCAGAGCGCTTTCTGTAACATTATGAAACAAGCGATCCCCACGATCCCAAAGAAAACGTATTCCTTTGTTTGGAAAGCGGTTGTTCATCTAGCAACGGGAGTAAACATCAGCGATCGAGTGCGATGCCAATCGCAATGGCAAGCGATCTTGAAAAAAGTAAATCGATATCACGCTCAATAACTTAGGTATTTAGAGGTTCTATTTATGTCACAAGAGCGCCCATCCCTTGAAGAAATGACTTTGCGGCAACTCCGTAAAGTCGCTAGCTCCTACGGCATCTCCCGCTACAGTCGTATGCGAAAGGAACAACTCCTGGCGGGGATTCAAGAAATTGATCGCACCCGGGCATC
>JANRKG010000489.1:0-6613 GCA_033763635.1 Leptolyngbyaceae cyanobacterium bins.59
CTGGCACAGGGAAATTCTCTGATTTACGTTGAATGAGTTTAGGAAGCACCTGTTTTCTATTCATTCCGCTTGTCTGCTGCACTACATGGGTTAACTCATGAGCAGTCAACGCATCCTTCCCAGGAGCCTTCCCCGCACCAAAATAAACATCCTGTTTGTGAGTAAACGCGTGAGCATTCAAATCTCGGTTCATCTGCACCGCTTCGCCATCGGTGTGTACCCGTACCTGGCTAAAGTCAGTGCGAAAGCGGGATTCCATGAAGGTTTTTACATCCTGCGGTAAGGGGCTGCCGCCACCTTGCCTACTATTCAGCCGACTTTCCAGGTTGCCACCCACCTGTAAGCTGCCATCGATCGCCCGTTGCAGGGATGGCTTTGTCTGCACAGCCTCCTCTCCTTCGGGCATCTCGTGTCGCTGCAAGGTATTCGCCAGCGGTTTCGTCTGTAGCGCTTCCTCCTCTGGCATTGCTTCCCGTTGCACCGTTCCTGCCCCAGGTTTTGTCTGGATCTCCTCTTCCTCCAGATTGTCCATGCGTTGAATGTCAATGTTTTCTGACGTTTTGGTTTGCAGTTCCTCCTCTTCCCCCGGCATCGCTTCCCGTTGGACGAGGGGCGTAATCGTTGCGACTAGCGGTTTGGTCTGGACCTCTTCTTCCGGGGCGGTTTCGCGTTGGATGGGTTGCTGCGTAGCAGAGTCAGGCATACTCATCACCTGCTCCGCGACACGATCGGCTTCTTGTTCGTACTGATCATTCGGTTGCCCGATCGTCAACTTCGCCTGAACTCCATGTAATTTGGGAGGAGATGGAGGGG
Organism: Leptolyngbyaceae cyanobacterium bins.59; assembly: GCA_033763635.1. Taxonomy (GTDB): domain Bacteria; phylum Cyanobacteriota; class Cyanobacteriia; genus JANRKG01. Next base: position 814 of record JANRKG010000489.1, read on the forward strand.
TTTGCCCTTCTGCATACAAGCGAAACGGTTTCCACTCTAGCCTAGTTGTTTCTCCTTCAGATGCAGTCTCACTACTGTCCCGAGAGGTCTGTACAATCGGTGAGGGCGGCATTGACCAGGTTTCATGAGGACGGCGAGGAAAGGGATTATCAGGAGAAGATACAGTCCCCTGGCCTGGAAAGGTCACCTCGAACGGTCGGGGTGATAAAGGACTTGCTTTGAGCGAAGGTGCTGGAGCCTGAACCGTATCTGCTTGAATGTCGTGGGGCATGATAGGTAATGTGTAGACGGCATCTAACACAAGGAGATGCCTTATTAAACTCTGATTAGTTGAAACTCACCACTTACTTTGGTCTACTCTGACCGAAAGATATTTGTATTTGTCAACAATTAGTGAATTTAGGCAGCACTTCTCAGTGTGAGAACGATTCTCACCTAATCACCTGAAATCGGCGGATTTAAGCGGCTTAGAGCGGCATTTTACCATTTGAAAAATTGCTGAAAAATTGAGTAAAAAGCTTGTGGAGGTACTGATTCCAGTACAAACATTTCAAGATGAGAATTGCTGTTTCCTTCTGCCCCTTACCCTCTGCCCTCATGATACAATTGTACTGTTACACCTCATCACTCCTTAAGTGATTAGCCTCCAAGGAATTGGGGGCTTTTTTCTGTTATGAAGTAATAATTAAAGAAAAGGTTTACTGACCCGTTTCTAAGTTGAATATTCAAGTGAATTGATCTCAAATCAGCCTATATCACTCCTCTGTCACTCCTGATGAAGCCTTCCGAGAGTTATCCCAATGGGGATATAAGCGATAGTTCTGGGTTTACCGAACCCGTATTTGCCGAACAATGGCACGAGGTTCTGGCCCCTTATGGGTTGGAATACCGAATTAAACTGTTGGGGCAGCTATACACCCGCAGATTTCAAGAAAAGTTAGAACCGTTTGGGCTAACTCCCTTTCACTGGGTCGTGCTTTGTTGTCTGTGGGAAGAAAATGGACTGGCAACTTCTTGCATTGGGGAACGGTTGCAGCAGGTGGGGGGAACGCTCACTGGAGTCCTCAATCGGATGGAAGAACGGAAGTTGATTCGCCGGGTGCGAGATACCTCCGATCGCCGAATTTACCGTATCTGGTTAACGGAAGCGGGGGAGTCGCTACGGGGCGTTTTACCTCTCCTTGCTAGGGATGTGCGAGAACAGGCGCTTCGAGATATGACCCCAGAGGAGCGGGCGCAATTTTCGCAGTTGGTTGACCGAAATATTGCCAATCTCAATTAAAGGCTGAAAGATTTATGGTTCCTCAATCTATCTCTGCTTACCTGGCAAGACCAATCCTGTTTGTGAATCTCGCGATTTCCAGAGAGAGAGGAACGGTAAGATGGTCATACTCGCCCTTTCTCTACCCTCACCTTTTTGATGACCTCTGTTGTAGTTTTTGATTTTGATGGCACGATCGCCGATACGCTAGATGCAGTGGTTCACATCGCTAATCATCTGGCTGATGAGTTTGGATATCAGCCCGTGGGTGCGGAAGAAGTCAAGCGGCTCCGTCACATGAGTTCGCGAGAAGTGATTCAGCAATCTAAAATTCCTTTTATCAAAATTCCTTTTCTCGTGCGAAAGGTGCGAACGGAGTTGAAAGCCCAAATTCCAACCTTGAAACCTGTGTCAGGGATGCCAGAGACTTTGAAGCAGTTGAAACAACAGGGAAATCGGATGGGCATCATCACCTCTAACTCTGAGGAAAACGTGATTGCGTTTCTCAAAAGCAACGAGATGAAGGATGCGATCGACTTTGTTTACTCCGGAGTTTCCTTGTTTGGCAAAGGGCGGTTAATTCGTCGCTTTCTCAAAGAATCCAACTTGCCCGCTGAGTCAGTTCTCTATGTGGGGGATGAAACACGGGATATTGAAGCGGCAAAACGGGCCGGAACTCGTGCAGTTGCCGTTACCTGGGGTTTCAATTCTCGCGAAGTTTTAACCAGCCATCGGCCCGATTTTCTGGTTGACCGACCCGAAGAATTGATTGCGATCGCCGCAGGGAAAGCTCTTTAATCCCAGAGGGTCTGACTTCAGAAAGATGTTGAACCCCGGTAATTCAAGTTTCTTGAAAGAGCAATCTTTTGGTTATGGGGAAATTCGATGGCTAACCTACTGGAAACAAATCAACTACGCCCTACGGTTTCCTCTGCTTCTAGATAAGTACGGAACCACTCAATCATTTCCTGGGCAGCGTACTGCTGATACTCCTGACTGAATAGGCCATGTCCTGCGTCTACAAACTTCACCATCCGAGAAGGCACGCCGCGTACAGCAATCATCCAATAAAGGTTTTCATCAAAGCTGATAGGTAAGTAATCCTGATCGCCTTTAAAGAATAAAACAGGAGTTTCAATGCGACCTGCATTATAAACAGGAGAAACCGCTTGAAAAAGAGTCGGGTTGTCATAAGGCGTGATGGAGCCGAACGTAAAGGGAGAGACCCCTGGAAATCCCTGTGTCCAATCTGCCAAAATGTCGATCCAGGAGCATTGGGCGGATGCAGCGGTATAGAGATCGGGATGGCGGACCAGGCTTTGGGTTGTAAAGTATCCTCCGTAGGAACAGCCCGTAATGCCGATTTTTCCGGGAGAGGTGTATCCCCGATCGATCGTCTGCTTGACGATTTCAGCCATCGCATCGATATCAATCCGCCCAAAGTTTTGATTCTCATAGAGGGCATTGAAGCGCCGTTCTCCAAATCCGTAACGCCCATACAGGGGCACAATGAGTACAGGGAATCCAAAATTGGGTAACAGGGCATAGGGCGTTTCTACTTCGGCGGACCAGCGATCGGTCATTTCAGCATAAGGGCCGCCTTCTTGCCACACAATCAGGGGTTTGTTTTGGGGAGGGAAAGGGGCATCGGCAGCCTGAAGGAGACGACCTTCCAGGACTTCCCCATTCGCCAGGGTGAACGTTACCCGATCGGCCCGTATCCGTTCCTGTTGTGGAAATTGGCGGTTAAGCGTTGTGAGGGCAGTCGGTGGGGAAGGGGAGGGGGTATCAGTCTGGAAATCAATGCGGTACAGTTCGGGAGGGTGGGTGAAGGCACTATAGGCGAACACTAGCCCATTGCCTTGAAGCGTCTTGATAACTCTGTAATCTAAATAACTACCCGACTGAGTGGAAAGCTTTGTCAGGACCCCCGATCGGCGATTGTAATGGTAAAGCTGCAAATCCATGCCAATCAAAACCCGAAAAATAGCTTCCTCCGAAGAAATAAACTTTCCCTGAAAAGTCCAACTGCCCGGAATGGAGTAAGTTCCTAACTGTTCCAGGCGATGGAGTTCCCGTAAGTGAGCATCATAAAAGCGCACGGAACTGCGCTGGGGAATGCTGTAGACAGGATACATCCTTCCCTGCAATAGGGTTGGGTGGAGCATTGTTGTCAGCAACGTCTGCCCGTCGGGACTCCAATTCACCTCCCCAAAAGTGGCCCGATCGCCCCCCTCAGCGGCATAGCGAAGGGTCCGCCGATCGGTCGCAAGGTCAATCACCAGGAGGGAACTTTTTTGTAAGTTAGGATTTTCATTGGGTGGTAAAGTTCCCATCTTGTCGCGCGTTAAGGGTGAGAACAGTCGTTCTCCCACGTTCGCAAAAGGGCCTGACTCTTCCGGATCTTCCCAGGTGCGAACCAGGGCCAGCTTAGAAGCATCGGGGGACCAGGCAGCGGATTGAATGGTGGTTTCAGGGGGAAGATTGAACCGATAGAGTTCCTTCTTGTCCGGTAGGGATAGAACCCGCAGATCTTTTAAGGCTATTTCTTCTCCTGCTTCGGGTTTTTCCTGGGGCATCTGCGGTTTAGGGCTTGTCGCTTGCCGCCTGCCAATTCTTTTTTTTCGGCTCTTGTCTGCTTTTTCTTCCGGCGGCAAAACCTCAATGAGAATGCGATTTCCCCCTGGGGAGAGGCTGAGTTTAGCCTCAGGAAAGGCGAGGGGTTCAAAACTGACTTTAGCAGTGCGGCGATCGATCACCAGCAAGCCTCCTTCTGCCTCTTCCTCACTGTCTTTGGGATAGGCAATTGTGATGGCAACATCGGCGTTGCGCCAGCGAAAATCATCCGTGATTTCAAAGGCTGCGATGGTTTTTTGGGGAATGGCAGTTAACTTGCCCGTTTGAATATCCAAAAACTGATAAACCTCTGGTTCTGGATCTTCCATCCCTGGGGGTTCAGAGGGCTTATCAGGTTGTTTTCGTTCTTTCGTGAGCCGCTCTATTTCGATCACAAGGGTTTTCCCATCTGGGCTGGGATCACTCACAATTCTGGGATAGAACGTGTTTTGCAACCGAGCAATCTTGTCAACATCTTCCTTCGGTAGGATCATTTCCTGGCTCGCCAGGGTTGGATTGATGATCACGATCGGATCTGGCCTGACGGGACGGGGAACCGCAAATTTGGGGGGTTTTGATGTCCTTTGGGAAGAAGCGGGGGAATTGCCGATGTCAACGCCTGTTGCACGATAGAGAGGAAGGGGGCTGATGGACAACAGCAAAGTTAAACCAGAAATGATCGCAGTTTTCATCAAACAATCCGTATCAAAAAGAATGCAAAGGAACGCAAAAACTTAGAGAATTTGGGCAAGAAACTGACGGGTGCGGTCTTCTCTGGGGTGCTGGAAAAAATCGGTGGGGCTTGCTTCCTCGACCACCAGCCCCCCATCCATGAAGACAATTCGATCGGCGACTTCCCTGGCAAATCCGACTTCATGGGTGACGACGATCATGGTCATCCCGGACTGGGCAAGGGATCGCATGACATCCAGTACTTCCCGCACCATTTCCGGATCAAGGGCAGAGGTGGGTTCGTCAAAGAGCATGATTTTGGGTTGCATTGCCAGGGCACGGGCGATTGCTACCCGTTGCTGCTGCCCCCCTGACAATTGACCTGGAAACTTCTGGGCCTGTTCCAAAATGCCGACCCGTTCCAGCAGTTGCATCGCTGCTTCTGTTGCTTGCATTTTGGGTGATCGCCGCACCCACGTTGGAGCCAGGATAATATTTTGCAGAACCGTTAGATGGGGAAATAGGTTGAATTGCTGAAACACCATCCCCACTTCCCGCCGAATCGCTTCAATGTTACGCATATCGTGGGAAAGGTCAATGCCATCAATCCGAATTAAACCCTGTTGATAGTCTTCCAGAGCATTAAAGGTGCGGATAAAGGTAGATTTACCAGACCCCGACGGTCCCATAATCACGACGACTTCCCCGCGCTGCACCTCCAGGCTCACCCCTTTTAAAGCATGGAATTTGCCGTACCACTTATGGACGTTCTCAGCAGTCAGAATGGCTGTTGTGTCTACCATAGATTTCTACATTCCCACTTGTTTCCCATGATCCATCATTTGAAGGCCATGCACTAACGAAGCGCCTCCTCGGATAGCGGTTGCCACATGGACTGCTTCCGTCATCTGCTCAAGATCGGCTCCCTGCTGTAACGACTCCTTACTGTACGCCTCAATGCAGTAGGGACATTGCACCGTATGGGCAACGGCCAGGGCAATGAGAGCTTTTTCCCGTTGTGACAAAGCTCCCTCCGCAAAGACTGCCTGGTAATAGGCAAAAAATTTTTCTCCCAGTTCAGGGCTACCTTCACGAATCCGACCAAAGTGAGTTAGATGCTCTGGCTTATAGTATTGGTCCATGAGACTCCTTGGGGGTGGAAATTTTGAGCGGAACATCTATCCAAAGATGCAGGTCAGAAAAAGGGGTCAGGGAAATCCCTGAGACTTGCCTGATCTCACCACGTTTTAT
>JANRKG010000490.1:0-7953 GCA_033763635.1 Leptolyngbyaceae cyanobacterium bins.59
GCAACAATTCTGGAACAGGGCAATATCAGTATTCATACTGAGAATATCTTTCCAATTATTAAGAAGTGGTTATATTCGGACCACGAGATTTTTCTCCGCGAACTGATTTCTAATGCCGTTGATGCTATCCAGAAGCTCAAGATGGTGTCCCATTCGGGTGAGTTTTCGGGAGACATCGGCAATCCTGAAATCACCATTGCAATTGACAAGGAAAACAAAAAACTTTCGATCTCCGATACAGGTATTGGGATGACCTCTGAGGAGGTCAAAAAGTACATTAATCAGGTTGCCTTTTCCAGCGCCGAAGAATTTGTCTCAAAGTACAAAAATGCAAACGATCAGTCCATCATTGGGCATTTCGGCTTAGGCTTCTACTCCTCATTCATGGTGGCCAGCCGCGTTGAGATCGATACCCTGTCCTATCAAGAAGGGGCACAGGCGGTTCACTGGTCCTGTGATGGTTCTACCGAGTTTATTCTCGAAGATTCTGCCCGCACCGAGCGCGGCACCACCATCACCCTGACCCTCCAGGATGAAGAAGAGGAATACCTGGAACCGGGGCGCATTCGGCAACTGGTTCGCACCTATTGTGATTTCATGCCGTTCCCCATTCGGCTGGAAGGGGAGCAAATTAATCGCCAGAAAGCCCTGTGGAAGGAAGCCCCCAGTACCTTGACCCAGGAAGATTACCTGGAGTTCTACCGCTATCTGTATCCTTTCCAGGACGATCCCCTGCTCTGGGTCCATATCAATACGGACTATCCCTTCCTGGTTAATGGGATTCTCTACTTCCCCAAACTGCGACCCGATATCGATGTCACCAAGGGACAGATCAAGCTGTTCTGTAATCAGGTCTTTGTGAGTGATAACTGTGAAGAGATCATTCCCAAGTTCCTGTTACCGTTGCGGGGGGTGATTGACAGCCCAGATATTCCCCTGAACGTTTCCCGCAGTTTCCTGCAAAACGATCGCACCGTTCGCCGCATTGCCGATCACATCGCGAAAAAGGTGGGCGATCGGCTAAAGGAACTGTATCGAGACAACCGGGCCGACTACATCCGCTCCTGGCAAGATCTGGGGACGTTCGTGAAGTTTGGTTCGCTGAACGATGACAAGTTCAAGAAGCAGGTCGAAGATATCATTATCTTCCGCAGCACTGCCGATCTCAAACCCAGCAATGCAGACACCCCTGCCATTGAGGTGCAGTCTGCGGAAGGGGATGCATGGCAAGAGGTTTCCCCATCCACATCTAGCGGAGATGGTCCTTCCTACACCACTTTGAAGGAGTACCTGGAACGCAACAAAGACCGTCATGAGAACCGAGTCTTTTACTGTACCGATGAAATCACTCAGGCGACTTACGTAGACCTGCACCGTCGCCAGGGGTTAGAAGTTCTCTTTATGGACTCCTTCATCGATACCCACTTCGTCACGTTCCTGGAGCGGGAGCATTCCGAAGTCAAGTTTTCACGGGTGGATGCCGAATTGGATGAAGCCCTGCTGGATAAAGACAAGTCGGAAATTATAGACCCCAAAACCAATCAAACCCGCAGCGAACAGATCAAGGATATTTTCCAAAAAGCGCTGGGTCGGCCTAAGTTGACCATTCGCACCGAAAATCTGAAATCTGACAATCCCCAGGGAACGCCTCCGGCAATGGTGCTGCTCCCAGAAGCCCTGCGTCGGATGCGGGAATTCAGTGCTTTGATGCAACAACAAGCAGCAGAATTTCCCGAAGAGCACGTCCTCCTGGTCAATACGGCCCATCCCCTGATCCAACATCTCACAAGCCTGAACCAGGGCAGCATCCTCCAGGGAGACGGAAGCCAATCCACTTCTGGAGAACTGGTGAACCTGATCTGCCAGCAAGTGTATGATCTGGCGTTGATGTCCCAGAAGGGCTTTGATGCGGAAGGCATGAAGTCATTTGTGGAGCGATCGAATCAGGTTCTCACCCGTTTAACTGAACAGGCGACTCGTTAGACACCAGCAGACTTGTTCTATTCAATAACAGTAAAAACGGATGAAATGGATGGATGTTTCAGGAAAGCAACCCATCCATTTCATCCGTTTCTTTATCCGTTGCCAACCCTAAAAGAACCGCTTACAGATAACCTACCTTTTCCACCCATGTCACGATTTTGGCAATACTCTCTTCCACCGTCTCCTCAGAGGTGTAGCAGGTAATATCAGGGTTCAGGGGTTCTTCGTAGGGATCGTCGATTCCGGTAAAACCTTTTAGTTGGCCCGATCGTGCCTTTGCGTACAAGCCTTTCACATCCCTCGATTCACAGACTGTTAAAGGGGCATTAACGTAGACTTCGATAAAGTTATTCACGGTAGAACGTAGTTCATCGCGAATGCTGCGATAGGGGCTAATCAGAGAAACAATCACAATGACCCCATTGCGGCTCAGTAGATTGGCGACGTACCCAACACGACGCACGTTCGTATCCCGGTCTTCTCGGCTAAATCCCAACCCTTTGGACAAATGCTGGCGAATCACATCCCCATCTAAAAGCTCCACTAAGCGATCGCGCTTTTTCATTTCGTGCTCTAACTGGTGAGCTAGGGTTGTCTTACCTGCTCCACTGAGACCTGTAAGCCATAGAATACAACCGTGCTGCTTCACCCAAACTTGATCAACCATGTTCTACCTGATGTTTTTGGAAAACCACTTATCTTCAAAGCTCTGCCCGTCAGGACAGAAATACTTGATCACAAAATTTATTTAGACCCTATTGAGCCATTCCTATACCCTGCATCCCTCCAATTGTTTGCCAATAGTCTAATCAATGATTTACCCGAAGCGGAATCAAGAACAATATCTTTTTAATAGGACGTGAAAATCAAAAATTCCTCAGTCAGGACTTCGATGCGGGGGGTAGTCACAGGTCCACAATCGTCATACAATTGAAGACTGTGCCAAAATATAAGTCCTAGAAGAGAAAGTCGGAGCCTTTTATGTCGCGGAAATGTCAATTAACAGGCAAAAAGGCAAATAATGCCTTTGCCGTCTCCCACTCCCATCGGCGGACGAAGAAACTTCAGCAGGTCAACCTCCAGTGGAAGCGAGTTTGGTGGCCGGAAGGAAACCGCTTTGTGCGTCTGCGCCTTTCTACAAATGCCATTAAAACTTTGGAGCGGAAAGGTCTTCAAGCAATGGCTAAGGAAGCTGGGCTGAATCTAAACAAGCTTTAAGCGACGATCGCTCTGGCAGTACAACCTGGCTGACTGATCAAACACGGGACTTCCATTGAAAGGTGTCCTATACAGTGTTTATTCCTCGTATCATCAAACAGGTCGCCTGGTAGGATGGCAAACCATGCAGGAGCAGGGAGCAAGAGGAAAACCAGAAGAAACACAGATCTCGATTAGCACTTCGGGAAACTGGCTTCTGGGAGTTGGGTTACTGCTCCTCTCCATTTTCTTTTGTGCGCCCAGAAGTTACGCCTTAATGGTCCGCTGGCCCTGGGTATTGCTTTGGCAGATTGCCCTGCTGATCATTGCAAGCTGGACCCTCTTCCGACTCAGGCTGTTCCAGGTTCCCTTTCGATTGCTAGGGCATCCCTTTGATTGGGCAATGGGGTTAACAGGTCTTTCCCTTCTCCTGTCAACCCTATTTGCATTTCGCCCCATGTCATCCCTCTGGTATTTCATCATGGCAGCAGGGTATGGGGTGGCTTTGTATGCAGTCGTGAACTTTTTTGGAAGTGGGGAAACGAATTTCCCCACTCCCCCCACTTTATCAAGCCCCCATCACCCGTTTCTGTCTACTATTCGCCAACGTCGCTGGATTTGCCTACAGGGAATTGGGGTAATTACCTTTCTGACCATCCTGGTCAGTTTGGGGTTTTGGTGGATGTACCGGGGCCAACTTCCCGAACCCGTCAATCCCTACCCGTTGGGACAGCATAACTTCGTCGCTGGATATTTAGTCCTGACGCTACCAACCTTGTTTGCCCTTGCCTGGGGAGAGCGGGGCTGGCGGCGATGGATGTGGGTGCTGATTTCAGCGATCGGACTCTTTAATTTATCAACGACTGGGTCGCGGGGTGGCTTGTTGGGGCTGCTGACCCTGCTCATTGCCTCCGGGTTCGTGCTGATCCTGCGAGTGCGCCACGTAAAGCAAGGGTGGCGGTGGCTCCTGATGGGAGGGTTGGCGATCGGAGTCAGCCTGATTCCCTTACTAATCAGTCCCCGCACTCAGCGGTTGTGGAATGCTTTGGCAGCGGGGGAACTGGATGGCACCTCCCTATTTCGCGTTTACACCATTCAAGCGGGGTGGAATCTGTGGAAAGATTACCCGGTCTTGGGGGTTGGGTTGGGCAACACCATCAAGCTCTATGACATCTATCGTCCGATCGAAGCAGGGACAATGGCTTTTCGGGTTCAGCAGTTACATTGCACCCCGGTTCACCTACTGGCAGAGTTAGGTCTACTAGGAATGCTGGCCTATGGATGGTGGCTCATTGGTACTGTTCACTTAGGGTGGAAGCTCGTTCGTTCTCCTTTGCCCCCTGACGATCGCCCCGTTCTTTACGCAGCAGGAGTGGGGCTTCTGGCTTACACTGCGACCAGCCTCACGGATTTTCAATTAGAAAATATTGGCATTAGTCTGACCCTGGTTTTACTACTGGCCCTACTAATTAGCCTGGGGCAAGATCTTCAACCTCCGCCCCAATTAGAGGTTGCCCGTTCTCGCCGTTTTTTGAGTCTAGCTGGATTTACCCTACTCGTTGCCGTCTTGAGAATCTGGGTGCCTGTAGATGGAGGCATGATGTTGGCCTGGTCGGGTGGTCAAGCCCTGAAAGCTGGGGAGGTGTCTACCTTCTATGAAGAATGGGCTTTGGCAAATCGAATTGTTCCGTGGGAACCTTACTACCCCTTCCAAATCGGTGCTCAACTGGCCCAGACGATCGATGCGTTTCAAGCCTCACCGCTCCTGGGGGAGGCCCTTCCTTCCGACCCCAAACCAAACCCTGTGGCTCAAGCCAGTTCCGTAAGAATTCTGCGCTCTGCCCAAAGTGAACTAAAGGAAGCGCTGGCCCTTTCCCCCTTTGATGAATTACTGAATCGTTTTTTAGGGGCGCTTTTAGTTGATGCCGATCCATCCCAATCCATCCTTTATTTGCGGCGGGCCGTTCAACTGACTCCCCGCAAGCCCTATAGCTATGCCCTATTGGGAGTCGCCTATTGGAAGCAAAACAATCCGGCAATGGCAGTCAATAGTTTTGCACTGGAAGGCTTCATTCATCCCGAATTTCTGACAACAGATGTGTGGCTCCAACCCACCCTAAGACCTCTCTGGGTCCAAACGATCCGAAAAACGCTGCCCCTTTACGATCGTGCCCTCACCCGTCTCTCCCCAACCGACCCAGCCTACAACCAACTCTATCAAGACCGGGTTTTGCTAGATTGGTGGTCCCGCCGTGCCACCACAGACGATCCCGCTCGCCCCTCTGAGCCATCCTGGTTTGCCTCCATCGATCACTCCCGACTGAACCCGATCGCCCAGGCCGTCTTACTCCTGGATCAGCAAAAGCCCCAGCTTGCCTTGGCGCGATTACAAGCAGTGGCCCCTGAGGAGAAAGCGGCTGCAACCTTGCTCAAGGCATGGATCGATCCGAAGCAGCACCTCTCAGGATTGCAATCCGCCCCAAATGACTTGTCAAGCATCATGGTAACGGTGGTAAAAACGATCCGCGAGATCCGGTCTATCTATGACTGGCTTCTCTCAATTCACACGTCTACCAAGGCCATCACAGAGCAGGTTGGCTTTTTTGCCTACCGAAATACGAACGGTCCCGATCGCATTGAACTCCCCCGATCGCTGCCCGTCAACGTGTTAGTTCAATCCCTGAAATTGTTCTACCAGATGGGAACCGAACCTACTTTTGATCAGACTCTGGTCGAAAGTCAGAAGCAACTTCTCAATCTCGATCGTCCTCACATCAGGAATGGAGAGTGGGGCTAACCTTGCAGTTAATGCATCAGCCAGGTTGTAAACACATACTTCCTACCCTGAGTCACAGGCAAAGATTGGTGAGGGTAGATAAAGTAGGCGGGGAAAACAACAACACTTCCGGCAACAGGCTTTAGTTTTAGCCCCTGACGATCGAAATAGGTTTCGCCCCCTTCAAAATCATCGTTCAGGTAGCCCACCACACTGATATCCCGCATCGGCACCCCCTGTCTGGCCTCTTCCATGCGGCTAGAAAGTAACATATTGTCAATATGACGCTTGTAGTATTGCCCTTTTTGATATCTCAGAATTGAGCAGACCTCTGCATGGGGAAAGGCAATTTTATAGTAGCCATAGAGTAACTCCTGGACAACAGCCACTCGTCCTAATAGTAAATCATTCGCAGATTGGGCCAGGGAACTGGGTTGATCCAGGTACAGCAAATCATTACTACGAACGGTTTGATCGACCTGTTCAATGCCAACAGAAGCCACATCAAATTGACAGCACTCCGCAACTTGAATCAAGTGCTGGCAAAGGGCTTGATCCAGCAATTCCTCAACAACAAAAATTTCTGGGCCAACTGCCATCAGTGAATATTTTATTGAAGATTTCATTTCTTTTTAATTTCCATTTTTTAATTAAAAGTTCTTTTGATCGACCCTTAAATTCCCCAACAATTCCCTATTTTTAAGGCTGTAAAACTTTACTTGCCATTGATATTTTAATCAACGCCTGTGGGTATGCTATCCATTGATAGGGACAGGCATCTGTTAAGCATATGTAAAGTTTTCAGGAGGTTTTATCCGTATTTTTCAAGTCCTTTGATATTTTTTATACCGTACACTGATTACCTTGAATTCTTCTCAATTCCTGCAAACTCCCTTTTCTTTTAGTATTCTCTCAATTTGCGTATGAGGGATTTCAGTAATAAGAATCGCAACTTTACATGAAACAGTTCAAAACTGAGTTGTGATCCAGATCGATCTCTGAAGGTTCTTAAATTGTTAGAACAATAAAAGCGATCGGGATGACATGTCCTAAAATTTGAAGCAAAATTGGGCGTAATTTAGGCATTCACATCAGGCATCACATTAGGCATTCGTTACCTGTCATCATCCATTCGCCACCCATTCACTATCGATTCGCTATCAGACATCAGTTTCAGGAAGAAGTTCAGTCAGCATCTCTTGTGAACTGTATTCTCGTTGCCCTTTTCCGTTCCCTCCCTCTTAAAGTTGGGTAGTCGTTACTTGTTTTGGTTCTTGTTAGTTTTTGATAGGAAGCCGTAGGAAAACGTCATGTTAACTCGCCAATTGACCAGGGCTATGCAAGAAATCTTTTGTCAGGCCCGCAAGCTTGCCAAAGTAGTCACAAAGGGCTTTATAACCTGGCTGCTACGGGGGTTATTCGCTTTGGGTCGGCGCACGGCAGCAGCGGGGTTTGTGCTACCCACCGTGGTCATGGTGACGTTGGTGGTCGTCTTGCTGACAACTGCTGTGATGTTGCGATCGTTTGACCGCACCCGCAATGCGTCTAACTTCCGGGTGAATGAGGTGCTGTTGAATGCGGCAGCCCCGGCCCTCGATCGCGCCCGCTTGAAACTAAGCGCCCTCTTTGCAGACCCCGCCCTGCCAACAGGAACTCCAGCGGAAGAATCTTTGTATAACTTGCTGCTGCGTGATCGCTATCGATTTGGGGATGAAACCCGCCTGACGGTTGCTTCAGAGTTTAATGGAGCATCAGGCATTCAGGCTGATGAGCAAATTACGACTGCCTGGCGATTTGCGGCGGATACGGATAATAACGGTAAGTTTGACAGCTACACCCTCTACGGCATTTACCTCAAGAGTCCCTCCGTTAGCAACACGGGTGAGTTCAACCGTCCCCGCAGTGCCATTGAAGCTCGAACTCCTCCTATGGTTGACCAGCGGCAACTGAGCGGAGCCTGTGCCGCCAACACGGGGACCGCTGGAACCAGCTATACC
>JANRKG010000491.1:0-7135 GCA_033763635.1 Leptolyngbyaceae cyanobacterium bins.59
CGCCGGAAGCTGGCGATCGTTGGCAAAGGTCTCACCTTCGATTCGGGTGGCCTCAACATCAAGGTTGCCGGGGGCAGCATCGAAATGATGAAAACGGATATGGGGGGAGCCGCTGCAACGTTGGGAGCCGCTAAAGCCCTGAGTCAACTGAAACCCGATGTCGAGGTTCACTTTATTACTGCTGTCACGGAAAACATGATCAGTGGTCGGGCGATGCATCCGGGGGATATTCTGACGGCTTCGAATGGAAAGACGATTGAAGTCAACAACACGGATGCTGAGGGACGGCTGACTCTGGCGGATGCCCTGGTGTTTGCCGAAAAGTTGGGAGTGGATGCGATCGTAGACCTCGCAACCTTAACGGGAGCCTGTGTGATTGCGTTAGGAGACCATATTGCTGGGCTGTGGAGTCCTGATGAGACGCTGGCGACGCAACTCAAGACCGCTGCGGACCACTCTGGGGAGTCGGTCTGGCAACTGCCGATGGAGGAGCAGTATTTTGAGGGACTGAAATCACCGATCGCGGACATGAAAAACACAGGTCCACGGGCCGGGGGAGCAATCACGGCTGCCTTGTTCCTGAAACAGTTTGTGAAAGAAACCTCCTGGGCACACCTGGATATTGCAGGTCCAGTTTGGGCAGACAAGGAATCTGGGTACAACAATGTGGGCGCGACGGGGTTTGGTGTGCGAACCCTGGTGAATTGGGTCTTGGCCTGATTGAAGTTGTAACCACACTCCGAAGGGTAGAGACGCGAAATCTTGCGTCTCTACGGAATTTGTATGACTGTGCTAAGCCGATAAACTCTGCCTCAGCGCTCTTCAGACCTCCCTCCTAAGGCCAGTGCCCGTCCCTGCCCCCCCTGTTAACGTTGCAGTAAGAACAAATGTTGTATTTGAAACGTGCGGCTCAGGCCGTTTAACAAGGGAGGTTAACAAATGGTTGATAGTAATATGACTCTCGACTCTCAGGGCAATGACATTCAAGCTTATTCGGAACCCAATGTAGAGATCGCGACTGAATCCACTTCTACCCATGAATCGGGTGCTGTGCAAACCGTTGCAACCGGATTTGGAGCAGTGAGCGGTGGTTTGGCAGGAGCCATGATTGGTCGTCTGGTGGCAGGTCGCTTTGGGGCTGCTGTGGGTGCCGTTGTCGGCGGGGTTGCCGGGGCCGCAATGGGCCGGGAAGCTGCTGATGGGGTAGACCAGGCCATTGGTGAAGTCGTTGATAGCGTGAAGCATACGGTTGAGGACATCAAACCCGCCGTGAACGAAGTTCTGGGTTCGGTGAAGGGCACGATCGATGAAACCAAGCCCGCAATCATCGGTACGGTGGATGCGGTAAAACACAACATTGAAGCGACCCAACCCTCCATCAATCGAGTGATTGATGCAGTCCATGACACGATCGACGAAGCCCGTCCTTCTGTGGCAGAAGCGATCGACTCGGTGACGGAAACCATTGACGAAACCCGTCCGGCGATCGTGGATACGGTTTATGCCGTGAAGGGGACTGTGGAAGATTCCCGCCCTGCGGTGAAGGATGCGGTGCAAAGTGCATCCCAGAGTGTACAAATGTCTGCTGCTAGCATCGCAGACTCTGTTCATGGGGCTGCCGATTCCGTGAAGGGTGCGGCCCAGGATGCCCGTCCCAAAATGACCCAGGCAATGGAAAACGTATCGGATAGTGTGCAAACTGCTGCATCCAGCGTCTCTGAATCTGTTCAGGGAATTGCACGGGATACCCGTCCTGCGGTAACGAATGCAATTGAAACCACTGCTTACACCGTTCAAGATTCTGCTCAAAGCGTCGGTGCTTCTATCCAGGGAGCCGCTCAAGATGCCCGTCCTGCTTTGACGGATGCCGCAGAAACCGCTGCGAATCGGGTGAAGGAAACGGTAAACAAGACTGCTGATTCTGTCCAGGGTGCAGGACATCAGGTTAAGGAATCGGTGAGCCATGCGGCTGATTCTGCCAAGCAAAACGTCCAGCAAGCGGGCGATCGGATTCAATCCTCGATGAATACCAGCAGTTCCGAAATGCGCTCCTCTGACTACAACCCTGAATCCAGAATCCATGAGACTGGGTTCGAGTATGCACGGGATGCCTTTAACCGAGGGCTGGAACTGAGCTATCAGGGTGATATGGTAGGAGCCGCTGCCGCCTTTGAACAGGTGATCAGCATTGTTCCTGATTCTGCGGAAGCTCATTACAACCTGGGGGTTGTGCTGGGTAAGCAAGGGCTGGAGATGGAAGGCATCGCCCACATCCGGGAAGCTCGCGACCTGTGCCGAGGCCAGGGCCACAATGAAGAAGCCGATAACCTCGATCGGATTCTGCAAGTGCTAGGTACAAGCTGAACTTAGATTGGTGAATGGGTAATGGGTGATAGGTAGTAGGGGTGTTGAACCAATGACCGATTACCCATTCCCCATTACCTTTAAAACATCCTTGGGTAGTAATTTTTCTTTAAACCACACAACACGGGCGGGCACCTCTTCAACTTTGACTCCCGCTTTTTCTAGATTTAATCGCTCTGAGATTGCCAGGATGAGATTATCTCGACCGGATTGGCGGACTTGAGAGAATTTCTTACGCAGGTACTCTGGTCGCCAGTAGCCGACGATTTCCAGTAAGAAGGTACGTCCATCGGGATGCACCAGGCGAAAATCAGGAATCATGACGCTTCCCGGAATGGGGACTAAATCAACTTCTCGTTCCAGAATCCAATCGGTTTTTGTTTGATTCCAGCGATCGGCAAAGGCTTCTTCCAACATGCTGTCGTAGGCTGGGCTGCCTTTGTAATGGCTGACTAACCCACACTCGGAATCGAGGGTGAATTGCCCCGTTTTCCGAGTTTTGCTGTATTCATCCTGCCAGTGCAGTTTAGCTTTGAGGTTCCATTTCGTGACATGGAGTAAGGCGGGAAGCAGTTTGGCAAAAGATAATCCATAACGCCGAGTCTCTTGAAAGAGACTGGTGGGACCATCAATGGTAATCGTAAATCCGTGATCGGCATCGCCTTCGATGTAAGCCATCAACTGAAACAATTTGAGGTAGCGAAAGAGTAATTTATATTCCCCCGGATCGTTGCGGTGGGCGGTAATTTGCATGTCGCTGGCTTTGTAAAAGACTCCCTGCACTTGCGCCAGATTGTAGCGATGCAGGAGGGCTTCGGGGGTGGGCACTTCAAACCGAGTGAGGATTTTGTTTTCTGCTAAATCGGCATAGAGTCCCGATCGAATCTGATCCGGCAAAACTTCCCGTTCCAGTTCCGTTGAGAGGATTTCGGCAAGGTGGTTTAGAGTCTGCTCGGTGGCGGGATAGCTGGGGGCAGTTGCGCTTGCCAGGGTAAACACTCGCGCTCGCAGTTGACGCGGTTCCAGTGGACTGATAATCTCAAATTCACTGAAATCATTGCGTAATAAATGAGCTAATCCACGCTTCATTCGATAATCTGGCGTATCTCCCTCCAGATCTTTCAATTGGCGATCTAACTCACCTTGCGGAGTACCTTGTGCTTTTTGAAACAGTTGAATGAGTTCCTGGGCGATCGTTATATTTTTATCATCGATTGCTAAACGTTTTGGAATAACCGATTCGCCTGTTTGACGATGGATAAGTAGATCCCCTGGTAACATAGCGCACTCATTTGAGTAAAAGATCAAAATATTTTGTAGCAAAGATTAGCGACTCACTGAGTACCCACAATCAATTACATTGATAAGGGTAGATAAACTGATACATAAGCAGAGGCTAAGCTGATGCATTTAAGTGAATTGACGCATCCTAATCAGCTCCACGGTTTGTCGATCCATCAACTTCAGCAGATTGCCCATCAAATTCGAGAGAAGCATCTGCAAACGGTGGCAGCAAGCGGGGGCCATTTAGGGCCTGGGTTAGGGGTAGTTGAGTTAACATTAGCGCTCTATCAAACGCTAGATTTAGATGTTGATAAAGTAATTTGGGATGTGGGCCATCAGGCGTATCCCCATAAGTTAATCACAGGACGCTACAGCCAATTTCATACGTTACGACAAAAGGATGGTGTTGCGGGTTATCTGAAGCGGTGTGAGAGCGAGTTCGACCATTTTGGAGCCGGACATGCCTCTACCAGTATCTCGGCAGCTTTGGGGATGGCCCTCGCACGGGATGCCAAGGGTGAGAAGTTCAAGGTAGCAGCCGTGATTGGCGATGGTGCTTTGACGGGCGGGATGGCACTGGAAGCCATTAACCACGCAGGTCATTTACCCAGGACCAATTTGCTGGTGGTCCTGAATGACAACGAGATGTCGATTTCTCCCAATGTGGGAGCGTTGTCCCGTTATCTGAACAAGATGCGCCTTAGCCCTCCGATGCAATTCCTGTCCGAAAACATTAAGGAACAGGTGAAGAATCTGCCGTTCGTGGGTGAATCCCTGTCGCCAGAGTTTGGTCGGCTGCGGGAAGGAATGAAGCGGTTGGCGGTTCCCAAGGTGGGGGCTGTGTTCGAAGAACTCGGCTTTACCTACATGGGTCCGGTGGATGGGCACAACCTGGAAGAACTGATCGCGATGTTCCAACAGGCTCACGAGCAGGTGGGGCCAGTGCTGCTGCATGTGGCGACGGTGAAAGGGAAAGGGTATGCGATCGCCGAGAAGGATCAGGTCGGCTATCATGCTCAATCGCCCTTTAACCTCGCAACCGGAAAAACTCACCCCTCCGGCAAACCCAAGCCCCCCGGATATTCCAAAGTGTTTGGGGAAACCCTAACCAAGATTGCCGAAAGCAATTCCAACGTGATTGGGATCACGGCTGCAATGGCGACGGGAACTGGACTGGATATTCTTCAGAAGCGAGTGCCCGATCAATACATTGATGTGGGGATTGCGGAACAACACGCTGTCACAATGGCGGCTGGGATGGCCTGTGAAGGGATTCGTCCGGTGGTGACGATCTACTCCACATTCCTGCAACGGGGCTATGACCAGATCATCCATGATGTCTGTATTCAAAACCTGCCAGTTTTCTTCTGCATGGATCGGGCCGGAATTGTGGGGGCAGATGGGCCAACTCACCAGGGGATGTATGACATTGCCTACCTGCGCTGCATTCCCAACATGGTGCTAATGGCTCCGAAGGATGAAGCCGAACTACAACGAATGGTGGTGACGGGGATCGAATATACGGATGGGCCGATCGCCATGCGTTATCCGCGTGGCAATGGATACGGGGTGCCCCTGCTGGAAGAAGGTTGGGAACCTGTCGAAATTGGTAAGGGCGAGTTACTGCGTCAGGGAGATGATATCTTGCTGGTGGGCTTTGGCTCAATGGTATATCCCTCCATGCAGGTCGCTGAAATTCTGCATGAACACGGGATTGAGGCAACCGTCATCAATGCTCGATTTGCGAAGCCCCTGGATATGGACCTGATCGGGCCTCTGGCGAAACAAATTGGGCGGGTTATCACCCTAGAAGAGGGCTGCTTGCCCGGTGGCTTTGGTTCGGCAGTGGCGGAAGCGCTGCTGGATCAGGAAATTGTGGTGCCTGTCACCCGGATTGGGATTCCCGATACACTGGTCGATCACGCAACACCTGAAGAGTCCAAAGCAGCACTAGGCTTGACTCCTCCCCAGATTGCCGATCGTCTCCTGAAGCTGTTCGCGAAGCAGCCGACTGCGGTTCGAGTGTAACTCAGAACCTGTTGATTCCAATAGAGACGTTCTCCTGAGCGTCTCTATTTTTTTGCCCTAACTCCACTCTTCTGCTTCTTGAACTTCTGCATTTAAGATGGTTTGTCGCAACTCTGCCCAGTCTACTTCCTGGGCAGGAACATCTCGTTGCAGTTTGCCCTGATGGAGATAAAGGATATGGGTTGCAAATTCTTGAACCACTTCCAATTGATGATTCACCATGACAACGGTAAGGGCATCACGGGTACTCAGGGTTTTTAATAAACTCACCAGGCTGGTACTTTTGCCAAGATCCAGGGCGGACGTTGGTTCATCCAGCAACAAAACGGTGGGGTGCAGAATCAGGGCGCGGGCGATCGACACCCATTGCCGTTGCCCCAGAGACAGTTGTACTTCCATCCGGTCTAACCATTCGCCAGGGATGGACAACTGCTCTACCCAATGGCTCACCTGTTCCTGAATGACCTGATGGGAGAGGTTTTGTAATTTCAAGGGATAGGCCAGGGTGTCACGAACGGTCAGACCCAGGAGTCGGGATTCTTGCAAGACCAGGGTTATCTTTTGACGCAGTTCGGTGACAGGAATCTGGCGAATATCCTGGTCTTCATAGTAAATACTTCCCTGGGTTGCTTCGACGAGGCGATTTAGCAGCCGGAGGAGGGAGGTTTTCCCGGCCCCAGTGGGGCCAACGATCGCCACCCGATCGCCCCGTTCGATCGCAAAGGAAAGGGATTGCAGCAAAAGTTGGCTATCCATCCCATCCCGTCCCTTTGCGGTCATCTGATTGGTTGCCCCCCGAAAGGAGAGGCTGACTTGATCAAATCGAATCTGGGCAGAGGGCATAGGGAAGGATGGGATTGCTTGCGTCTCTAATCATAGCCGCCCGCATCCCGCACTTTACGCAATCCCTGCGCCCTGAACCGCAGCTGTCCACACAACCCAAGCATCGATCGCCAACAACATCAGGGTGAGCCCCAGCAGAATCAGGTACATCCAGGGTTGGGAAAGGGGACGCACATCGCGCATATCAAGGTTTGTATGGCTCTGAACCTGCCGCATGAGTCGGGCAAACCCAACGACCCGCATGGGGAGCAGATACGCCTTCCCAGAGGTATCCAGAAAATAGTAAACCAGTCCGCCCTGCCCGGTCGATCGGGGCTTGAGTGCCCGTACCTCGTCCCATTGGAGGGACCAGCCTTTGCGAAAGAACTGGGGAACCCATTGGGGATAAGTGACCTGAATTGTTTCTGCGTCTACCAACACCCGTTCGGTCAATGCTGCATAAAGAGCAAGCCATCCCAAGACAATTCCGATCCAAAGTGACCAGGCGGGGATGGGGGCAGCCGTGACCTCTGACAAAAACGGTAGGGGCAGGGTAAGGGCGAGGTACAGGCTTAAGAGGGTGAGGCGAATAAGGGGGGAAATGCGAAACAGGTCTGTTTCGGGGAGGGGGGTTAGG
>JANRKG010000492.1:0-5167 GCA_033763635.1 Leptolyngbyaceae cyanobacterium bins.59
CGCCCCCGCCCCGACCCCGGAGGCCGCTCTTGGTGATTTCTTCAACCACCTGGGCGGGAGTCATTTCGTACAGTACTTTGTAAAGGGATTGGTAGCCTCCGGTGTAGATATAATCTTCAATTCGTTCCGGATCTACTTTTCCACTATGTTCTCGCACCACTCTCATCTGACGGGCAAAGAAAGGATGGAGGGGATCACCCTTAATGCATTTCGATTTGCCCCCCTTCAGGGCATCAACAATCGTACTGGCATTGTGGGGTGTGACTTCCTCATAGAGTTCGTTCATTGGGTCAATCTGCACCAGCGGACCTCTACCACAGAAGCCCATGCAGCCGACCCCGACCACTTCCACTCGGTCTTCCAATCCCTGATCTTGTACTGCCACTTTCATGGCGTTCATCACTTCCACCGACTCCGCAGCCCGACAGCCAGTAGAGGTACAACAGTGGACCCGGACCTGTTTTCGGCGGGCCTTTTCTGTCTCTGCAACTTCTAATAATTCATTCCAATCCATTGTGTGTTCTCCTCGTTGAGGGGTGAGAAACTGGGGTTACGGGGTTTCCCATGCCTGAACTTTTGCAAGGGCAGCTTCGGGTTCCAGCTTCCCAGCCACCGTTCCGTCAAAGACCACCGCTGGAGCAATCCCACAGGCTCCCAGACAGCGTGCTGCCATGAGCGACACCTGCCCATCGGGAGTGGTTTCTCCCACCTTGACCCCCAATTCCTGCTCCAGAATTTCCAGTACCTTATTGCTCCCCTTCACATAGCAAGCGGTTCCCATGCAGACGACGCAGGTATGGGCACCATTGGGTTTCAGGGAGAATAAATGGTAAAACGTTGCAACCCCATACACCTTACTCAGGGGTAGCTTTAAGCCTCTTGCCACGTAAATGAGAACATCTTCTTCCAGAAAACCAAACGCTTCCTGAGCTTTGTGTAACACCTCAATCAGGGCATCGGGTTTGTACTGGCAGCGCTTCATGGTCATATCCAGAGCTTTAAAGCGACGATCGCCACTGGCATGACCTTTTTTTTCCTTCTCAGCTTTTTCCGCTGGGGCGGCTGAGGGGGTAGATTCCGCTTGAACTTTGGGTGACATACGTTATTTCTTTCCTTCAACAATGGAAATCTGGAAGGGTAGCTCAGGTCAGGGACTCAAACAGGGGTTGGGAAGGAACCTTGAACGATTGAACTGCCTTCATATATTGTGCCCGTTCAAACTCGCTCGGATTCGGACAATTCAATTGACTCATACAACCCTGAAGTTGACGAACAGAGGTGTACTCGTTTTCAATCATCCAATTTCGCAATTCCCGTTCAATGTCCTGGAGATGCTCAATCCCATGACGGAGAAGGGAACTCACAATCATGGTCACTTTCGCCCCTGCCATCAACATACGAACCACATCCGTTCCCCGGTGAATGCCCCCGGTTGCTGCTAAATCCGCCACCCGTCCGTACAGAATCGCAATCCAGCGCATGGGGAGGCGCATATCCTGCGGGGTACTCAGTAACACGTTAGGACATACTTCCAATGCCTCGATATCAATATCAGGTTGATAGAAGCGATTGAATAATACCAATCCATCTGCCCCTTCCAGGGTCAACCGTTTTGCTACATTTGCAACGTTTGTAAAGTAGGGACTGAGCTTCACAGCAACGGGAATTTTCACTGCTGCTTTGATGTCGCGCACCACTTCCAAATATTGTTGTTCAATTTCAGCCGCCGTTAACTCCAAATCTGTTGGAATTGCATAGATATTCAGTTCCAGGGCATCGGCTCCCGCCTCCTCAATTTGGGACGCATAATGAGTCCAACCTCCCGGTGTGTAACCGTTCAAGCTGGCGATCACAGGAATCTTAATTAATTCCTTGGCCCGACGAATGTGATTAAGATACAGTTCAGGTCCGACATGGAAAACTTCTGGCTCTGGGAAGTAGGTGATGGCTTCGGCAAAGCTGTGGGTGCCGTATTCCATGTGGTGATGTAACTCTAAAGCATCCAGATGAAGTTGTTCCTCAAACAGGGAATGCAACACCACTGCCCCAGCTCCGGCATCTTCCATCCGCTTCACGTGATTGATGTCTTCTGAGAGGGGCGCGGCGGCTCCGACAACCAGGGGCGATCGCAGTTCTAATCCTAAATATGTCGTGGTTAAGTCCATGTTATTGCTCCTTCCGATTCGCTGATTCCCAGAGATTGATTGCCCTTGCCCACAGGTTTTCTTGAATCCCCTCCTGGGAGGGGTAGGGGTGGGTTTCATGTCTGAAAAAGTAGTCCCCTCATGCCCTACTCCCCTGACCCACCCCGCCCTTCGGGCACCCCTCCTGGGAGGGGATTGGGGGTCGTTATTCCGATCGCTTCACTGTTTCCGGTTGGTTGTGGGGATTGTGCCCATTTTGCTGAGACAGATGACGGGCCGCCATGTATTGATACAATTGCCAGCGCGTATTCACATCGGCCTGAGCTTCCTGGGCCAGTTGTCGCGCATCTTCAGGATGGCTGAGGGTCAGCATCTTGAAGCGGTTTTCCCGGTACATGGTCTGTTCGACATCCAGTTTGGGCGATCGAGAATCCAGAATCAGCGGGTTTTCGCCCTGAGTCGTGCGGCGCGGATCATAGCGGTAGAGGAGCCAGCGACCCGATTCTACAACTGCTTTCTGGTGTTGCATTCCTGCTTTCATGTCAATCCCATGAGCGATACAGTGGGAGTAGGCCAGGATCAGGGATGGGCCATCGTAGGCTTCCGCTTCGAGGAAAACCTTCAGGGTGTGTTCATCCCGTGCGCCCATTGCCACACTCGCGACGTACACATTGCCATAGGTCATGGCCATTAAGCCCAGGTCTTTCTTCCCCGCAGGTTTTCCTCCGGCTGCGAACTTGGCAACGGCCCCCTTCGGCGTAGACTTGGACATTTGCCCACCTGTGTTGGAATATACCTCCGTATCCAGCACCAGGATATTGACATTGCGACCACTCGAAATGACGTGATCCAGTCCGCCGTAATCGATGTCATAGGCCCAACCGTCTCCACCCAGAAGCCATACACTCTTCTTCACCAGCACATCCGCCAGCGCTCGGAGGGTTTGCAGGGCATCCTTTTCTTCAGCGGTTTCCAGGGCAAGATCGAGGTAGCGTTTCAGTTCCGCGACCCGTTCTCGTTGTTCGGTGATGTCTGCTTCCGTTCGTTGGTCGGCATGGAGAATGGCGTTCACCAATTCCGCAGGGACGGGAGAACTGCCATTGCGATCGATCGTCAAGATCCGGAGCAGTTCACAGGCATATTCGATTTGTTTGTCCAGAGACACCCGGAACCCTAACCCAAACTCAGCATTGTCTTCAAAGAGGGAGTTTGACCAGGCGGGGCCCCGTCCTTCTTGGTTGAAGGTCCAGGGGGTGGTGGGCAGGTTGCCGCCATAGATGGAAGAACATCCGGTGGCGTTTGCAACTAACATCCGATCGCCAAACAGTTGGGAAATCAGTTTTACGTAAGGGGTTTCGCCACATCCCGCACAAGCTCCTGAGAACTCGAACAGGGGTTCCTGCATTTGTTGGTGCACGATCTTGTTCAGGTTTAAAGTGCGGCGATCGGGATTTGGCAAGCTTAAGAAGAAATTCCAGTTTTCCCGTTCCTGTTCGCGCAGAGGAAGTTGGGGTTCCATGTTAATCGCCCGTTTCTTCGGTTCTGCCTTATTCTTTGCAGGACAGACATCGATACACAGGGCACATCCGGTACAATCCTCCGCCGCAACCTGAATCGTGTATTTCTGTCCTTTCCAATCATGATCGCGGGCATCGGCACTCTTGAAGGCAGCGGGAGCGTTTTGCAGTTCCTCTGGCGAATAGACCTTGGAGCGAATGACGGCGTGGGGGCAGACCATCACACACTTACCACACTGAACGCACACATCCGCATCCCATACGGGAATTTCCTGGGCGATGTTCCGTTTTTCCCATTGGGAAGTTCCGGTGGGATAGGTGCCATCGACCGGGAGGGCACTCACAGGCAACTCATCACCCCGACGGGCAATCATCTCATTGAGCACTTCCCGATAAAAAGCAGGAGCCTGGTCAGGAATGGCAGGTTGCCCCAAGGACTCGGCTGGAGAAGAAGACTGATCAAGTTCCTGGTAATTTACCTCAAACAGGTTATCCAGGGTTTGATCCACCGCGTTCAGGTTCATCTGCACAACGGCTTCGCCCTTCTTGCTGTAGGTCTTGCGGATGGATTTCTTGATTTGTTCGATCGCCGCTTCTCTCGGTAACACGCCCGCTAAGGCGAAGAAGCACACCTGCATGACCGTGTTAATGTGCCGTCCCATGCCTACATTGCGCGCCACCTGGGACCCATCAATCACATAAAACTTCAATTGTTTTTCAACAATTTGAGCTTTGAGCGCCGGAGAGAGCCGAACCCAGGTTTCCTCAGGGTTGAAGGGGCTGTTGAGCAGGAAGGTACTGCCAGGTTTTGCATCCTTGAGTAGATCAAACTTTTCGACGAATTCCCATTGGTGACAGGCGACGAAGTTGGCACTGGTGATCAGGTAAGTAGACCGGATCAGGTGAGGCCCAAAGCGCAGGTGGGAAACGGTTACAGAACCCGATTTTTTGGAATCATAAACGAAATACCCTTGAGCGTAATCGTCGGTTTCCTCGCCAATGATCTTGATGGAATTTTTATTCGCACCCACGGTTCCATCTGATCCCAGTCCGTAGAAAATGGCTCGGACCACTTCATCGGGTTCGATCGAGAAGCGCGCATCCACGTCCAGGGAAGTGAAGGTGACATCATCATTGATCCCGACTGTGAAGTGATTGAGGGGGTTGACTTGAGCCAGATTATCAAACACCGCTTTAACCATCGCGGGGGTGAATTCCTTGGAGGACAGGCCATAGCGCCCACCCACGATCGTCGGCAGTGGATTGTGCGGTGTCGGTTTAACCGTAACTTCTTCCCCGTCTTCCACCACTTTCAATTCTGAGTAAGAGCGGGCTTCATGCAGAGCATTCACCACATCCAGGTAGAGGGGTTCCCCACCGCTGCCCGGTTCTTTACAGCGATCGAGAACGGCGATCGACTTCACGGTGGCAGGAAGGGCCTGAACAAAGCGCAGGTTATCAAACGGACGATACAGGCGGACCTTCACAACCCCGACTTTCTCACCC
>JANRKG010000493.1:0-7408 GCA_033763635.1 Leptolyngbyaceae cyanobacterium bins.59
GTTCTACAGAGGTCATGGAAGTTAGCAGAGAGGTTAGAATCAGAAAATTGAAAGATGTTAAGAACTATTGTGACGACAAACTTTCAATAATTCATCAACTCGTCTCTGCTTTTCTCAACGGGAATGGGGAATGGGGAATGGACTTCAAGGCAGTGGGTTATCAATTACCTATTAGCGATTGGCGATTACCGATTACCGATTACCCATCCCCCTTCGCCCTTACTTCATTTCCAAAGGCACTTTCAGTTCCGAACCGGGCTTATCGCCATCAGGAACAATCGTCTCGCCTTCGATGAAGGAGCGCAACATCCAGGCCATTTGCTCATGCCCTTCCAACAGTTCCGTCAGGAAGTCTGCCGTTCCCTGGTCATGGAAGTCATCGCCCGCCTGATCAATGTGTTGACGCAGGTTGCGGATAATTTGCTCATGGTTGTTCACCAGGCGTTCCACCATGCCATAGGCATTGGGGATGTCTCCCGGATGCTCTTCGATAGAGGCATATTGCAGAAACCCGGCAGCGGTCCCAATGGGGTAGCCACCCAGCGCCCGAATCCGTTCAGCCAGGGCATCGATCGTTTCCGAAAGAGCCGTGTATTGCTCTTCAAACAGTTCATGCAAAGAGCGGAACTGGGGACCGACAACATCCCAATGGTATTTTTTGGTTTTGATTTGCAGCAGATAGGCATCCGCCAGGTCATGATTCATCAACTCAATCACGCCCTGCCGTTGTTCTTCTGATAAACCAATATTTAACTTACGCATTCCTAAAATCTCCACGCATGAGTTTCTTCCACTGCAACAAATTTCCAGGGCTTTAACATCAATCGGATGAAGGATTGTAAAATCTGACGGAATGATGACGTTTCGGAAAAGCCTGACTAATTGGGCGATAGGGGGATTGTTTGGCCTGTTTCTGCCGATCGCCGCACTGCATCCGCAACGTTCAGAGCATATAAACTCTCTTCCAGGCTGACATAGAGGGGCGTTCCTTCTAGCAAATGATCAAGAATCCTGCGCGTATCTTTCGCGAATAGTCCCCGCCGACTCCCAGTATCGATCGGTTGGCTCTGCTCTCCCTGCACCAGCATTCCTTTCTCTCCTTCGAAGATGAGTGCCCCTTTGTCTCCCTGAACTTCCAACGTGCGGTTTGCTTGCCAACAGATTTCCCCTTTTCCATAGGTAACATCAGCAATCAACCCGCTGGTAAACCGAAGCTGGGCGGTGCAAATACAACCAGCAAAGAAATCCGTTCCGGCCCAGGTGGGAAGGGCAAATCCCTCACGACTCCAGTACCGCACTTGACCTGTAACGGTTGCAACGGAGCCAAAAAGGTTGGTGAGACGATGGATGCGGGAGACAGCCCCCATGAAGGGAAACCCGAACAGATCGGGTTGATAGGTCCATTTCTGGGGGGCGGGGTGTTGGGGATTGAGGGTGGCATAGCGGACGTAAAAGGGAGAGCCGATCGCCGCCAACGATTCCGCAGCCGCCAGATGAATCCCACTCAGAAGTTCGATATGCTCCACATGCAGGAGTTGATTGCGTTCCTGGGCCAGTTTTGCGAGGGCTTCGGCTTCGGGCAGATCCAGGGAGAGGGGATATTCCACAACAACCGCTTTTCCTGCCTGTAATGCCATCTTTGTCATGAAACCATGATCGCGATTGAGGGTGGCGATCACAATCAAATCAATATCTAGACGTTGCACCAGGCTTTCCCACTGGGGCACCACCTCGGCTCCGAAAGGTTGGGCAAAGGTTTGGGTGCGATCGAGATCTCGCCCTGACACTGCCATCAGGCGCGATCGGGGATCACTAGTGAATGCCTCAGCCCGTAGTTTGGCAGCATAGCCTGTTCCAATTAACCCAACTCGAATGGGAGATTGCATCATGATCTGATTTCCAGTGGACGATCGATCGTCGAATTAAAACCGCAAAGACTGATAGAAGTCATTGGCAAATTGAATTATTTTCTGAATGATTGGAAGACATGAACGGTTGCCATTTATGCATTCGATCCGTCCTATAAGTATAAGTAGACTATCAATGCTTGTCTGATTACTAATACCATTCACCGCAACCCTGGATTCATCGCTACAACGATTGCTTTTTCCCGTAGTATCAGAAGTGAAGCTGAATCAGTAAGCAGATCTACCCAAACCTGTTGGTTAGCGCTGTTATCGATAAGCTTTCCTTATCTAATGCCGTTTCCATACTATTGAGAGGACTACGCATGGCAACTTTCAAGGTCAGATTAATCAACGAGGCCGAAGGGCTGGATACCACCATCGAAGTTCCCGATGATGAGTACATCCTTGACGCTGCTGAAGAGCAAGGTCTCGATCTGCCCTACTCCTGTCGCGCAGGTGCTTGCTCGACCTGTGCTGGCAAACTGGTTGACGGAGCTGCTCCTGACCAATCTGACCAATCCTTCCTGGATGATGATCAGATCGAAGCAGGGTTCATCCTGACCTGCGTCGCCTACCCCACTGGCGATTGCACCATCAAAACCCATCAGGAAGAAGATCTGTACTAAAAATCATTTTGATTGGGCAAGAGTGCCTTTTTTAGGGCCTCTGTCCCTTTCCCTATCCTATTCCTTAGGAATTTTGCAATTTGTTTTAGTGGTTAGAGCGGGGGCAACTGTTTGCTTCCTGCTCTAATTTGCTAAGGCGGTTCTTTAAAAAGAGTTTACCCATAGGTTGCCCTTCGAATTCGATCCAGGGCAGGGTTGCTGGTTGAGCGAAGCCAAAACCAGCGGAGAAATTGTTTTCCAGAGATCTCCTAAAGTCTTTTCTAGGTTTTTTAAAAGTTTTTGAATGGTTTACCCAAAGACGAAAGCGCTAAAGCATCGCCAAACGAGGTGAGTTTAATTGGGGGACGGTAAGGAAGGTTCCCGCCAGAAGGTAATGGTTGGGCTAATGGGCTGTAGCTGGGTGCCGGGATAATAAAACTGAAGAATCCGATCGCTCGTCCATCCCAATTCTCCCAGTCGATAAGAACCCGTTTGGCTCAGACCAACTCCGTGTCCCATGCCACCCCCAACAAACGCATAGCCCTGAAGAACTTTATTCGGTCCATTAAGGGGTTCTAAATAAAACAGGGTGCTAGTAGGGGCGTAGAAAGCATTCAGGATATTATCTTTCTCAATTTCAATCACACCCCGATCGGTGGTAATAGCGACCTTCAAGACGCGACCAAAGGGCGAGCGTTTCGTGACCTGGATTTTTTGCACCGCTTTCAAGCCTGCATCAGGACTGTTGATACTTCGCAGGTACTTCTGAAGATCGCGGGTAATGTCTGTCAGGGTGCTTGGATATCGCCAGCGAAACATCTCCCAACGTTCTTCGTTGAAGCCCTGGCGACGGTTAAGAAATTGGCGGAGATTGCGTTCATCCCCCAGGCTTTGACGAGACAGATCCCAAATTTTGTTGGCAGAATCGACGACGGCTCGAAGATAGGGGCGATCGGGACCGTTCCAGACATCATTGAAGGGAGCGGTGATGCCGCCTGTAGTGGAAGAATAGAGGGCATCAACGAGTTCGTTATTGTAGGTCAGGACCAAACCGCGAGTGTTGAGAATGGCCTGGTCTGTTTTCGGATGGCTACCTTTCAGCCCCCAATAGACCTGACATTGGGTATCTGCACAGAGTTCGTAGTGGTCGATCGCAAACCGTCGCAAATTTCGCAATGCGTAGGTACGGGCAAGAATGGCCTGGGCTTCGATCGTTTCGGGGGGGGCACCTAACCCGATTTCGTGGGGGACGACTCCCCGCAGGTAGGTTTCGATTGATACCTGATTGACCAGAGTATAGGTTCCGTAGGCATTCGGTTGAATCCGAAGACTTCCGGCGTACAAGCGTGTCACCCGTTCGTCTGACGTATTCTTCTGCACCTGAATCAGCCGTTTTCCGGCGACGATGTCCAGTTCATCACGGGAATACCGAAAGCCGTTCACAACCCAGGAGACGCGGGGCACTTGCCGAACCAGTTTCGACTCGAAATGAAACTGCACCCCCTGAGTTTGCAAACTTTGGATTAGCAATCGTCTGAGTAAGGGGGTGTTGTAGGTGTCTTGCTTCGCCCACACTTGCCAGCGCTTCGGTTGGGCCAGATCAACCTCGATACCCCTGGCCCGCCATCGTTTTGCATCATCCTCCGCACTTTCAAAGCTCCGGTGGGTGCTAAAAATGACTCGTTCTTCTAAAACAGGTTGGGAAAGGGGTTGGGGCACAATTTCGAGTTGCACCCGATTGGTGGTGACTCTCTGGACCTGATTCCCTGTCTTAAACTGCAAAGTTAACCGATCGCCCTGAGGCGCTTCCAAAATCAGTTTGTCGGTGGGGGCTGTGCCAAACCGCTGCACCACCCCGACCCGAATTTCCGGTTCGGTGCCCCTGGTGGCCTGTCCCGGTTGCGAGATCGTGACCGTGAGGCCGATCGCAATCAGTACGGTCTGGGAAACACGAAGGAAAACCTGGGGCAGGAATGGGGGCTGTGATGGCTTGCAGGAAGGCGGATTTGGCAGGAATGTCTTACTCACAGTCTTGGGGAGGGCAAAAGTTCTGTTTGTGAGGATAGCATTGGGAGGGCGGAATTGGGGGAAGGTCTGCTTTTTGTGCCTCTACAAAATTTTGGGAACCTGGGTGCTGGTTCTTCAGTCTCTCTGGAGAGGTTTCCCGATGGGGACACTTGAAAAACTGAGTCAATCCGAGTCAATTCTTGAGGAGTCCGATGTCATCCCTTCAATCTTTCTCTCCTAACTTTCGTCACGGCCTGATTGGACTGAGTGGTGTGCTGACCTTGACGGCTGGTATCCTTCCGCTACCAACGATCGCAGCAGTCAACGATCGTCCTCAACAAGCCCAAGCCCTCACCGGGACTTTGGGGGATTTACAACCCCGTGCGGGGCTGGCAAATGCTCCCTTTCTGATCGCCGATGACGATGACGATGATAAAAAAGGGCGAAATCGAAACCGGGGAAGGGGTGGGGACGATGATGATGACGATGACGACGATGATAAGAAGGGGCGCAAGCGGAGAGGATCATCGGTTGTGTTCCGCTCTAAGGGATGGAATACGTTCCTAACGGTTGCTCGTGTGGTGAACGTGAATACCAATTCCCTGGTATTGCAATTGAATGGCTTTAACAAGCCCGCTACGAGTTACGCCAATGCGGTATACATTCTCTATGCCCGTCAAGATAATCGCTGGGTGCAGATCTACACCAGTACAGGGGCAAGGTTAATTAATCGGCAGGAAGGCCAGTTTGCCCTTCAGCCAGAAGTGATTAATCTCAGTCAATTGCAATTAGGGGGCATTGATCTAAGCAGAACGGATCTCAAGACGGTGGTGCAACTTCGCTACGACAGTGCAGGAGTTCGCGATCAACAACTTCTGTTTGAGGAAGTTTGGAATTACAATTCCATTACTCAAATTAGCCGTGTAGAGCAGTTTTCAACGATCGTCAACACTTCCATCAGTACGATTACTAACACATCGACCAATACTTCCACCAATACCTCGACCAATACTTCCACCAATACTTCCACAAATACTTCCAACAACAGCTCTACCAATACTTCCACGAATACCTCGACCACGACTGGGCAGGCGATTACCCTGGTCAATGGGTTCCGGTTGACGTTTTTAGGGGTGCGTTATACAGGAGGATCTTCTGTCTGGCGCTATTCTGTGGAAGAAACATCCCGATCGCGGGATTTGAGTAACTGGGTGCTGGGCCTTCCTGCCTGTGTCACCGTTACGAACGTTTCCCCCAGAGGAGAACTGGTGAACCTGGACCCCAATGCCAGGATTGGTGGGGTGAAGTGGGAGCCGGGCAATCGGTTCAATCGCGGTGAATTTACAGTCACCCTGAATCGGCAATATACGATCGGCTCCATCAATGTGGCTGCAAAAGGCCCAGATGTGGCGCGGGGAGTGTTACCCGGACCCAGTTGTAATTTCCGTTAAGGAAAATCAAACAACCTGATAGACAAAGCTCAGGGTGGCCCAGGCGTTCATGTGAAGGGCCAGGAAGTCAGCGGCAACCGTTGGAGTCAAGGGTAAGCCACTGCTGGCCTGGTGCAGATCTATAAGAACGGCCTGGGCTACCTCAACAGGGTTACTGGGAACTCCAATGCGCTGGCTATTACTAATCTGACGCAACCCGGATTCCAGGGTACTCAGGGTTTGGGTAAAGGGCAGGGTGCTAAAGAGGATGAGGGTTTCAGCGATGCCCGCTGGCTCCCGTACTACCCATTCAAAGGCACTGGAAATCTGGGGAACGGTCAGAGTTTCCCCGGCAGCGATCTCCTCTTGCTTCAAGGTCGGACGGGTATCGGGGCTTGTGGCTGAGTTTGCTGCCTGTCCTGAGTAGAGGGCGATTGCACTTCCGCTGGTATCCAATCCCAACAACACAAAATATACGGGGTGATCACTGTTGTTTTGCAACCGATAGCGAATCCGACTCCCGATCGGCAAACTGACCACTCCCGTTTCTCGAAGGGGTTTTCCATTGGGGGGACTGGTTTCGAGAAGTGTTCCGGTGCCGCGCAGGGTCGATCGCTGCATGACCTGCTGGGGTTCGGGAGCAACAACTTCCAGTACTGCCCCTACTGCCAACCGGGACGAATTTTCATTCACCGTCAGCCGTAACAGTTTCGTGGCTTGCAGACTGCGTAGGGAGGGCACCAGTCGTTGAATCGCAACCTTCACTGCTTCGCCAGAGGGGCCTTTAGTATTGGGGATGAGACTATGCCCTACGGAGAACAGGGCATAACGGTTCAGGGGTTGGGGAAGAGGTCCGTCTGAAGGGGGGACGGGTGCAGGGGGAGAAATTTCGGCAGTTGGGGTTGGGGATTCACTAGAGGGGGGCGCAGGAGGATTGATGCGGCCCAGCAAACAATCGGCGGGCTGTTCTCCGGCGGGCACCGATCGAATTTGGGCGATCCCAGAAAAGGCACTGGTGGCATCAACCCGTTCAATCCGCTCCAGATTGCCATCCAGGGCAACCAACAAATTGACCTGACGGGGGAGAACCCTGACCCATTCCTGGACACACTGCCCCACCTGCAATTTTTCTGAGGTTTCCCCTTTCCCGCTGACCTTCACTTTGGCAGTTAACCCAGTGCGGGAAAGTAATTGTAGGGAGAAAGGGGCAAGAGATGCTTCACCGTCAGGAGCAGGGACGGTTTCAGTGTTGGAGGGAGGGCGATCGGCCAGGATCAGCACAGAATTCGTTCCGTAATAATCCAGCACGTTCCCCGGAATCCCCGCTAACCAGAGCCGTCCTGTCTTGCCGTCATCTTCGATCGCTGTGATCACGCCTTCTGCTCCCAGTACTGGTTCTGGAGGGAGATAGTAGGTCAGCAGGGTTTGTTCTCGGCTCTTTTGCCCGATCAGGCTGGGT
>JANRKG010000494.1:0-10867 GCA_033763635.1 Leptolyngbyaceae cyanobacterium bins.59
GCTTCCGTTGCAGTCCAAGTTCCTTTTGCCCCAAAATAACCGTTAAAGTTTTCTTCACAGGTGAGATAGGTTCCCCAGGGGGTATATCCATTCGCGCAGTTGTTGAGGGTGCCCAGGGTAGAATTCTTGGCTGGAGTTTGCAGAAGGGGATGCTCCGCAGCGGGACCACTGAATGTTACAGGGGTGTTGCCATGAATGCGGCGGGAACGTCTGCTGCGAACCACTTTCCATTCGGGAACAAAATCATCCTCAGAATCGTTCCGAATTTCCACTACAGAAACCCCATGAGCATGTTGGGAAAGCTTTACATCCTCGATGCTGGTCGGTTGAGGTTTACCAAGGACATGAGGATTGGTTCCAAACTCGTGGTTAATGCAAAGCACCCCGTGGGCATCACTTCCGCGCAGTGGGAAGAACCACATCCCATCATGACCAATTCCAATTTGCTCTGCCTGTTGAGCAGCGGTGGGGCGGGTTGCTGGGTTGCCATCATACTCAGGGCCACCCGGTTGCAGGGCTGTTCCCCAGGGAATCAAGACTCGATAATCATAGTCGGATGAAATGGTCGGGGTTTTGCCACCACCCTCTCTGAAAGGAACAGGTGGGAAGTTGATCAATAATTCATCTTCCTCGTCCTCCTCTTTGCGGGCGATCGCATTTTCAAGCGCTTGGGACCCCGCTGCACTACCCTTTGCGGTTGCAGCAGTTGCACCACCCGACAAAATCTTGTCACCCACCATGGCTGCCAGAAAGCCTGTCGCAGAGAGGGCTGCGCTACGAGTTAAAAGGTTGCGACGAGATAGATGAACCCGAAGCACATCCTCAAAAGGACGATTGCCCGATCGGTTACTAATTTCGTTGTCGTGAATCACTTGTGTTCTCCCAAAATTATCATCGAACTTTTTTTGGCTGCTACCCACTGAAAATCAGTAATAAATCAGATCATGCGTTAGAGCAATCAACAGAGCAATCAACCACAAAAGACAAGCAAAAATGACTTGCCTTTGGACTACAACATAGGCAACTCCTTTAACTCGAAATCCTACCGCTTTATTCCATAAAAATTGCTTAATATGGATATAAAGATTAAAACTTTACAGTTACTTAATTGCCACTTAATTGCCACTTAATTGCTATTTAGTTGGCACTTAGAATTGTTTGAGCCAACTTAATCAGAAGACAAAATAGCAGACCAAATTAATCGATACTGCTTAAGCTTGCTTGAGCCTCTAAACCTGTTAAAGTCTCTTCAGACTTTCTAATCTGAAAGGGCAATTGATTGCTTGGAACCGCTGCAACTCCCTGCTGAAAACGCTGAAGCAAAGCATAGGAAGCACTGTTATATTTACCCCACGCTCGCACTTGGGGGGTTTGTTGCCATTGGGTCCGAGAGACGTTAACAGTCAAAATCGGAATAATCTCTCCATTTCGATCGCCAAGGACTATGACTCGAACGCTGGATAAATTAGCATTCTGTTTGAATTTCTGCTGAATCGTCTCACTGACTAATAATTCTGCTTGTGTCGTGAAATTATGGTCGGTAACCTGACCATAGACAGGCATTTGAATCACAAGGTCTTCGCTCTGGGCAAGGACCGATCGAAAGACTCCCTCTGAGAAACAGACGATTAAAGCTGCTGTAACCGCAGGTAAATATTGGCGCAAATATTGGCGCAACGATATTTTTTGATCCACAAATTTACCAAATGTACTTCAATTGCCAGGAATCATAAGCGATCAAAGTATTACAAAGCTGAATCACATTCCCATGTTGTCTGGCAAACATCGAAACAGAAATTTAGGAAAATTTAATGTAAATATTTGGTTGTATAATATTCAATTATACTGTTGGCGAGAAAAAATAAACCGAAGGGAGAAATCAACGAAGTGTCCCCCATTCCTTTGTATCGCCTCATCCTTTCTCTCTCTTTAGATTGATTTTGCAAAACAAAAAATAACGATACCCTCCAGACAGACACACCCGACCTTCGCAGGGATCTGTACCCTGTTTTCATTTCACTGTCACTTCATTCTCTGACATCTGTGTTTAAGTATCTTCCTCCCCTCAACGAACATAATCTTCCCTATCCCGACACCATCCACCCGATCGTGGTGCATTTCGTGATTGCAATGGTGTTATTCGCCGTATTTTGCGATGTTGTCGGCTATTTTACAAAAAATCCTAAATTGTATGAGGTCAGTTGGTGGAACCTTGCCTTTGCAACGGTTTCTATCTTTATCTCAATTATTTTTGGACAGATTGAGGCAGGGCTGGCAGAACCCTATGCAGCTTCCGTTTCAACCCTCAATGCCCATACCGTGTTGGGTTGGTCTCTTTCGGGAATTCTGGCGATCGTCACTGCATGGCGCTACGTGATCCGCTTACAGGAAAGACCCCAGTTACCCATTCCATACTTAGTCGCCAGTGTGTTGCTTGTCGGCTT
Source organism: Leptolyngbyaceae cyanobacterium bins.59 (assembly GCA_033763635.1). GTDB lineage: Bacteria > Cyanobacteriota > Cyanobacteriia > JANRKG01. Next base: position 2,445 of record JANRKG010000494.1, read on the forward strand.
AGTGTGTGTACAGTCCTACCTGGGAAGCCTACTCGTGTGGGTCTACGGCCTACACTCAATTCCAGTGGTGGATGCGATTCGAGGCGGTCTATCATGAATTCAGACCTGCTAAACCAGTGGAGTAACCTGGGAGCGAATGGATTACCCTATCAAATACCCATTCATCCGAATCTCGTTCATCTAACTTTAGGACTATTTATTGTTGCGATCTCCTTTGATATCGTCGGGGCACTCTTTCCGGTTGAGAAGGCAATCTTCAAGTTTCTGGCAATTCCGGTGACGCGATCGGCCCTGTTTGATGTGGGCTGGTATAACCTGCTGGCATCTGCCATCATTACCTTCTTTACCGTCATGGCAGGGTTGTTTGAGGTTTCCCTGGCGGTTCCACTGGCAGATGTCACAAGTGCCTGGGGATATCATGCGCTGGAAACAATGATCTGGCATGGGGTGGGAGGAATTCTCATCTTGGCGTTGATTGTGGGAATGACAGTTTGGCGAGGATTCCAACGGTATCAATGGCGCAAAGACATGGCAAGACAGGTGCAATGGAGCTATCTGGCGGCGGGTCTGTTCGTGTTTGCCTTGATGTTTGTTCAAGGAACGCTGGGTGCCCATTTAGGGGGTGAGTTTGGTGTTCACGTTACTGCTGATCAACTGTTGCATCTAGGCGGAAATCCAAATCAGTTATGATGCCTTCTCTTACCCTTTGCTTTCCCTAACTATGTTGAAACTCCGCGCAGTTCTGGTAATGACGGTCTATGCCATTCTGGTGACGTTTGCAAGCGTTTGGATGGCGAAGCAGTCCTATTTCTGGTTTCCACCTGAGGCAGCAGCAGAAGCGAAGTTATTAGATGATTTATTCAGTCTCTTCACAGGGTTAGGCACCTTCATTTACTTAGGAGTGATCGGGCCGTTTCTCTACTCACTGGTTTTCCATCGGGCGGAAAAGTACGACTTAAGCGATGGTCCCCCTATTGAAGGAAATACCTGGTTGGAGATTGTCTGGACAGCAGTGCCCCTGGTGCTGGTTCTGACTCTCTCTTTTGTGAGTTATCGAACTTACGACAAAATGGCAGTGCGAGGTCCGATGGAATTAGTGCATTTGCACATGCCGCAGATGATGCAACCTGCCTACGCTGAACCTTTTGATAGTGCCCCCCAACAGGAAATTCAGAACGCTTTAGAAACGGCTCCCATTGAGCAAATTGATGTAATTGCGAAACAATGGGCCTGGGTGTTCCATTATCCAGAGCAAGATATCACCAGTACCGAGTTACATTTGCCAGTCGATCGCCGGGTTCGATTCACCTTACACTCGGAAGATGTGTTGCATGGCTTCTATATTCCGGCTTTTCGTCTGAAACAGGATATTGTTCCCAATCACGATATTGATTTTGAACTGACTCCTGTAAAAACAGGAACTTACCGTCTGCGCGATTCCATGTTTAGTGGCACCTATTTTGCTGCCAATCAGGCGGATGTTGTCGTTCAGCCATTCAACGAGTATCAGCAATGGCTCGCTGATGCTGCCACTCAGTCGCCGATCCCTGCCTTCAATCAGGCGGCCTCTGAGTATCGCCGAGCTAACGATCGCGAAGGAACTACTAAAGATAAAGTTGCCGTTCGGGGTTGGGATACAATTCCTCCGGCAGCCCCTCCCATCGTGAACTACGCCCCCAAACACGAACCAAATAGCCCACCTGTCTGATGTCGCGGGTGAAGAGAGGGTTAGGACAGCTTAAAACGACCGCTTTTCAAGTATTTCCCCTCTGCCCTCTGCCCTCTGAGTTTCCTCAAGGATTAGTGATTTATGACGAACATCTCGATCGAGGCTTCAGCAGTCGTGCGGGGACAACCCCAACCCGGTGCGCCCGATAACTGGCGGCGATTTTTCACCTTCAGCACCGATCACAAAGTCATCGGCATTCAATACATTGTCACCTCGTTCTTGTTTTTCATGATCGGGGGTACATTTTCGATGATTATGCGAGGGGAACTGATTACCCCAGAGGCGGATCTGGTCGATCGCACCGTTTATAACGCCCTGTTCACGATGCATGGCTCGATCATGTTGTTTATGTGGACGTTTCCTGTCTTAGTAGGACTGGGGAACTATCTGGTGCCCCTGATGATTGGGGCGCGGGATATGGCGTTTCCCCGGTTGAATGCAGTTTCTTTCTGGATGGTTCCTGTTGTTGGCATTCTCATGCTGGCAAGCTTCCTGGTGCCGGGAGGTCCGTCCCAGTCCGGGTGGTGGGCTTATCCGCCTGTCAGCTTGCAAAACCCAACTGGAAATTTGCTGAACGGACAGGTGTTATGGATTCTGGCAGTGGCAATTTCGGGGGTGTCTTCCATTATGGGAGCCGTGAATTTTGTCACAACCATCTTCCGGATGCGGGCACCGGGCATGACCTGGTTTAAAACCCCGGCCTTTGTGTGGGCCGTGTTGGGAGCGCAGTTAATCCAGCTCTATGGATTACCCGCCCTGACGGGCGGCGCAGTAATGTTGCTGCTGGACCTGACGATCGGAACCAGCTTTTTTGCCCCTGAACGGGGCGGTAATCCCGTTCTGTATCAACACTTTTTCTGGTTTTATTCCCATCCGGCCGTCTATGTGATGATTCTGCCTGTTTTTGGGATGTTTTCCGAAATTCTGCCTGTCCATGCTCGAAAACCACTCTTTGGATATCGAGTGATTGCTGCATCCTCGATTTTGATTACGGTTGTCAGCGGTATGGTATGGGTGCATCACATGTTTGCCAGTGCAACCCCTGGTTGGATGCGGATACTGTTCATGGTGACCTCGATGCTGGTTGCCATTCCTTCTGGGATTAAGGTATTTGGCTGGGTTGCAACCATTTGGGGTGGCAAGATTCGCTTTACGACACCCATGCTATTTGCGCTCGGTGGCATTAGTAACTGGTTATTTGCTGGCATTACCGGAATTTTTCTGGCTTCTGTACCGATCGATATCCATGTGAACAACACCTACTTTGTGGTGGGACATTTCCATTACGTTTTGTATGGCGCGATCGTCATGGGTATCTATGCCGGGATCTATCACTGGTTCCCTAAAATGACGGGACGCATGTATTACGAAGGATTGGGTAAACTTCACTTTGCCCTCAGTTACATTGGAACTGCCTTAACCTTCCTCCCGATGCATCCTTTGGGCCTGATGGGGATGCCCCGTCGGGTTGCTTCCTATGATTTGGAATTTGCTTACTGGAATGTGATTGCCAGTATCGGCGGATTCCTGCTGGGCCTGTCTACCCTTCCCTTTCTTCTCAATATGGTAAGTTCCTGGATTCGGGGGGAGAAGGTGGGCAACAATCCCTGGCGAGCGTATGGCCTGGAATGGCTGACTTCTTCCCCTCCCTCTGTCGAGAACTTTGAGGAAACACCTGTTGTGATTTCTGGTCCCTATGGGTATGGCAGCAATCAACCCTTAGTCGAACGTGCGCCCAATCCTGACTTAACTGAATTTCCTGAATCTTTTACCCAGCAGCAACCATCATGACGGCAGAAAGAGCGATCGCACAAGAAATTGAAGCCAATGTTCGACATCATCAAGAGCATGATGCAGCCGGAAATAGTAAATTCGGCTTTATTGTGTTTTTGCTGTCCGAGAGTGTCATTTTCCTGAGCTTTTTTGCAGGTTACATTGTCTACAAAACAACGACTCCAGACTGGTATCCGGCTGGGGTGACAGGGCTGGAAACCAGAGAGCCGTTGATTAACACGATCGTGTTAGTTTCCAGTAGCTTTGTCATCTATGTTGCTGAACGGTATTTACACGATAAAAAGCTCTGGGGGTTTCGCATCTTTTTGCTGACGACAATAGCAATGGGCGGCTATTTCCTATTGGGTCAAGCGGTGGAATGGCGCGGTTTACCTTTTAGTTATCAGTCTGGTTTATTCGGTGGCACGTTCTATTTACTGACCGGGTTTCATGGCTTGCATGTTCTGACTGGAATTTTGCTGCAAGCTTTGATGTTGGGGCGATCGTTTTATCCCGGTAATTACGACAATGGGTATTTTGGTGTTGAAGCCACTTCTTTGTTCTGGCACTTTGTCGATGTCATTTGGATCGTGTTGTACACGCTAATTTACGTTTGGCAGTAGGAGAGCTTTATGATCATCGACGATCAATACTATGACTTTATTATTATTGGAACAGGTGCAGGTGGTGGAACACTGGCACGAAAACTAGCACCGACGGGTAAAAAGATTTTGCTACTCGATCGCGGTGAATTGATCTACCGGGAAAGCTCAGAGTTAATTGATACCGAAATTTTTAAGAAAGAACAATTTCACGCTTCAGAACCCTGGTATGACGAAACGGGAGAACCGTTTTATCCGCAAACGTATTATGCCGTTGGTGGCAATACAAAAATTTGGAATGGTGTTCTGCAACGGCTACGGGAACAGGACTTTGAGCAGGTGCAGCATCAGGGCGGAATTTCCCCCGCATGGCCTTTGAAGTACCAGGACTTTGAGCCTTATTACACGGAAGCGGAGAAGCTGTATCAAGCGCACGGCAAAGTTGAAGAAGACCCAACAGAACCGCCCCACAGCGAAGCTTATCCATTTCCACCCGTTGCCCATGAACCGATGGTGCAACGGATTGGGGATACTCTTGCTGAACAAGGGTTACATCCTGTTCACTTAGCCCTGGGAGTGGGCGATCGGGGGCGTACCGATGCAGAAGATACTGGCATTAGCCCTATCCTGAATCACGAAAACATAACGCTGAAAACGTCTGCTCAGGTGGTTTCCCTGCACACCAACCCCTCTGGCTCTGAAATCAAAGCCGTTGAAGCAAAAATTGGGGGTCAGTCCTATCTGTTTTTGGGAAATGTTGTAGTGCTGGCATGTGGTGCTGTGAATTCGGCGGCATTGCTCCTGCGGTCTGGGAACGAAAAACACCCCGATGGGCTTGCCAATGGTTCGGGGCAGGTCGGACGAAATTTGATGAAACAATTGCTATCCGTAGTTGTGCAGCTAACCTCCACTGCCAATTCTGGCAACTTTCCCAGAACATTGGGATTGAACGATTTTTACTGGGGAGATAAAGATTTTCCTTATCCAATGGGGCATGTCCAGAACTCTGGCGGGATTTTGCAAGATGTGATTTTTGCAGAAGCGCCTCCCATTTTGTCGGCTTTGTCTAGAATCATGCCCAACTTTGGGTTACGTCAATTAGCAACCCATTCGATCGGTTGGTGGCTAAAAACCGAAGACCTGCCCCATGAGAATAATCGAGTTCGCTATGTGGGAGACAAACTCCGTGTTGACTACACACCGAATAATGTAGAAGCCCACGATCGCCTCGTTTACCGTTGGATCGATGTTTTGAAAAACGTTGAGCAAGACCAATCCAATGTTTTCAACCGCACAACCCACCCTCGCAGTGATATGCCAGTGCAGGTTGTTGCTCACCAGTGCGGAACCTGCCGCTTTGGGGAAGATCCTGCAACTTCCGTATTGGATCTAAATTGTCGTGCCCATGAAGTACAAAATTTATATGTTGTAGACAGTAGCTTTTTCCCTTCCCATGCCAGTGTTAGTCCTGGTTTAACGGTGATTGCCAATGCATTGCGAGTCGGTGATCATTTATGCCAAATCTCTCAATAAGGAGATTTCTGAAAAACAATCTACTGCTGGTTGAGCGAAGCCGAAACCCGACCCACAGGTGTGTTATTTTGCTGCATGTCTCTTAGGGTGAATTACTCGAAAAGAATGACTTACGAATCAACCATCGTGATCAAATGCATGGGATCAAGCCGAATTAACCAGGGTAACGGTTGCTGCTTGAGGGTTTCCCACTTTTCTTTAAAGACTTCTGCCTGCACATGATAGTCCTGAGGGTGGGAAGGTTGATTGTTGAACTTGAGGAAGACAGTCATTCGATGGGGCGTTTCGCTGGTGGAAGCTAACCAACAGGAAAATGTATTGTCTTGTTTTATATTGTCCTGTTTCGCATCGGTTTGAAACTGGATCTGGTGCGCCCGAATTCCCACATAAGTGAGGCGATCGGGTAAAGGTTTCATCACCCGTAACGGAATACCCCAATCGCTTGCCCGAAGGTCTTGCTCCGAGATCGCTGCTGCCAGAGAAATATTTTTACACCCTGTTAGCTGCGCCACCCCCAGAACATGGGGGCGTTCAAACACCTCGTACTTGGACCCATAGGCCAGTGCCTGCCCCTCCGCCAGCACGAGCAAGTCCTGACAAACGCGATAGGCTTCTTCTAAGTTATGGGTAACAAATAAACTGACTCCGTTAAAATTGTGAAGTCGTGCGATCATCTCCTGTTCCATCTGGTTTCGCAGATGAGTGTCCAGGGCGGAAAAGGGTTCATCGAGCAGTAACACTTCGGGTTCACTTGCGAGGGCGCGTGCCAGGGCCACCCGTTGTTGCTGACCTCCCGAAAGTTGACCGGGATAGCGTTCTTCATATCCCTGTAACTGCACTGATGCTAACTGCGCTTCCACCCGTTGTTGCACTTCCCGATTTGAGAGGGAGTTGGGTAGGCCAAAAGCAATGTTTTTCGCAACCGTCATGTGGGGAAACAGGGCATAATTTTGCACTAACACCCCAATCCGCCGATCGCGGCTGGGAAGATTAATGCGGCGTTTGGCATCAAATAGCACCCGTCCATTTAAGATAATCTGTCCACTGGTGGGGCTTTCTATGCCCGCGAGACATCGTAGTAGCATGCTTTTTCCCGCTCCCGATCCCCCCAGGATGCCAAGCGTGGATTCGGTGACTTTGAAAGTTAGATTTAAATCAAAGCTAGCAAGCCGCTTCTGGATATCAACGACTAAGCCAGAGTGCCCAGAGGAATTCACTTTAGACGATCGCGTGATGGGCGTGAGTACACCCTGTTTCAAGGGGGTTAGAGAGGATGAAGTGCGAGGAATTTGGGAATACCTGGATTGGTGTTTCTTGCGCCAGTTCTGCCAGAAATTAACGGCGAAGATGCCAGAAAAGGACATCATCAGGATGACCACAGCCCAGAACCAGGCTTCATTCATGGCTCCCGCTTCCACAGCAAAGTAAATCGCCATTGGAATCGTTTGGGTCTGACCGGGAATATTCCCAGCCAACATCAGAGTTGCCCCAAATTCCCCTAGCGCACGGGCAAAGGCCAACACCGTTCCTGCCAGCACTCCCGGCAGTGCCAAAGGTAGGAGAATGCGCCGAAAGACCGTCCATTCAGAGGCTCCCAGGGTCCGAGCCACTGCCAGCAAAGTTCCGTCTACCTGTTCAAATGCTCCCAATGCGGTTCGGTACATTAAGGGAAAGGATACGACCATTGCCGTAATGGTTGCCCCGTACCAGGTGAACACCACACTGAAGTCAAAGGACAGGAGGAACTTCCCGGCAGGTCCGTTTTTGCCAAAGAACAGCAGCAACAGAAACCCAACGACCGTAGGGGGTAAGATCAGCGGAGAAATCAAAATTCCCTCCAACAGTGATTTTCCCTTTCCCCGATAGTTCAGCATCCAGAAAGCCACTCCTATTCCGACAAGGAAAGTGAAAACGGTTGCCAGCAAAGAGACTTTGAGAGAAATCCAGAGGGGGGATAGATCAAATGGAGTTGCGATCGATTCATTCATGGACTTAGTGTGAAAAAAGGATTACTTCTCCTCCTAGCGAACAACAAATCCGTATTTCCGTAACACCCTTCTCGCTTCACTGCCCGATAAATACTGCAAAAACGCTCTGGCAGCATCTTTGTTTTTGCTACTCTGTAACACAGCCATTGGGTAAACGATCGGGGAATGGAACGACTCGTCTGCCATGACTACAATCTTCACCTTGTCAGAAATCTTAGCGTCCGTGAGGTACACTAACCCCGCATCCGCGTTGCCGCTTTCAACAGCAGCTAGCACCTGACGCACATTGTTAGCAAAAACCAATTTAGATCTCACGTCATCTAACAGACCCAGTTTTCGCAACACCTGTTCGCCATACTGCCCTGCCGGAACACTGCGGGGTTCCCCAATGGCAATCCGCTTGATCTCCGGTCTCTTCAAACTCAGAAAACTGGTTACAGATCTTGAATTCTTGGGCACAACCAGCACCAATTTGTTACTGGCCAGGTTCGCCCTTGTGCCAGTAACCAGTTCCCCTTTCTGAGCGAGCGTATCCATCTGACGGTTGGCTGCGGAGATGAAAATATCGGCGGGCGCACCCTGCTCAATTTGCTGAAGCAGCGCACCCGATGCCCCAAAGTTGAAGGTTAAGTTCACATCTGGGCGAATTCTCTGGTACAGGGGTCTAATTTCCTCCAGAACGTCCTTCAAACTCGCTGCCGCTGACACCAACAGGTTGGTACGGGCAGAAGCGGGTTCGGGGTTCAGAACTTGTAAGCCAAGCACCAGGAGGAAACTGGTCAGGGCAACACTGAAAAA
>JANRKG010000495.1:0-9074 GCA_033763635.1 Leptolyngbyaceae cyanobacterium bins.59
CTTACTTTTCCGTAGGTCTTGAACTCTAGTACAATCATATTCTTATGTTAAAATGTCTGACATAAGAATGACAGGCACTAAAGTACCCGCGTCGCCTTTCATCCTTGCTCTAAAGAGATAAGGTTTTCATGCTCCCGGCCGCCCCTATAAAAAGATTTCTCCGGGAAATTTTATTTTTCTGAAAAATTCATATTCGTAGGTCATAGGAGACCACGAAGCGTCCCTGAGGAGATACCTCCGGCTGCGGGTGAAATGGGAGAAAGGCACCAATCAATAAACTGGTCAAAAAGACGAGCGTTGTACTGACAATGAAGCGGGGAGTCGTCCCTTTTGGGGTTTGAACAGGCTCCTCTAGTCGATGAACTTCTAATGTGTTCGTTTTGTTGGGATGGAAGGTTGAATTTAGCATAAACTTGAATTTGCACCGTGAATTCTGGGAGTTCTTGGATTGCAACTCACGCTTTAGGACATTTCCGAAAAACAATCTACCCGCTGGTTTCGACTGCGCTCAAACAGCACCCATGCCCTGAGCGGAGTCAAAGGGCAACCCACAGGTAAACTCTTTTCTGGAAATCTCCTGAGATGAATAACGTTCTATTTCTAAAGACTGTCATTTCTGAGATTTAGTTCAAATTCTGGTAGAACTTGAGAGGGCTTTGTAATCGCCAGATTCATCTTCATTTATTGATTGCCGATGATTTTGTCTCCAATGTTTCAATCATTCGTCATTGTCGGATGGGTTATCAGTGTGTCCCTCTCGTCACTTGATGCAAATTTCGCGAAGGCCGTAGAGGGTTCCATCCTTGCTCAATCTCGACCTGGAGCAACCCAATCCAGAACCGTGATTGCCCTTGATGCTGAAGGGTTACGCCTGGTAAATCCGTCTACAGGCTCGACCAAGGCACTGAGTTTTGGGATGAAGGAAAGTAACGTGATATCTGTCCTGACTCAGTTACGGGGTAAACCTCGTGAACGGGGAACGAATCAGGAGTGTGGTGCGGGTCCACTGGGGTTTGCGACGTGGGCAGATGGATTAACAATATGGTTTGAGAAGGGCCGTTTTGCTGGATGGATTGTGGATGGTCGGCAAAAAGGGTCCAATCGATTGACGACGATCGCCGGGATTGGCACAGGTGCGACCCGGTCAACACTTACTAATGCTTACGCTGTGGATGTGTTTCAAAGCACATTAGGAATCGAATTTACCGCTGGTAGTTTCGGTGGATTATTGAGCGGAACCCAACAAAATGCAAGAGTAATGACCTTCTGGAGTGGTGTCACCTGTCTCTTTCGCTAAGGAGATTTCTAGAGGGTGTTATGCACTTTCTACTGGCAACTCCACAAATCACGCTTTTCTTTCCATTTTGTTTCCTCTGCCTCAGGAGGATATTTCAGTATTGAATCCTTCAGACAGTTTCAAAACGTGATACTGAACCCCTTCCTCAAAAATACGAGTTCCTCCCCCTTCTGCGATCGTTTGTCGCAGTGCATCTGGCTCCCTGACAGCAACTCCTGCCAGGTAATCAATTCCCATCGCCCCTAACTCCGATAACCAGGGGACAGTCGGCCCCATCAACACCAACTCTGCCTGTTGGGCCAACTCAACCAATCGGGGAAAGGTCTTATTCGCGATCGAAGTAGCGGTGAGAAAGACCCAATCAGCCTCTGGCAGTAAGTATTCACAAGCCACATCAGGTAAGTCTTGGGCTGTGGGTTGGCGCTCCAGAACTGTAATATCCGCTTCCTGTTCATACTGAGAGAGACCGGGATATCGCCCAACAATGATTACCCGTTTGCCCCGAATCATGGGTAAAAAATGTTCAAACACTGCCAGATTGCCCGATCCCTTGGGGATAATCGGTTGAGCCTGGGACAAGAGGGACGAGTTGTGATTGATGGCAGAATTGATTGCAGCCATCCCGATCGTGGCCTGATAACTATCCCAGGAACGCACCCAGGGAAAGAAATTGGCGATCGGTTGCCCGACTAAAGTACCTGACCAGGGTAAGGTGCGGGTCGGTTGAGTGGGACTCATGCACAGGCCAATTCCTTCAGCTTTACAAAAAGTCCAGGTTAGCCCAATGAGAATCTCCTGCACAGGAGTATCGCTGAAACTCGATCGCTGGCTGGCTTCCAACAGCAGATTATAAATCTCGCGGGGATGAATGTTCATGGATTGCTAGCACTCAAGTCACTTCATCGTTCAGCACTATGAATTGATGCACTCATTAGAAAGCTTGTTCAACGACCTTGTAGGGGAATCCCCTTCTATAGCGACAGCTTAGGAGGGGAGGATGTCAATCCTATCGTTCTTCATAACTGGGTAAAGACCCTGATTTCAACTTTAAGCGAGGTTCCGCCCGAGATCGTTCCTGGCGTTCCCGCCCATCGGATGAATCGATTCTACGAGTATTTCTTTCCCCCCGGTCGGGTTCATCCACCCGCACGAGATATACCCGCTGCCCGTAAACTGTAGAAAGGTTCTCACAAGCACAGGAAAATCCCTGGGCCGTCAGTTCTTCAAGCCGTCGATCGCGGGCTGCTCGTGCATCGGTCGCTTCTTCGTAATCAATCTCTCGAAACACTTCTTCCATTAAGATAATTAACCCGTCATCTTGATTGGTACACAGACTTTTCATTCTAATTGGCGTTGGCAACAATTGTGATCCCCAAGAATCTGCCACCTCTGACTATTGACAGACTAAACCTGTTCGATCGATCGCTAAGTTAGAAAGAGAACCTAATTCCAAGTGGAGTCCACTCATTGTTTTGAAGCCTCCCAGTAGGAGGCTTCTTTTTTAACCGTGCCAGAAACCCCATCTGCCTGGGAAGTGGGGTCGTTCATGAAACCTTCCCTGGCCCATCCTGAACAACCCGCACCATCCAGTCTATTGCGAGGCATAATCTGGATGCAGTTGTCTCGTGTATCAGCACCGCATGGCAAGCTTCAACTGGTTACAGCCCAAATATCCTGGCATCCCCAAATTAACTCACATCCGCCCCTGGTGTTTAGCTTGGGGAAACGATGTCGAAACCACACGACCCGTGATCTGGCAAGAGAACCCAGTTACTTTGTGCAGTCAGGGGACTTCCCAACCCCTCTCCGCCTATTGGGCAGAAAGCTCCTCCCGTCGGTTCGTTGTTTTAGGGGAGGTTTGGCTCAGTAATCGCATGACTCTGCTGCGGCAACTGGACATACCCCTTCCCAAGGGAGCGGGAGACGATCGCCAACTTATTGCTCAATTGTGGGAACAATTCGGCCCTGCTTGTCTATCAAACCTGTTGGGGATGTTTGGGTTCGCGATTTGGGACCGAGAACAGCAAGAACTCTGGTTAGTCCGGGATGCTTGTGGAGCCTATACCCTGTACTACACAATTGCAGGAGCGACGACCTGGATTGCACCCCAATTACGAAGTCTGGCTCCCTACCACTCAATGGATTTGGACTGGGTTGCCTTACGGGACTATCTCTGTTGTGCCTTCGTACCAGGCGATCGTACCCTCTGGCAACAAGTGCGGGAACTCCGTCCGGGTAGTCTGCTGCGTCTACCCGATCGCCAGTTGCAGACCTACTGGCAACCTCAGGAAAAAATGCCCCCGAATCCTGCACCCTTTGAATACTATCGGGATCAGTTGCGGGATGAGCTGAATCAAGTCATGCGTGAATATTTGCCAACAGGCGAACCTGTGGGGATCTTTCTGTCCGGCGGATTGGACTCTAGCTGTATTACTGCCCTGGCCCATCAACTGCATGATGCTCCTATCCATACCTATTCCATCCATTTTGGACCCCAGACCCCGAATGAATTGGAGTTTTCCAACCTGATCGCTAAACAGTGCCAAACCGAACACCACATTTTGGAAATTTCCCTGACTGATTTATGGGGCACATTGCCCGATGCAATGGCTGCCCTGGATGATCCGATCGGTGATCCGTTGACCGTGCCGAATTTATTGCTGGGAAAATTGGCGAAACAAGCGGTTCAGGTCATTTTGAATGGAGAAGGAGGAGACCCCTGCTTTGGGGGACCGAAAAACCAACCGATGTTAATGAATACGCTTTACCACGAATTAACCCAGCAAGATGCCCTCTCTGCCTATCTACTGGCCTTTCAGAAATGCGCTGCTGATTTACCCCAATTACTGAAGTCAGAGATTTGGGCCGGGGTGAAGGAGATCCCTTCTATTTTTTCTGAAGACTTGCAATCAGACGCTCGTTATCTAAACCAACTGATGAGCCTCAATATTAAATTTAAGGGAGCGGATCACATTTTAACGAAGGTAAATAATTTGACCCAGGCAACCGGGTTACAGGGTCGATCGCCCCTGTTCGATCGCCGTATTGTTGACATGAGTTTACAAATTCCGCCCGGATATAAATTACGAGGTGCTGAAGAGAAAGCCATCTTAAAACAGGCTGTAGCCGATTTATTACCTGAGCAAATTCTTCGCCGTCCCAAAAGTGGCATGATGGTGCCCGTGCAATTAGGGTTCCGGCAGGTGTGGCGACGACAGGCCAAAGCGTTGTTGTTAAACCGAAAAGCAGCGATCGCCCCTTACCTGAATCAGACGCTTCTTCGGGATTGGTTGGAGTACGAGGGTGACACCTGGGGCCGATATGGGGTCAAACTTTGGCTCCTGGCAAGTTTGGAGATCTGGTTACAAGGGAATCGGACTTAACAGGTCAACCAAGTCATTGAACTCACATGAGTGGGAAACCGCCGAGACACTCGTAAATAGACACAGAATGTCATGATTCCATGAAGAATCACCAGAAGAAGCCCTAATTCCTTGAATAAAAGTCTAAAATAGTATCATAAGGTACAGAAAATATTTAGCCTTTCACTTCACTGATTCTAAAACACGATCATCTGGACCTTTTCTTCTAAAAAACGTTTTTAATCGCTTCATCGAGGTACGGTTATGAAATTCCTGAATCGCAAACTTGCAAATCTTGCAAACTCAACACAAAACCCCAGTGGAGAAGAAATTGCTCATCAAGAACCCAAAGGGCATCTCCATGAACAATATCGCCACTGGAGTTGGTTAAAATCTCCCGATCAACGCGCCCAATAAATGACGTATTTCTCGATCGCGGCAAAGAAACCGTAGAGAATCGTTCCCATTGCCGCCAGGACCAGTAATCCTGCGAAACCAAGGGGAACATCGAAGTTAGAACTGGCTGTCACAATCAGATATCCTACGCCTTTGTTAGAGGCAACGGTTTCTGAGATGACAGCCCCGACAAAGGCAAGAGAAATGGCAACCTTCAGTGAGGCGAAGATGTAAGGCAGGGTATGGGGAAACCCGATTTTCTCAAATACTTCAATCTGGGAGGCTCCCAACGATCGCATCACATCTTTCATTTCTGGTTCAACCGTATCCAACCCTAGCGCCACGTTGACTGCAATGGGGAAGAATGCCAGTAGAAAAGCGGTGAGAATTGCCGGAACAGTCCCAATTCCAAACCAGAGGGCAAACAGAGGTACGAGAGCCACTTTGGGGATCGTATTAAACCCGACGAGCAAGGGATAGAGAACCACATAGGCCAGACGGGAATAGCCAATTAAAAACCCTAAAATGACTCCCGAAACAATGGCTAACCCAAAGCCTGCCATTGTTGTGAATAAGGTTTGAAGTGAATTCTCGACGAGCGCCCGTTGCTTATCTACCATTGCGGTAATGATCGCTGACGGGGCAGGAAGGTTATAAGCGGGTACTTTGAAAATTAGAACGACTAATTCCCAAAGAATGAATAGCAAAATCGTCGCCACAATGGGTAGGAAGATTGTGGCGGTTTTTGTCTTTGCAAATTCGGCAAAGTCAAAACCAGGTTTAGATCTCAATGATGTTGCCATAGAATGCTGAAATTGCGATGGAGTAGGTTACTTTGAGCAGGGGTGAAGGAAGGTAATTCTTTGAAAAGAATTGACCGATGGGTTGCCCTTCGACTACGCTCAGGGCGCATTTTTGACAATACCCAGGGGGCATACGCGGGTTGAGCGAAGCCGAAACCAGCCAGGAAATTATTTCCTGAAAACTTCCTAAAAACTAATTTCGATGGATATGCCGACGAAGATCTGCAACCAGATGGTTGAATTCATCTGAAAGCATCATGTCTAACGTGGTCGGACGAGGTAAATTAACTTTCAGTTTGTAAACAATTGAACTGGGACGCGGTCCCATGACGTAAACCGTATCCGATAGAAAAACGGCTTCTCGCAGGTCATGGGTAATCAAAATGCAGATACACTTCACTCGCAGCCACAGGTCTTGCATCATCACCCACATTTCCTCGCGGGTGAAGGCATCTAACGCACCAAACGGTTCATCCAGGAGGAGAATTTCAGGTTGGTGAATCAGGGCACGACACAAGGAAACCCGTTGCCGCATCCCGCCAGATAATTGCCAGGGATATTGTTGTTGGAAATCTTTCAAGCCAACCGTTGCCAAAAGGTCTTGTGCTTGCGCGATAAACTGCTCCCGACGTTTGGGATCTTTGGATTCTCGCTTATAAGGTTGCACCACTTCCAGGGGCAGCATGACGTTTTTCAGGGTATTCCGCCAGGGCAACATGACCGGATTTTGAAAGGCGATCCCAACGTTCTTTAAGGGTTTGCTGATGCGCTTATCCCGCAGACGAATCTCTCCAATGGGAGCCGGAGCCAAACCCGACACCATTCTCAAAATCGATGTTTTACCGCAGCCGCTCGGTCCGACAAACGAAACAAATTCGCCCGCAGCGATCGAGAGGGATACTTCATCAATAATTCGCCGGATTCCCGTCTCGGTTTGGTATTCCAACCCAATGCGATCAAACTCCAGAAGTGGAGGCCGATCCAAATCTAGAGAGCGATCAATCGATTGTGATTGAACCATAGTAGAAATATGCTCCTTGCTATCACTAACTTAAAAATTAATCTTCAGACCGAATCCATTCCGTCTCATCCTTACCAAACAGTCAATTTCTATAGAACCTTCATCGCCAGCTTTATCATCTTTGGTGATGAAAGTTTAATCATGAAAGTTGATAAAAGTCTCTATTGAGAACTCTTTAATTACGCTCCTGCCAAGCCCTTTGAATCACTGTCTGAATCACTGTCTGAATCACTGTTCTGAATCACTGTTCAAGCCACTAGAGTGGGATTAATCATTAGGATTAATCAGTAACATGAATGCAAGCAGGAGAGTTTTTTGTTACTTCCCAGCAGTTACTTCCCAGCAGTTACTTCCCAGCACTACAGGAAGCAATCAGCAGAAACCACGAATCTAGCTGAATTACCCTTGTTCTAACAAAGGAGTCATGTCACCCTATCTCTGTGCTTTTTTATACCTTATCCCTTCTGGCGAAAGTAATTATTAAGGCATGCTTAAGATTGATTGTGACTTACTAGAGTGAGTTGGAAGATAATGCTTGCAGTGATAGCACTTCCAAGAAAACCACAAAAACAACTACAAAAAATGTATGGCTAGTTACAAAAATCCTTCTTGAAGCTGTATACAGTATACAACTACTGTGGCTACTAAGTGGTTTATATCTCCGTTATGAAAAGAAATTGGTTAGCGAATTTAACAGCACTTGCACTTGTTTCTTCAGTTGCCCTCAGTGCTTGTCAGTCTTCCCAGCCTCCTGCGGCAACAAACTCCTCAACCACTGCTAGCCCAACTGCTGCAAGTGATACCAAAACGAAGCGGGCCATTAAGGTCAATCCCTCCTGGTTGTTGCAGGGAGATAATGCACCCCTCACGATAGCGATTGAAAAAGGATATTTTGCAGCAGAAGGTTTGGACGTTACGATCGAGCGGGGTTACGGTTCCTCCGATACGATTACGAAGGTTGCTGCGGGGCAATTTGATATCGGTTTTGGAGATATTTACTCCATGATCGAATTCAATTCCAAAAACCCCAATGATGCGGTTGTTGCGGTTGCAATTCCCTATAATCGATCGCCCTTCTCAATTGTGACGCTCAAATCCAGCGGCATTGACAACCCCAAGGAACTTGCTGGAAAGAAATTGGGAGCACCTGCGGGGGATGCTCCGCGTAAACTCTGGCCTGTCTTTGCTCAAGAAGTGGGTGTTACACCAGATTCCGTTGAGTGGATCACAATGGAACCCAAACTTCGGGAAACGCTTCTGGCGAAGGGAGATGTGGATGCAGTGAGTGGATTTGCAACTACCATTATTCCTTCAATTGCCAAAGCCGGGAAGAAAGTTGAAGACCTGAATGTTTTCTACTACACCGAGAATGGATTGGAGCTTTATGGAAACGCCATTCTGGTGAAAAAATCTTTCCTGGAGAAGAACCCGGATGTTGTCAAAAACTTTTTGAAAGCTTATTTCAAGGGGCTGCAAGATACGATTAAAGACCCCACAGCAGGTTTAGAATCGGTTGTCAAAGCAGGGGATGCTTTGATGGATAAGAATTCTGAAAGAGCGCGTCTGCAAATTGCCCTCGAAAGGCTGTATGTTACTCCCGAAGTTGAAAAAGTTGGTTTGGGAGGAGTCGATCCAGTGCGGTTAGAAAAGACCTTGAAGCAAGTTTCTGGAGCACTGAAGTTGCAAGCTCCTCCCGTAGATCAGATCTTTGTCGATACCTATCTGCCACCCAAAGAACAGCGGGCGCTTCCTCCCGCCTCTGAACGGAAACCCTTGTCCTAAAACATCTGGAAATCATACTTCTTGGTTTAGAACTTGTGAGTTTTGGCTTTGCTCAACTGACGTACTGATGAAATCAGCTAACCAGAAAGGATTACAGCGGGAAATATCAAAGATCTGTCTCTCTTAAAAGACTCAGGACACCCTTCGACTTTCTTGGCAAATTACCCTACCTGACAGGTGAGGTGATTTGCTAAGTAAAATCGAAGGGAAATTTGAAGTTCGTTAACTGAGAGGGATAGTTCCACCGATGGCAGGGATTTAGAAATATTCTGCCTTTTTCAGGAGTGTTTTGCTTTTTTTTAGTGTGAGTGAGTGTGAAAAGTATGAGAAGTAAAAGTGGACGTTCTTCAATTGCAAGCTTACTAACTGGAAGCGTGTTAAAAGCAATTCTGTTGCTTTTTCCAATTGCTGCG
>JANRKG010000496.1:0-2159 GCA_033763635.1 Leptolyngbyaceae cyanobacterium bins.59
ACCCCCCAACGCTGTGAACGACAGTTGAACCTGCAAAGTCAAAGAAGCCTGCCTTATACAACCAGCCACCTCCCCAGATCCAGTTACCTGTGACGGGGTAAGCGATCCCAACGAGCAGCAAGCTGAAGATCAGGAAGTCAACGAACTTAATCCGTTCAGCCACCGCACCCGATACGATCGTTGCAGCAGTTCCGGCGAAAGCCAATTGGAAGAAAAACTTAACCAGGAGAGGAACGCTTGTCCAGTTGAGAGAGGAGTAAGCACCCTGATAAGCGTCTGCAATGGCAGGGCTATTATCGGCTCCTGTTAGGAAGAGCACCCCTTCTGTCCCAAAGAAACCGTTGCCGTTTCCAAACATGAGACCAAACCCAATTGCCCAGAAAGCAACCGTAGACAGGGCAAACACAATTAAGTTCTTTGCCAACACGTTTACAGCGTTTTTCTGGCGACACAGCCCGGTTTCTAACATGCAGAATCCAGCGTTCATGAAGAACACCAGCATTGCAGCCACCATGACCCACATGGTATCCAGGCCAACTTTCAGGTCGGAGGAGAGTTTAGCAACATCTTCCAGTTTGGGAGGGTCCTGGGCTACTGCCGCAGCGCCCCAGGCCAGAACGATCAACATTGCCAGAGGGATACAGGCTTGCCAGGAGGGGCTGAGCCACTCGACGTAGGATTTGATTTTCCGATACCACTTCATCGGCACGGTTTTGACATACCACTCAAAAGCTGAGGGTCTGTCTTTCGATCGCTTTCGTTGGAGCGCTAACTTAGAGGTCATAGGTGAAATATCTTCCTGAAGCTATTAACATTCCACAGATCGCCAGAAATCTGGAAACCACAAACTAGGCTAGAAGCGCTTGTCTGACTTGACAGACACCCGTTCAGCCACATGATTTATGGATACAACCTAGAAAAAATCTCGCTCCGGCAATCTAAGGGAGGAGTTCCTTACACTTAAGCCGTAATTCTACGGGTCAGTGTAGCCTTTTTTATCAGTTGGTTTTCCCATTATTGAGTCTAGAGTTTCGTCCATAATCTCTAATGGGCATCTGAATTAGAATGATTAAGATTTCATCAAGGATGGGCAGGTGAATTCTGTATCTTGAAATACAAAATTCATTTGCATTGTATCTAAATGAACGGTTACTTTTTGCTAAGACAAGGCTCGATCGTTGCCAGAACTGAATGGGCAAGCGCATTGAGTTCGTAGCCCCCCTCCAAACCAAATAGAATTCGTTGGGTCAGGTTTAAGCAGTATTGGGTAAGAACTTGATAATCTCCTGGCTGGAGAGAAACACTGGCGAGGGGATCTGCTGCGTTTGCATCATATCCAGCACTGACAATCAAGAGTTCTGGTGCGAAGCGAGTGAGAAAAGGCACCACTTTTTGCTCAAACAGAGGTTGGTAATCGGTTAAGGTACTTCCGGGTTGAATCGGCAGATTTAGCACATTCTGGTGAAATCCCTGTTCTGTTGCGGCTCCTGTACCCGGATAGCACGGGGATTGGTGCAGTGAGCAGTAGATTATCCGGGGATCATACTCAATCAATTCCTGAGTCCCATTTCCGTGATGCACATCCCAATCCAAAATTGCAACCCGTGCCACTCCCAAAGTTTCCAGGGCATGAAAGGCAGCAATCGCCGCATTAGAGAAAATACAAAATCCCATCCCCCGATGGCTCAGGGCATGGTGTCCGGGGGGACGGGCCAGCACAAAAGCCGGATGGCCCGATCGCATCACCGTTTCCACCCCATCTAACCAGGCACTCACTGCCAACCTCGCCACATCATAGGTATCCGGAGAGACCACCGTATCCGCATCAACGTACCCGCCGCCCTGTCGGGCCAATTTTTCGACTGCCCTAATGTAATCAGAGGAATGGACCCGTGCGATGGAGGGACCCACATCCCGTTCTTCTAAAGGGGTCGGAGTTCGCCAATCGAGTTGATCGGCCCAGGGGGCATTTTGTAGAGCCTGAACGATCGCCGTCAAGCGTTCGGGCCGCTCTGGGTGAAACCGCCCCGTTTGATGCAACAAAAACTGGTCTGAGTAGAAAATCGGTAGCATGGGCAGACCTCGGAAAACCCTTGATTGATAAGGATTGCAGCCAAGCGATCAGTACAAAAATGTGTTAAAATTTTAACAGATTTAGA
>JANRKG010000497.1:0-4006 GCA_033763635.1 Leptolyngbyaceae cyanobacterium bins.59
GGTGCTGGGGGCGATGGGGGTGGGGATGATGTTGGGGCTGGTTGCAGGGTACTTTCGCGGGATGGTGGATTGGGGGGTCGGTTGGTTGACGGATATCTTGCTGGCCTTTCCTTCGATTTTGCTGGCAATCGCGATCGTAACGGTGACTGGGCCTTCCCTGCCGAGCGTGATGGGGGCGATCGGGTTGATGCAGGTTCCGGTCTATACTCGGTTGGTTCGGAGTGTGGTGTTATCCTTACGAGAACAGGCGTTTGTTCAGGCAGCAGAAGCGTTGGGGGCTTCCCCCCGTCGCATTCTGTTACACCACATTTTGCCTGGAAGTCTCATTCCCCTGGTTGTGCAAGCCACCCTTTCCATCAGCACCGCGACCCTGGAAACCGCTAGCCTCGGTTTTTTGGGATTAGGGGTCCGGCCTCCTACGCCAGAGTTGGGCACCTTGTTAGCAGATGCCTTTCGGGGCGGCTATTCCCTCTCTGCTCCCTGGACAACCCTATTTCCTGGTTTATTGATTACCTTAATTGTGATGGCTTTTAATCTCCTGGGAGATGGGTTACGGGCCAGTCTCGATCCGAAGTCAGGTTCTTGAGGGAGAATGAAGGCAAGTGAGTAGGAAGGACAAAATTAGAATGGCTCAATTTAAATTTCCAGGAGGGAAAGTGAGTTGTTTAAGATTGAGTCAATTCAACGTTGTGGGCATTCTAAATTAGAGCCTGAAAGCGTTTCTACCAACCCGTAAGTTTCTGCCACTGTGACCCCCTCATGGACAACGAACGTCGTATACCTGAGTTCAAAGCACAAAAGTCTCTGGCTGCCGTTGTATTTACAGATGGGGTCAACTTCAGTGCTCGGATGTCAATGAATGAAGAACAGACCCTGGAAATGCTGCAACAGGATCTTCAGGTGATGCGCGAACAATGCGATCGCTTTGAGGGGCGAGTTCTCAAATCTACAGGCGACGGGCTGCTGATGTGCTTCACCAGTGCGACCAATGCGGTTGCCTGTGCCCTGGAAATTCAGAAGGTGATCACGGAAGCCTCTGCGTTGCTTCCCCCCGGAGAAGCGTTACAACACCGGATTGGGATTCATTTGGGGGATGTGTACATCACGGAAAGTGATGTGATGGGAACGGGGGTCAATATTGCCGCTCGCTTACAAACTCAAGCAGATCCGGGAGGTATTTGTGTTTCCCAGACTGTTTACGATGTGGTCAAAAGTGCCCTGGCGTTCCATGCAACCTATTTGGGGCCACGTAAACTCAAGAATATCCGAGAAGACATTCCTGTTTATGCACTCCATAACAAAGAACTTGGGGATACCTGGGATCACGCTGATCCAGACGAGATCCCAGAACAGACGGTGCTTCAACCAACAACCTTTAACCATCCCGATCGCCAATATACTCAGATCGCAGATGAGTTAAACCAGCATGAGGCTCTGGTGCGGATTAAAAAATTGCTGGTTTGCCTGTGTCATCAGCGTTGGGAAAATGACCCCAAACAACTCGATCGCTTTCCTCTAAAGGATTTGCTGAAAGAATTACACCAACGGAATGGGACCTTTGCCGAGTTACAGGCCAATTTGGAACAGGTGGTCCGCAATCTCAGTAAGCAGGCTGAATATCGGTTAGTGGCCCACACGATCGCGGGTAAGCTGGCCCCTCTGTATCCCGATCATGCGGCAATTCCAGATGCCCTCTTTCATCGGATAGCCCAAACCCTAGAACGAGATCCTCAAACGGCACGGATGAAGAAGCTTTTGTACTGTGCCTGCCGCAATGTTTGGGAATCGGATTCGCAACGATTGGCCCAGGTGAGTATGCTCGACCTTTTGCGGGAGCTACTGCAAATTGCCCCGACCCGTGAGCATTTGCAACTGGCACTTCAGGGGGTGGTGAGTACCCTGAATAAGGCCACCGAGTATAGCCTGGTGAGTGACATTATTCGCTATCAGTTAGAACCGTTTTATACGGGCCAACCGATTCAAGAAGTAGCGATCGCCAACCCTCCTCCGATTTTGGTTGAGGATGCCACGACGATGCTCCCACCACCACCAGTGCTGCTCAATGATTCCACGGGTGTTTTGCCCCCTCCCCCCCGCAGACCCCAGGCGAACGAACTCAATGACTCCACAGGATTGTTAGCCTCTCCTCCCGCTCCCCTCCCAGTGACTCCCTCTCCTGTCACCGCGAATTCTGTTCAGGATCAGGCCGGAGCCATTCGCATTCCCCTCCCCCCTCCCCCCCCTGGTATTGTCCGGTGTCCACCCCAACTGTTTAACTTGCGACAGGAGATCATGCGCTACGTCACCCCCTTACTGGCAAAGTGGGTGATTATCTCCGCCCTCGATCGCCCCCTCGCCCTGGATGAAAATACCCTTTCCCTCTTAAAGTCTCAGGAATTAGATCTTTTGCTGCGGGATCTCTTTCGCATCTGCACCAATTTTGCCAATCTAGAAACACGCCTGACCCGCGCCGCGGAAGCTTTGGAAGATCCTCAACAGGGAAGTCAGGCTGCAAGTGCAGTGATTCAGGCGATGAAGCCCTATTACTTCCTCCAAAAAAGCATCCCGGTAGGACCGTCTAGTTCAGGAGGCGGAGGACAAGGGGAGGAACGAACTGTTAGCCTACCCTTCAAACCTTTGTCAATGGATGAGGATGCCACTTGCCAGTTCCTGCCCACATCTCAGGCGACCGTTGCGCCATTTCCTTCTCCCACCTCGGATGAAGAAACCTGCCACTTCACCCAACCTCCCGGAGCTTAAGCGGGCATGAATACGGAAGACGTTCTTAAGCAGTATTCCAGAGGGAATCTAAATTTCAATGGGGCAAATCTGAGGGGCATTAGCCTGGATGGCACCGATCTGATTGGGGCGAAGTTTCAAAAAGCAGATCTCTATGGGGCCACAATGGTACTGGCCTTTTTGAGCCGAGGTGAATTCTGCTATGCAAATTTGGCAGGGGCTGTGTTGAGTGGAGCGAATCTAAACCAGGCGGATTTCACAGGGGCCAATCTGAGTGGGGCGGATTTACACGGCGCAACCCTTCAGAATGCGGATTTGCGATCGACGAACCTGACCCTGACAGTATTTCTAGATGCCTGTCTGATCAGTGCAGATTTGCGGGGAGCAAACTTGAGCGGGGCGGACCTCCGGGGAGCCTGTTTGCGGGGGGCGAATTTTCGAATGGAAAGTCGGGTTTATGAAGGGGTGAACCTGCGGGGAGCCGATCTACGACGGGCCGACCTGCGGGGGGCGAACTTAAGTGGGGCCGATCTCAGTCGAGCCGACCTGCGGGGGGCAAATCTGCAAGAGGCGCTGTTGCGGGATGCCATTCTTCAGGAAGCAGATTTACAAGGAGCGATTCTGGTAGACACGTTCTTAACGGGGGCAGATCTGACCCAGGCAGATTTACGAAAATCTGACATGAGGAAGGTAAAACTGGGGCGGGCCATTCTGGTGGAAGCGAAACTGGTGGATGTGGACCTGACGGATGCCAACCTGACGGAAGCGAAGTTAACACGATCGCAGTTGACACGAGCGAACTTTCTCCGGGCCAACCTCACCCGTACCGACTGTAGCCGTGCTGACCTGCGCCAGACGAATTTCACAGATGCGGTCCTGGTGGAATCTTACCTGGCCCGTGCTGATCTCAGTAATGCCAACCTGACACGGGCGGTTTTGACGAAGGCGGAAATGAGTAGTACCAACCTCATGAACACGCTCCTGAAGAACACTACGATGCCGGATGGGAGTGTTAAAGAAGGGGATTCATGACCCAGGAAGGGGGTGCTTGCCGTTCGCTTAGCAGATTTCCAGAAAAGAATTTACCTGTAGGTTGCCCTTCGACTCCGCTCAGGGCGCGGGCACTGGTTGAGCGAAGCCGAAACTCACGGGCAATGGAATTAACTAAACCGAGGAGTATTGGAACTTAGTGCAAATGCATGAAGCTTGTTTGTAATCTTTACTTCCCAAATCCTCCCCCTCTCCTGACAGGAGAGGGGGCCGGGGG
>JANRKG010000498.1:0-23826 GCA_033763635.1 Leptolyngbyaceae cyanobacterium bins.59
ACGTGAAATTAGCCTAACGCTTCTGCCCCTGCGACCACTTCCAGAATTTCCTGGGTAATGGCGGCCTGACGAGCTTTGTTATAGGACAGGGTGAGGGTGCTGATCAAATCGCTCGCGTTTTCACTGGCGTTGTTCATCGCCGTCATCCGGGCCGCCAACTCACTGGCTGCGGACTCCTGCAAAGCCCGCAGGAGTTGGTTATTCAGATACAGAGGCAACAGGGCATCCAAAATTTGAACAGGGTCTTGTTCAAAAATCATGTCCCTGGGAAAGCCTTGCGTCGGGTCAGTAATTTTCTGCCGTTCTACCTGGAATTGCCCCCCTCGTGTGGTCAACCGGAAGATTTCATCATCCGGGGTTTCCAGCCCTTGCGGATCAAGGGGCAGCAAGGTTTGAATCACAGGACGAGAACTGATCAAGGAGACAAACCGAGTGTAGACTAGCTCCACCCGATCGACCGTCTCCGAGAGGAAGAGAGACAGCAGAGTATCTGCAATCGCAGATGCCTCAGATGCTGTTGGAATCTGCTCCAACCCCGTGTAGGTTGCGTCGATCGGCTGGCTCCGGCGTTGGAAATACTGGGTTGCCTTCCGGCCCACCAACACAAAACGGTAATTCAAGCCTTCCGCTTTCAGTTCCCGCGCTCGGGTTTCAGCCCGTCGGATGACGTTGGTGTTGTAGGCTCCACAGAGACCGCGATCGCCCGAAATCACCAAGATCGCAACGGTTTGAACATCCCGTTTACGAAGCAGGGGCAGATCCGCATCCTCAAATCGTAGGCGGCCCTGAAGTCCGTAGAGAACCTGAGCGAGGCGATCGGCAAAGGGACGGGTGGCAATCACCTGCTCCTGAGCACGACGCACCTTCGCTGCCGCCACCAGACGCATGGCTTCGGTAATTTTCTTGGTATTTTTGACCGACTTAATTCGGTCCCGAATTGCTTTCAGATTAGCCATAATTGGGTTCCCTCTGAGTATGCGGCAGCCAGTTGTCCTCAAGACCTCTGACTGCCATTCTCATTGCCTCCTAAGCGACGCTCGCAAGGAAGGTCTTCTTCGATTCAGCCAGCGCTTCCTTCAGTAGCCCTTCTGCTTCGTCCGTCAGTGCCTTGTCATTCTGAAGAATTTCCACATAGCGGGGCTTGCCGGTCTTCAGGTATTCCCGGAGTGCCTTGGTATAAGCACCCACTTGATCGGGCGTGATGTCATCCAGGTAGCCATTAATCCCAGCGTAGATGATCGCTACTTGCTCACCCAACGGCAAGGGAGAGAATTGGGACTGCTTCAAGATTTCCCGGAGGCGCTGACCCCGCGCCAGTTGGTTTTGGGTCGCCTTATCCAGGTCAGACGCGAACTGAGCGAATGCTTCCAGTTCCGCAAACTGAGCCAGTTCCAGCTTCACTTTCCCAGCCACTTTCTTCATCGCCTTGGTCTGAGCCGCAGAACCCACGCGGGATACGGAGATCCCAGCGTTCACAGCGGGACGCAGACCAGAGTTAAACAGGTCAGAGGATAGGAAGATTTGACCGTCGGTAATGGAAATAACATTGGTGGGAATGTACGCAGATACGTCACCTGCTTGAGTTTCCACGATCGGCAGGGCGGTCATGCTCCCTTCACCCAGTTCAGGGCTGAGTTTTGCAGCCCGCTCCAGGAGGCGAGAGTGGAGGTAGAAGACATCCCCAGGATACGCTTCCCGTCCTGGAGGACGACGGAGCAACAGGGACATTTGACGGTATGCTTGCGCTTGCTTGGACAGGTCATCGTACACCACCAGGGTGTGCTTGCCCTTGTACATGAAGTACTCAGCCAGGGTTGCGCCTGTATAAGGTGCCAGGTATTGCAGGGTTGCCGGGTCGTTTGCATTGGCAGCCACGACGATCGTGTAGTCCAGCGCACCCCGTTCCCGCAGCACTTCTACCACTTGAGCAACGGTCGAAGCCTTCTGCCCGATCGCCACGTACACGCAGATCACATCCTGACCTTTCTGGTTCAGGATCGTGTCTACCGCTACAGAAGTCTTTCCGGTTTGACGGTCGCCGATGATTAACTCACGCTGACCCCGACCGATGGGAATCATGGCATCGATCGCCGTAATCCCAGTTTGCATGGGTTCGTACACCGATTTCCGGTCTACAATCCCAGGAGCGGGAGACTCCAGCAGTCGGTTCTCAGAAGTGGGAATGTCACCCTTGCCATCCAGAGGGCGGGCCAGCGCATCTACAACGCGACCGACCATCGCATCCCCTACGGGAATCTGAGCAATGCGACCTGTCGAGGTAACACTGCTTCCTTCTTGAATGGCGCGACCGTTCCCCATCAACACCACACCAACGTTATCTTCTTCCAGGTTGAAGGCAATCCCTACGGTGCCATCTTCAAATTCGAGTAGTTCGCTTGCCATCACCCCATCGAGTCCGTAGACACGGGCGATACCGTCGCCAACCTGGAGCACTGTTCCCACATTGGAAACTTTCACATCCTGGTTGTACTGCTCAATTTGTTGCCGAATAATATTACTAATTTCGTCAGGTCTGATACTTACCATTGAGAGTCTCTCTTGTAATGCGTGAGGGATTAGGGGATAAAGTCAGGTCTGAGGATTCAGGAATGGTCGCTTGATATCAATTGAAAGGTTGAAACCAGGCTTAAGCATTTCCTGCCAAACGCAGGGAAATTCGCCGGAGTTGGCCCCGGAGGCTGGCATCGATTACCTGGGAACCCACTCGGATGATGACCCCGCCAATCAAGTCGCGATCGATCTTGGCTTCCAAATCTACTTGATGGGCACCTGTCAGCGCAGTCACTTTGTTCCGGACCTGCTGCTGTTGAGCCTCTGTCAACGGAACCGCCGAAATCACTTCCGCCAGCACCGTCTGATTTAATTCTCGAAGAAGTGACTGAAACTGTTTAAGGATGCCTTCCAAAAACAGAATGCGTCGCCGTTCCACCAGGATCATTAGGAAGTTGCGAGTGAAGGGATGAAACTCCTCTCCCAAGACCTGTTGAAGAACAGTTTTCTTCGCATCGTCCTTAATCGTTGGATTTGACAGGAAATCGCCCAGATCTTTCGATCCTTGCAGCAAACTCAGTAAACTCGTCACATTTTGCCCAATTTGGTCAACAACGTTGTTGGATTGGGCAATGGACATCAAAGCCTTGGCATAGGGTTCAAAAACCGCTGCCGTCGCCAAACTGCCACCTTTCATGACTAACCTCCCAGCAGAGTAAGACTACGATCGATTAACTGCTGTTGAGCGGACTCGTCCAGGCGGCCTGTCAACTGACTCTCAACCTGCTGCAAGGACAGTTCCACCACGCGACGACGCAATTCTGCAATGGCCCGATCTTGATCCGTGCCCATATCTTGAGCCGCTGACTCTCTCAAGCGCTGGATGTCCTGTTGAGCCTGGGCCAGAATTGCTTCTCGTGTCGCTTTCGCCGCTTCCTCCGCAGAAGCTCGAATCCGTTCTGCTTCCGTTTGAGCCTGGGCCAACTTCTGCTGTTGTTCCGCCAGGGCAGCGGCGGCAGTCTTACGCCGTTGTTCTGCTGCCTGAATGGAAGCTTCAATTTCTGTTTTCCGAGTGGTCAGGATACCGCCCAGAAACTTGCGTCCCAGATATACAAGCAGAAAGATTGCAATGGCCAGGTTAATAATATTCGTTTCAAGAATATCGAAATTAAGTCCAAAACCGCCCTCTTCCGCTGCTTCCGCTAATTCAGCACTGGCTTCAGTTGCCAGCAATATCAAAGTTCCCATGACTTCCACTTAAATGCAGTTCTCACTTAAAACCGTTGTGTCTTGAAGGACAGGAAGAGATAAGGGTTATCCAACGAGTTGGGAACCCAGGAGCTTTTCCAAAATCTGCCGACTAAGCGCATCTACCTGTTGCTCCAGGGTCGCTAGGGCTTCTTGCTTCTGGCGATCGATTTCTTGCTGAGCTTGTTCTCGCTGAACCTGAGCTTCTCGTTGAGCCTCCGCGATTTGCTGGGCAGCCACCTTATCAGCCTCTGCCTGAGCCGCAGCGATCGTTGCCTGATACTGCTTGCGGGTTTCTGCTAACTCTTGCTCATATTGCTTCGCCAGATGCTCAGCTTTTGCCAGACGCTCTTTCGCCTCAGCCTCATTGGTTCGGATATAGTCATTCCGATCGTCAATGACCTTTGTCAGTGGCTTGTAGAAGAGTACATTCAGAATTGCTGCCAGGAGCAAGAACTGAATCGCCATCAAAGGGAGAGTGGCATCAAAATCAAACATCGACTTTTCCTCAGCTTTTCCTCAGCTTTGCTTTTTCCTCAGCTTTTCCTGAGCGATTGCCGTTCGCGAGTTCGTGAAGGCAACCCGTTCAACCTTAGAGAAGCACATAAGGACGCACCAAAAAGGGTACGTCCCCATGCACAGCAGTCACTACTAGGAAGCGAAGGGGTTGGCGAACAGGAGCACCAGCGCGATAACCAGACCGTAGATGGTCAGGGACTCCATGAAGGCCAGAGTCAGCAGCAGCGTACCGCGAATTTTTCCTTCTGCTTCGGGTTGACGGGCAATCCCTTCAACCGCTTGACCCGCAGCATTGCCCTGACCGATACCAGGGCCGAGGGATGCCAGACCAATTGCAAGAGCAGCAGCAATAACTGAAGCAGCAGAAACTAATGGATCCATGATGATTTCCTTAATTCAAACTACAAAATTAACAACCCATTAAATGGATCAGGTCTAGCCTTCAAAGGCTGCATGAGACACCAATCGCAGAAGACCAATCGCAGACACAAATCCCAGATAAATTCTGAGCAGATATCCTAGAGAAGCGATCGGAATAACCAAGGTGCTATGGTTGCACCTCAACTGACCCCACCATGATTAATCATGATGGTCGTCATGCCCTTCACCGCCGTGCCCTTCCATTGCCTCTGCGATGTAGGTGGCTGCCAGGGTCGAGAATACCAACGCTTGAATCGCGCTCGTAAATAACCCAAGCAACATCACGGGCAGAGGAATAAAGAGAGGAACCAGCAGGACCAGCACCGCCACCACCAATTCATCCGCCAGGATATTCCCGAACAGACGGAAACTGAGTGAGAGGGGCTTGGTAAAGTCTTCTAAAATCGCAATGGGTAGCAGAATGGGTGTCGGTTCAATGTACTTCGAGAAGTACCCCAGACCTCGCTTACTGAAACCTGCATAGAAGTAGGCGATCGAAACCAGTAAGGCCAGCGCCACAGTCGTGTTGATGTCATTGGTGGGAGCAGCCAACTCACCCTCAGGTAGCTCGATTAAGCGCCACGGGACAAGGGCACCCGACCAGTTGGAGACAAAAATGAACAGAAACAGGGTGCCAATAAACGGAACCCAGGGGCGATATTCCTTCTCGCCCAACTGACTCTTTGTCAGGTTCTGGACATACTCCAACGCATATTCCATCAAGTTCTGCATCCCGGAGGGAACTCGTTCGATCTTGCGAGTCGCGGCGATCGATGCAATAATCAGCAGACCAATTACAAACCAGGAGGTCAGGAAGACCTGCCCGTGAACTTTAAGGTTGCCAATTTGCCAGTAAAGGTGATGGCCTACTTCCAGCTTTGCCAGAAAAGTAAAATCCGGTAAGCCCAGAACTGGTAAACCCAGAGCATTCAAATTCAGAACATCTAAACTTAGAACATCCATTAGAACATTCTCTGGACTATTCATCAAAGGTTATTCGTCAGAAGTCGCAGCATTAACGATTAGCATTAACAATTAGCAAAAACCTTTGGGTTAGTGCCGATCGATAAAATGCTGAAAAAAGGAAAATGCTGAAAAAAGGACATCTTGCATTGAAGAATGCATTTCATGATTCAAGCAGGGATAACACAAGGATGCTCAAATTCCGGAAATCAGATTAGATGGTCAGCGAATTGTTTTCGCAACAACTAATTGACAACCCATTTTGATAGCCCATTTTGATAGCCCATTGAGAATGGAAACAACACCCCATGCTAGAGCGTCAGTTACCTGACACATTCCTACCGAATCGTTAACCCCATTGAATCATTATTTGTGACCTGTTTTTACAAACTTCTTGAGAATAAATTCTCAAAAAACGAAGCTTACAAGACAACAGAAACGGTTCATGATGAGGAATGACTGGGCAAAAGAGAACGAAAGACAAAAATTAAGAGCGTTGCCTTATAAGTCAGAAAACCTAGAAAGACAGGAAGAACCTTTAATTGATTCCATTGGGTTGCAATAATAATCAACCCAATAAAGATCGCAACTTGAGACCTTCCAATGCTTTGCTTTTGTCCGCCAATCTGCTCAACGTTCCTGGCTAGCAATCTCAAGTAAACCACACTTGTGCATGCTCCAAGCAAATAATTTAGAGCGATGTTTAAGGAGTAAAAAAACCAGACAAACCCAAAGATAACAATCCCAATCACAAAAGTAATGATCTGTAATTCGTTTTTGAGTCGATAAAACTCATCCATCGAATTGGTAGATGGGTCAACGGGAGACTCTGAAGTGACCACTGTATCAGGCCCAACATTGAAGGCAAGTTCAGGTACATCAGGAACCGCAGCAGCATTTGACATGCCACTTAAATTGCTCTCATTGAAATTGTTTTCGGGGATGTTTTCAGGGGATTGTTCTAGAGAATTCACAGGGATTTCGAGTGCGGTACTGAGGGAGTCTAACTCATGCTAACCAACGCCGATCATATCATGGGTAGGTAATAATTCTTAAGAATCCCTAACCTGGACTCAGGAGCAATAATTGTTGGCTCATCAAGCTGCGGACAGTCTCTAAGGGCAAATTCAGGGCTGCCAGAATATCTCGCACCGATCGCCGCTCACTCCCATTTCGATCGCACGCCTGAAGCACCTCAAATTCGGCTTCCGTGAGATTGACAATTTGATAGTCGTAATTAAATAGACACCGACTGGGCCAACCGTCCATACAGGGATTGCGTTCGGGAATTGCCGATAAAAGCGCCTCATCCTGTGACCAATCCGCCTTCGGTAACGGCTCCCGCCCCAAAAAGAATTCGTAGTGGGTGATGGTTTCCGGGTCCAGCAGTTCAATCAGGCGATACCGTTGGCGATCGGTCAACGAGCGACTTCTTTCTATTAGATCGGGGGCTTTGGTCAGGAGGCGATCGAGTTGCCAAACGCGAGGATTCGAGAAGCCCAGGAATGACAAGCCAGAGGCATCAATCAATTCAAAAAGAGTCTGAATGTTGTAGTCAATTTCTTGAGGATGGACATACATATCCGCGAAGTTTTCATCCCGCTGATTTTCCAGCGACCAGCGTTCCTGTTCCCGCTTTACGAGTCGGTTATTTTCAGGCAATGCCGAAAAGATTTGGCGACCTACCTTCACCCCATCCTGGTAATCCCCAACCTTGTCCTGTTGCAGGAGGGCGATCGCCTGCTGCATCAACTGAATTTCCCAGCGACCGAGTTCTGCATAGACAAAGATGTGCATGATGCCACCGAGGGCCAGCTTTGCAGCAAGCGACTGAATGCCCCGAATTGGGTCCGGCAGGTGATGTAAAACACCCACACAATTAATGAGATCAAATTCACCAGGAACCTGATGGGCATCGTAGAGGCTAAGGTGATGGAACTCGACGCGATCGGCCCCCGATCGGCGGCACCGTTCCCGTGCCACTCCCAACGCGCCTGCACTCAAATCAATCCCTGTCACTTGAGCCTGGGGATTGAGGTGAACGAGATACTCGGTGCCGACCCCCGTTCCACAGCCTGCATCCAAAATTCGCACTGCCTCCGTGGGTGGCTTCTGCCCTGTACAAAAGTGATAAGCGGCCAACCAATTCCAGCGCCAGTTGTAGCCAGGAGGAGGACTATCTAACAGGGGTTCGGGGGGAAAGGGGTAGGTGTCGTAGAGTTTTGCAACGGCAGCACTGACGGTTTGAGGGTCGGACATAAAAGTAGGTCGGGACTGAATGGTTTAAAACTTCATGAATAATAATGTGTCATGAATTCCCTGAATCATTGTCCCGGAAATTAACCCTCTATCGCCCTTGGGAGGCATCAAGCCTAATACTTTGTCATTAATTTATTTACTTTTCTTAATATGTTTTTCAGCTTGAAATTCAACGTGAATTCCTTGTCCCCCCGTAGATTCCACAGCGCTTATACATACTTCTTAATAAACAAACTGCGTTTGCCCAAAACGTTTTAATCTAAAGACTGAGTTCGTTAATTTTAGGAATTCATTGTATTCGATGAGCATTCAGGGCTTTTCCATCGCTCAAGGGGGAAAACTTCTGGATGGTACCCACAGGTACTCCCGATTTAAGACAGAAATTCTGTACAAGGAGCTTTTGAAATCCGATGACTGTTAGGGCAAGTGGTGGAAGCTCAGTTGCACGTCCGCAACTTTACCAGACTGTACCAGCCGCAACGATTTCCCAGGCTGAACAGCAAGACCGTTTCCTGGAACGAGGGGAACTGAGTGAGTTGTCTAGCTTTTTCAGTTCTGGGCTGAAGCGTCTGGAAATTGCTGAAATACTTACGAAAAACTCTGAATTAATTGTCTCCCGCGCCGCAAACCGGATTTTCGTCGGTGGGTCGCCGATGGCCTTCCTGGAAAAACCCAAGGAAGAACCCGCGATGTCAATGGCGGGAACTCTCATGGATACAAAGGAATCCATGAAGTTGGGAACCGCAACCTATGTAGAAAGCCGGGGTGGTTTTCTGGAAGGGCTGCGATCGCTCTTCAGTGCGTCTGGTGGCGGGGCAACCCCGGTTAACTTCCGGCCCATCAACGTAGCGCGGTATGGTCCGTCCAACATGCAAAAATCCCTGCGGGACTTGAGTTGGTTCCTGCGGTACACAACCTACGCGATCGTGGCGGGCGACCCCAATATCATCGCCGTGAACACTCGTGGATTGCGGGAAATTATTGAGAATGCTTGCTCCGGGGAAGCGACGATCGTTGCCCTTCAGGAAATGCGGCAAGCAGCCCTCAACTACTTCCGGCGCGACACGGATGCTTCGTCCATCGTGGCTCAATACTTTGATGTATTGATCACCGAGTTCAAAGCTCCCACGCCTTCTGACAAAGTACGTCAGCGTCCCTCCTCTGATCTGCAAGGGTTACAACTGCCCCAGATTTACTTTAACTCGGCAGAACGGCGACCCAAGTTCGTCATGAAGCCCGGTTTGTCGGCTCGTGAGAAGCAGGACGTGGTGAAGGCCGCCTATCGGCAGGTGTTTGAGCGGGATATCACCCGTGCCTACAGCCTCTCAATTTCTGACCTGGAATCCAAGGTGAAGAATAATGACATCTCCATGAAGGAGTTTATTCGTCGCCTTGCCAAGTCTCCCCTTTACCGCAAGAATTTCTTCGAACCCTACATCAACAGCCGCGCCCTGGAATTGGCCTTCCGCCACATTCTGGGTCGGGGTCCGAGCAGCCGAGAGGAAGTTCAGAAATACTTTGCGATCGTCTCCGCTGGAGGTCTCGCTGCCCTGGTGGATGCTCTGATCGATTCTCAGGAATACGCAGATTACTTCGGGGAAGAAACCGTCCCCTATCTGCGTGGGTTGGGTCAGGAAGCGCAGGAGTGCCGGAACTGGGGGCCTCAACAAGACCTGTTCAAGTACAGTGCTCCCTTCCGCAAGGTGCCTCAATTTATCACTACCTTCGCGGATTACGATCGACCCCTGCCCGATCAGCATCCCTACGGGTCCGGGAACGATCCGCTGGAAATTCAATTTGGGGCGATCTTCCCGAAAGAAACCCGTAACCCCAGCAGCCGTCCGGCTCCCTTTGGAAAAGATACCCGTCGGATTCTGATCAACCGGGGACCGGGGATCAACAACCAGTTAAGCAATCCCAATGCGCGGGGAGTTGCTCCTAGTTCCTTGGGGCCAAAAGTCTTCAAACTCGACCAACTCCCTAGCTTTACCAGTGTGTTGGGCGGTAAGCAGCGGTCTGGCTCCTCTGGCTCTACCAAGGGCATCAGCGTTAAGTTCTCAGAAAGCAGTACCCAGGCTGTGATTCGGGCTGCTTATCTGCAAGTCTTCGGGCGAGATGTCTACGAAGGTCAACGCCTAAAAGTCTCTGAAATCAAGCTGGAAAACGGCGAGATTACCATTCGGGAATTTGTGCGCCAGTTGGCGAAGTCGGATTTGTTCCGCAAGCTGTACTGGACTTCTCTGTATGTGACGAAGGCGATCGAATATATCCACCGTCGTCTGTTGGGTCGTCCCACTTACGGTCGGCAGGAAATCAACCGCTACTTTGATCTTGCGTCCAAGAAAGGCTTCTATGCCGTTGTGGATGCGATCATCGATACGGAAGAGTACGGGCAAACCTTCGGAGAAGACACCGTTCCCTACGAGCGCTACCTGACTCCGGCGGGCCTGTCCCTGCGATCGGCTCGGTTGGGCAGCATTGCCGATAAGGGTGCTCGAATCGATCAGGAAACAACTCCTCGCTTTGTGGAACTGGGTCAAGTCAGCGACATGCGGACGGAACCCGATGTGCAGTTCCGCATCAATCAAGGGGTCAACAAGCAACGGGAGCAAACCAAGATCTTCAAGCTCACGGAGCTGGAAGATAAGACAGCCCTCAAAGTTCTCATTAACGCTGCCTATCGACAAATCTTTGAACGGGATGTGGCTCCCTATATTGTGGAGAACGAGTTCACAAGTCTGGAAAGCAAGCTTGGCAACGGTGAGATCAACTTGAAGGAGTTTATCGAAGCCCTGGGTGGTTCGAAGCTCTATATTAAGGAGTTCTACACCCCCTACCCGAATACGAAGGTGATTGAACTGGGAACCAAGCACTTCCTGGGTCGCGCACCGAAGGATCAAGTAGAAATCCGGAAGTATAACCAAATCCTGGCAACCCAGGGTCTAAAGGGCTTCATTGGGGCGATGGTCAACAGTGTCGAGTACGCTCAGGCATTTGGGGAAGACACTGTTCCCTACCGTCGCTTCCCGACCCTGCCCGCTGCGAACTTCCCCAACACCGAGAAACTGTACAACCAGTTGACCAAGCAGAATAAGGATCTGGTTGTTCCCAGCTTCGAGCCTGTCAAGTCTCGGATGGACAATACCAAGATGCCTTTGCTGTCGAAGGCGATCTCAGACATCCAGGCCCAAGCTCGCCAGATAGATATGAGCAAACCCCTATTCATTGAATTGGGACGCTCCTTTACCAATGGCGATGGTCAATCTGTAGAGGTTGGTGTCGGGACAACCCGCCGGAAACCTGCCCGGATTTACCGGATGAACCCCGGCATGACCCAGAACGAAATCGAACTGGTGATGAACGCCATCTACATTCAAGTGATGGATGTGTTCAGCGGTCAAGTTCCCGCTCAGTTCCGCCGCTCCGACCTGGAGAGCAAGCTGCGGAATCGCGAAATCTCCGTTCGGGAGTTCGTGCGGACCCTGGCTAGCTCCGACATTTACGTTCGTCGCTTCTACACCCCGTACCCCAACACCAAAGTGATTGAATTCCTGTTCCGTCACCTGTTGGGCCGTGCCCCCGCAACCCAGGCCGAAATCCGTCAGTACAATAAGTTGCTAGCTGATGGTGGGTTGAAAGCTGCGGTACAGGCGATCGTCGATAGCCCCGAATATGCCCGTTACTTCGGAGAGGATGTGGTGCCCTACAAGCGGTTCCCCACCTTACCCGCTGGGAACTACCTGGGCAGCATCAAGGCAGATACGGACCTGGTGAAACAATCCTGGTCTGATCTATCTCCCTCCTACCTCACAGGTCGTTAATTCCGTCATCGGATCTTTTTCTCCTTGAGTTAGCCTCTGACCTATTTAGGCCAGAGGCTTTTCTGTTTTTTATAGGAATTCACAGAGCAGTGTCATCCAAAATCTAAAATAACCAGTGCATTTGATTTACGATCGTTCTATTGAGCAACCTTAAGGTTACGGGGACACAATCATGTACGCAGTCATCTCACGGGAAAAAATCCGCCTACCTGCGGGAATGGTCGTCCGCATGTTGGGAACCTGGGAGGATTACTGCGCGCTGCGAGACAGTCGGGGAGACAGTTCGATTCCCCGCATCAAATATCGAAAGGGTGAAATTTTACTCATGAGTCCCCTACCTCGACATGGACGGGAAGCTAACGTTTTGGCGGATATTGTCAAAATCCTTCTGGATCGTGAAAACCGCAACTACGAGGCATTTACGCCAATCACAATGGAATCCCCCCAAGAAGGGGGGATTGAACCAGACTACTGCTTTTACATCGATCGTTGGCAGGAGGTCGTGGGGCGCGATCGGCTGGATTGGGAAACCGACCCACCGCCCGATCTGGTGATTGAAATCGATGTGACCACTTACACGGCTGCGGAAGACTATTTTCCCTACAAAGTTCCAGAAGTTTGGTTATTTAAGAAATCAGGGTTGCAAATTTATACGCTACAAGCTGAAGCTTATCAACTGCAAAACGTTAGCCGTTATTTCCCTGAAGTTGATCTCTCCCAACTCATTCAGCAGGTTCTTCAAGTCGCGACTGAACAAGGAACAGGGGCCGCTTTGCGGGAATTGCGTCAGTCTTTGAGCCAGAAAGGGGAACGGGGAGAGTAGCGGGACGGAATTTGTCCTGTTTCCAGCCTTCATTCCAGGGATCTTGAAAGACAGGGATGAGGCGGGTCTGATACCGAGATTCAAACTGCTCACGAAAAACAGGCGGCAAATTAAATAGAAAGATGGTTTTAGCGTCTTCCGGTAAGCCCTTGATAGGAAATGAGGTGCCAACCGGAGGAAGCAACAGAAATTGGGTATCGGGTTTGAGCAGATAGCTGAGGGAAATCATGCTGGCAGGGTTATAGGCAAAGGCATCCACAATGATCAGGGGCCGATCGCTGCCATTCAGCAAATCCGCAACCTCATGGTAATTAGAACTCAATGCCTTGTTCCACCAGGTATTTGCCTGGGCATAGGCACCGCAAGATAACACGCCCAGCAGAATCAGCAGGGGGAAAACGAGGGTCGCAAACCGGGATTTCCAATGACGGGCTTCGGATAGATAGGTTGTGAGTAGATAAACAACCGTCAGTTGTAAGCCCACAAAACAGGGAATGAGATAGCGGGTGACGGTGAATCGCTGCCCTCCCCAGAGGAGATCGGGAAGCCCCAACGACAGAGCGGTGATGCCTGCAAAGGTGAGAATGAACCACTGAATTCGTCGAGGGGCAGTGCGACAGAGAACATAGACTGCATACCCCTGGAGAATTAGAACGGGAATTGCCAGAAAGTAGGCGATCGTCTCATAGAACTGAAAATTAAAATCAACCAAACTACGGCTGAAGTTAAAAATTGCAGACTGCACCGTGATAATCAACGGCAGTGGCAATGAAGTCCAGGCTGTTGTTGATCCCAGCACCATTTTCGATGTAACGATGAAGAATGCCCAGGGAATAAATGAAAAAGCGACTCCCAGCAACGTGATGCCACACAAAAAGGTGCGTTTCCCAATCCGTAAGGGCCATATAACCAGGCGAGTTTCTCCGTCAATGACAAGGGTGTAGAGAAAGTGCCCGATCGCAATCCACAATGAGAAAAGAGCGGTGTAAAACGAAACACTCATTGAGATTCCATAGAGAACCCAATTCCGCCCCGAAGGGAACCGAATTGCCCGGAGCAGGAACGCACTACTGGCAAGGGTTAGCACTGCCCAGACCCCATATTCCCGCGCTTCCTGTCCGTAGGCAAGATGGAAAGGGGACACGGAAAAAAGGGCGATCGCGACCCATCCACTGAGATGGGATTCAAACAGTTCAAGACACAACCAGTACAGGGCCGGAAACAGCAGAAGACTGAGCAGAGACGAAAAGCCCCGAATAATGGCGGGTGCTGTTCCCCATACCTGTGCCCAAAAACGCAGCAAAATATAGTATAGGGGAGGATGCTGAACGTCTTCTATTCCTAAACGAACCACCATGTCCCTTAGGGTCAGATTGGGGACAAATTGCTGATAGGCCAACAGGTCAGCAGGTTTTACAAGTCGATTTTGAAACAGGTCCTGGCTCAGGTACTTGCCCGGACGAGCCGTGATCGTCATGGAGGTGAATGCTTCGTCGTGCCAGTAGACTTTGCGATCGAGGTTGACAAATCGAAACACCACCGCAAGGACTAAGAGCACGATGGCTATGAACCTGACTACCCGTATCTGCTTGAAACCTTGAGACTTTGAGTGCGTGCGAGGGGGGGTAGTAGTGTCCATCAATCAATTCACCTTCGAATGAACAGAAATACGGGGTCTTGATGATAGCGAAGTTGAAATTGAGGACTGGCCTTGAGTTGGCTGACAAGTTGACTGGCAAATTCGGAACTACTCTTCCATCCCGGATGGCGCACATCCAGTAACACATACTTGTACTGGGTTAGATCTGGAGGGGGGGAGTCGGCGATCGTAAATTGAATGACCGATCGGTGGGTCAGGTGGGTGGTGATGCCGTGAGTTGTCAGAACAGGTTCATCCGTTGTGACAAGGGCAACGGCTTTACGGGTTGCCTGCCAACTATCCAGCGACGAGAGATAAAGAGAACCGAAATAACCATACTTGCCTAATGCCAAAAAGGCTACTAACGCGAGAGGTAGAATGGCTTGTCGTCGCCAAGTTTTCACCTGCGGATCGACAAGGCAAGCAATCCCAGCCAGGATCAGGAATGGCAGAATGGGCAGGGAATACTGGTGAACCAGATTTCGCATTGAGGGATGATCAGCGAGGAGGTTCATCGTTAACTGGGGCAAGGCAGGGAAGAGGGGAGCCAGATGCCGCCAGGAGAGACCCCAGGCTACGGGAATCAAGAGCAGGGCCAGGTATTCGATCGCACCCGGAGAAAATAATTGTCCCAGTACTAAATTCGGCTTCAGAATTAAATTCGTGGCAATTTCCAGAACAGAATTCCCTAAATAGCGATACCGACCAACAGCCGCCGCTTCGCCCCCACTAAATTGGGGAATCACGAGCTGGGTTGTAATCAGGAACCAGGCAACGCCACCCCCCAAAGCGATCGCCCCATACCCGCGCCGCTTTTCAAACAGCAGGAGCCACAACCCCATCGCCGCCACCGTCAGGGATAGGACCGCTTTACAACTGAGGGCCAGAGCAACACTGAGACAGAACCAGAGAAGACGGCCCGATCGCGCCGCCAGCACGGCCCCCAACAAGGCAGGAACCGCCAACACCTCTGGATGGAAGTCAAACAGGTTGATATTAAAGACCAGGGGGTAGAGCAAGTAGGCCAGGGTCACAAGCCAAGCCTGCCGCTCTGCTAAACCCGCCTGGACACTCAGTTTCCAAACGGGCCACGCTGCTCCGGCTAAAGCGAGTGCTTGTACCGCAAATAACCAGTGAACATTCGGATAGATCCAGTACAAAATTGCCAGGGGATAAAAAATAAAAGCAGCATGGTCCCCCAGGATGTGAAAGCCTGAGAAGGAGACGATCGGCGGTTGCCCTCGACTGATCAAGTACACGGCCTGGTCGAACCATCCCAAATCGTAGGCTCCCGACTGAAACAGGGCATGGCGCAGACTACTGCAAAAAAATAGGATCAGGGTGCTGATTGTAACCAGAATCGTTAGAGGCGATCGTTTGATGGGGACGAATTTCAAGTGCATCACTCCCTGATCCAACAAGCATTGTTTTTCAGGCGATCGAAGGTTGAAAAAATTTTATCAATGCCATAGAACTTAAAGTATTTTGCGGGTTCATGGCGAAAATTGGTAACAATTCCCGCTTAATTGCAAGTTTTAAGACATGATGAAGAAGTGCCGCTTAAATGTAACGGATTGCAACGTATAATTAGAGCGGACATCACAGTCAACAGTAGAAAAAGAAGCAAATGCGAGTTGCGATCGCCGGAGGCGGGCTAGCGGGTCTTTCCTGCGCTAAGTATTTAGTGGATGCAGGTCACACACCGATCGTCCTGGAAAGTCGGGACGTTCTGGGAGGCTTAGTAGCGGCCTGGAAGGATGAGGATGGAGACTGGTACGAAACTGGGTTGCATGCCTTCTTTGGGGCCTACCCCAACATGCTTCAGTTGCTGAAGGAATTGGGCATCGAAGATCGGTTGCAGTGGAAGCAACACACCCTGATCTTCAACCAGCCTGAAAAGCCCGGTGTGCTGTCCCGGTTTGATGTGCCTGACATTCCCGCTCCCTTCAATGTGATCGCGTCTATCGTGCGAAACAATGACATGCTGACCTGGGAGCAAAAAGCTCGGTTCGCAGTTGGGCTACTCCCGGCGATCGTGCGGGGTCAAAAGTATGTAGAAGAAATGGACAAATACTCGCTGCTGGAATGGTTGCAGCAGCAAGGCATTGACGAGCGGGTGAACAGCGATATCTTCATCGCTGCGTCTAAAGCTCTGACCTTTATCAATCCCGATGAAGTTTCGGCGACGATTCCCCTCACTGCCCTGAACCGCTTTTTGCAGGAACGGTACGGTTCCAAAATTGCGTTTTTAGATGGTTCCCCCACCGAGCGCCTCTGTCAGCCCATCGTGGATCACATCGTTGCCGGGGGTGGGCAAGTCCTGTTAGAGAAACCCCTGAAGGAAATTCTGCTCAACGAAGATGGAACGGTGAAAGGCTTCCTGATTCGGGGTCTGAACGGTGCGCCCGATGAAATCATCACGGCGGATGTTTATGTGTCTGCGAT
Source organism: Leptolyngbyaceae cyanobacterium bins.59 (assembly GCA_033763635.1). Taxonomy (GTDB): domain Bacteria; phylum Cyanobacteriota; class Cyanobacteriia; genus JANRKG01. Next base: position 16,649 of record JANRKG010000498.1, read on the forward strand.
GTCCGTAGATGTGATGAAGGTCTTAACGCCCGAACCCTGGAAAAAGCAGGAGTTCTTCCAGAATCTAGAAGGGTTGGAAGGGGTGCCTGTCATCAACCTGCATCTGTGGTTCGATCGCAAGCTCACAGATGTTGATCAGTTATTGTTTTCTCGATCGGACCTCCTGAGTGTCTATGCCGATATGAGCATCACTTGTAAGGAGTACGAAGACCCCAATCGGTCTATGCTGGAGTTAGTGCTGGCTCCTGCAAAGGATTGGATTGATAAGTCGGAGGAGGAGATTCTTTCTGCCACGATGAAGGAGCTGGAAAAACTCTTCCCCCAACATTTTGGGACGGAGAATCCAGCCAAGTTGCGGAAGTACAAAGTTGTCAAAACTCCCCGTTCTGTTTACACGGCAACCCCCGGACGGCAGGCTTATCGACCCACCCAGACCACTCCCGTCAGTAATTTTTTCCTGGCAGGAAGTTATACAATGCAACGGTATCTAGGGAGTATGGAGGGGGCAGTGCTTTCTGGTAAGCTGTCAGCGCAGGCGATCGGCGATGCGATCGTCTCCGGGAAGATTCAACCCCAGAGCGCGTCTGACGCTTCTCCTGAACCAGTGGCCCAACTCGTTTCCCGTTCCTAGTTCCCTTCTCATCCCTCGCCCCTAGCCTGATGAATGCTGCAACTGCATGATTCCCTTCGCATGAAAACTCTGGCCTCTCCAGAGGATTCCTATGAGCGCTGTCGTCAGATCACGGCTAAGTATTCCAAAACCTTCTACCTTGGCACCCTGCTCATGCCGGAAGCCAAGCGCCGCGCCATCTGGGCTATCTATGCCTGGTGCCGTCGGACAGATGAGTTAGTGGATGGTCCTGCTGCCAGTTTGACAACCGATGACACATTGGATTCCTGGGAGAAGCACCTGGAGTCTCTCTTTGCAGGTCACCCCCAGGACGACCTGGATGTTGCTCTGGTGGATACCCTGCAACAATTTTGCCTTGAGATTCAACCGTTTCGTGACATGATTGAAGGCCAACGCATGGACCTGTATCGCAGTCGCTACGAAACTTTTGAGGAACTTAACCTCTATTGCTATCGTGTTGCGGGAACCGTTGGTTTGATGACCACGCCTGTCATGGGAGTGGATCTCTCCTCAGCAAGCACTCCCTGGGGGCGACAAAAGCCGATTTATACGCCTGTTCAGGAAGCGGTCGCTTTAGGGATTGCCAATCAGTTAACCAACATTCTGCGGGATGTGGGAGAAGATGCACGTCGAGGTCGCATTTACCTTCCTCTGGAAGACCTGGCCCGTTTTGACTATACCGAAGCAGACCTGATGAATGGCATTGTGGACGATCGCTGGTGCCGATTAATGCAATTCCAAATTCAAAGGGCGCGGCAGTTCTATATCGAGGCGGAAGAAGGCATTTCTTGCCTCAGCCAGGATGCTCGTTGGCCTGTTTGGGCAGCAATGCTACTGTACAGTAAAATCCTGGACGTGATTGAACGTAATGGTTATGACGTATTTAGCCGTCGTGCCTACGTTTCTGGAGTGGGTAAGCTGATGTGTCTTCCGGCTTCCTTGATGCGATCGGTTCTAGCCTAATTTCAATAGACTTCCTCTATCTACAGATATATCGTGCTCCCTCTAAGGGTATACTGGGCAGAATTATTAATTTTTGTCCGTACTACGCTGGGGGTTACACGACGTGGCAGACCTGACAGGACTCCAATTAGAAGATGCGGTTAATCGGTTGGCACTGGCAATCCGAACTCGAAATTACGAGATTGGAATTGCCGTGTTAGCGAGTTTAAGGGTCAACCTGACGCAGCAAGAACTCGCGGGGTTGGTCTTAATCAGCCTGGAGCGCTTAATTGGGTCTGAACCGGATGTCGTGAACTGGGCGATTGCTTCTCTCATTCCCGATGAGATTATGCACGAAATTCACTGTTTGATTTCCCTCCCGGTTTACCATAGTCTGGTACGTCAGGGCTTGATACCGGGCCGGGATCTCAGTGTGGATGCGAGAGGGCGGTTGTTACTGAAGAACTATGCCGCAGCATAGAGTTCCGTCAGGAAATTTTGACGCGTTGAAGACCCGCAAAATTTAACCCCAATTCAACCGGGATTTTTACCATTCCTTAGCCCCTCTCTTCAATTACACGGATGTCCCACTAGGATGTTTTGGCAATAAAGGTGAACTGCCTTCTCCTTCCTGCTGCGTTTCATTCAAGACGACAGGGCGTTGCGGTTCTCCCAGCAGAACGATTGAACAGTTAATGTGGCGGACTACTTCAGTTGTGACATCACTGAGATTTAAGCCACCTCCCGAATTGCGATACCGTACCGATCGCATCACGACCAGATCCACATCTTTCGCAAAGTTGAGAATGGTGTGGGCAATGCTGTCATGGGCAACGACCTCAATGGTGAGGGGAGTCGTAAATTCCAAACGGCTTACCAGTAGGGAGAGTTGAGATTTAATCCAGGCAAGGCGACTGGACGAGGTATGGCGATCGACGACGTGTAACAGCGTCACCTGTCCCTGAGTATTCTCTGCCAGGATTTGGGCAAATCGCACTGAGCCTAAATTGTGCAGGGTCAGGTTTTCAATTGGCACCAAAATCCGGCGAAATTCAGTCGGAGACGTGAGCAGACGAGAAACCGCCACAGGACAGTGAGCCGACCATAAAACACTATCAATCACATTGCCAAACAACTTGGCCCGCAATCCGGTACGTCTGCCCCAACCCATCACAATCAGACAAGCGTTTTGTTCTCGACTGGCTCGACTAATCGCCTGGGCAATTCCATCATCAATTCGCAGAATGGGGTCAACGGGTACTCCCAGGTCTTCACCCATTTCCCTGGCCCGTTCCAGGAGCACATCTCCCCGTTGGAGGACCTGCTTGAGTTCAGGCGCATCTAAATGGGTATGAACCGTTGCGATCGACAGAGAGACAATGCGCCCTGATTCCGAACGGGCCAAGAGCGCTGCCATTTCAATCAAATGCCGCTCAGTTTGAGGATTGTAGACTGGAACAACAACTTTGTAAGGTGGGTCGTCAGACGATCGTTCCCATTGCGTCAGGGATAAAGCGGGTTCCGAGAGTGTCGCTTCTGTAATTAAGTTAGGGGCAGTTCGAGAAGTAATGAGCGGTCCCAGGGTTGAAGTGACAAGCATCATCACAATCACCCCATTCAATACCTCCTCATTCAGCAACCCCACCTCATACCCAACCAGCGTTGCCGCCAGGGTTGCCCCCACCTGGGGAAGTGAAAGAGACCACATCACCAGCATTTCATTCTGATTGAAACGGTAGATGAGTTTGGTTAAAAATGCAGCAATGAACTTACTGGCAACTAATCCCCCGACGATCGCCAGCATCAATGTCATGGACTGAGTACTGCGAATAAACGCCTGTACGTCAATGAGAAGGCCAATATTGATAAAGAAAAAGGGAATGAACAGCACATTCCCCACAAAGGTGACTTTCTCCTTCACTGGGCCTTCTCCTACGGCCCCATTGACCGCTAACCCTGCCAGAAAGGCCCCCACAATTTTCTCAACTCCAATCAGTTCTGCGCCAAAAGAAGCCAGGAAGATCGCCAGCAATACAAAGAGAAACTGGTTGCCCTCGTCATCTCCAGAGCGGCGAAAAAACTCCCGTCCCGCCCAATCAAAGCCAAACAGCACCACCGCAGAATAAATGACCAGGGAGAGCAGCAGGGTAATCAAATTAACGATCGTAAAGTTCCCCCCATGAATGCCCACACACACTGCCAAGACCAGCAATGCCCCCACATCCGTAAAAATCGTTGCCCCGATCGTCACCATCACAGCCCGATTATTCACCACTCCTAATCGACTGACGAGCGGGTAAGCCAGCAGGGTATGAGAGGCCAGGATGGAACCCAGCAAAATTGAGGCATTCAGGCTGAATCCAAAGAGTTGACCCACCAACGTTCCGGTGATCATGGGCACGATAAACGTCAATGACCCAAAGCCCATCGATTGATACTTCATACGTTGGAACTGGACCATATCCACTTCCAGCCCCGCGACAAACATTAGATACAGCAGTCCAATCTCGGACAGCAGCCTCATCGTGTCGGTGCTTTTATCAAGCAAGTGGAGGCCATTCGGTCCCAACAAAACACCTGCCGCCAGCAAACCGACTAGCCCCGGTAATTTCAGCCGTTCCACCAGGGGAGGAATGGTCAGAATGACTGCCAGCAGAATTGAGAAAGAAACGATCGGTTCTTGAAGAACGTGCAGAAAATCACTCATGGAATTGGGATTCAGGGCGGCGGACGAGGGACCAGGTTATTTCTGTGACTAAATAACCCAATCCTTTTACGCCAGTAGCATCCCTGATCCCTTTATTAGAAGCATCTTCCCAGAGACGAATTTTCTCTAGACCGAAATTTCTCTATGAATGAATTTGGCTCAGAATGATTCGCAGACGATCGTAGTCATCCTTCAGCAACACACTGATTGTCCGCCCTGCCTGAATGAGCCAGGTGCGATCGAGTTGCCGCAACTGATACACCTCCCGCACTGCCGCCGCCGCCAGAGCCTCTACGGGGGCACCACTGACCTGGAGCAAGGTTCGCAAAAAATCAAACTGTTCGGTAAAGGTGAGAATTTCTTCCGGTTCGCAGCGATACACGGCCTGGTGGACCTGGGGCGGACGGGGAGGAAGATGTTGATAAATCATACCCGCCTGTCGGCCTTGAGAGGGCAGTTGAAAACCGACGATCGCCGCCCGAAACTCGGTTTTGAGCATGGCGAAAATCTGGGGTTGTTGTTCCCGCAGTTCTTGTAAGGACAACCCCAAAGCCCGCGCCCGATGGATAGAATCGATCGGACTGGTGGTGGCATGGTAAACAACTGCATAAACCTGATTCCCGGAGTCCTCATCGATCGCTTTTACCCAACTGCCGAAGGGCGGCATGACAGGAAAATTGAGACTCTCCGGGTCCAGGCATTGGGCCAGAAACTCGGTAGAAGCGGTTTCAATCACTTCTGCGAAATGGCTGGGATGGCGATTGCCAGAGGAAAACTGGGGGAGGGGCAGGCGCATAAAAAGAACGAATGCTCTACAGACAAACTATAAAACATCCGTTCTGGAAATTGTAGGACTAACTTTAATCAAGACTTGGGAGGGCGATCGGGGAATGGGGAATGGGTTTTATTCCCTCAATGACCCATCACCCATTACCCATTACCCAATCAATTATTTCTTCTTGCGCCCTGCGGTCGCATCAACTAATTCGATTTCAGATAAGTTAAATGTGACCAGCTTGTCCCAGTTGCCCCCTTCAAAGAGAACGGCAGCTTTGCCGTCTGTAACTCGCTGTACGAGACCCTGAAAGGCGTAGTATGTATCGTCAGGGTTGGTAACTTTAATGGCGGAACCGGGGAGAATCATAGGTCTACTCAATACTTAAAGAGATCCACACCGAAAAGTTTACCTGGAATTGGGAATTTATGGCAGCGTGACAGGCGATGCCAGAATGATGATTTTGAATCATGAGGGTTAATGATTTTGATAACTCTGAAAGGATGCGAAATTTCGCATCCTTTCAGACAAATTCAGGATTACACCAACAATTCCCCTGTTTCTTGCAGGGAATGGAGCCGTCGGTAAATTCCTTCCTGTTGTAGCAGTTGGGCATGGCTTCCCACTTCAGAGATGCAACCCTTGTCCAACACCACGATTTGATCTGCTTCCCGCACGGTACTCAGGCGGTGGGCGATGATGATCAGGGTCCGGGTGCCAAACAAGTTACGCATCGCAAGTTGGATTTCCCGCTCCGATTCGTAGTCCAGGCTGGATGTTGCCTCGTCAAACACCAGCACATCCGGGTTCACTAGCAGGGCACGGGCGATGCCGAGCCGTTGCCGCTGGCCACCGGAAAGGCGTAATCCCCGTTCTCCCACGATCGTCTGATAGCCTCTGGGAAACTGCCGGATGAACTCATCGGTCCTCGCAATGCGACAGGCTTCTTCTACTTGCTCAAAGCTGGCTTCCGGGTTGCCGTAGGTCAGGTTCTCCAGCAGAGTTCCGTTGAACACATCCACTTCCTGGTGAACGATCGCCAACCGTCGCCGATAGCGGGTGATATCCAGCGTCCGAATCTCTTCACCATCCATCAGAATTTGGCCCTGATTTGGCTCAAAGTAGCGGAATAGCAACTTCACGAGTGTTGACTTACCGGACCCCGAACGACCCACCAGTGCGACCGTTTGGCAGGGGTGAATCAGGAGATTGATGTCTTTAAGTACCGGGCGATCGGGGTCATAGCCGAAGGTGAGGTTTGCGAACTCCACCTTCCCGGTGAATCGGTAGGGTTTTGGCGCAGAACCTACTTCCACTAGATTTCCAGCATCCGCACCGATCGGGCGTTGCATGAATTCATGGAAGCGCATCATCGACGCATACCGACGGGCAAACACTTCTGCCAGGTTACTGATCGGTTCCAGTTCGGAGTAAGCCATGCTGGAAACGGTCAGGGTGGTGATGAAATGCCCTAACGAGATACGACCCTGCACGGTGGCAAACAAGGTAGAAGCCAGGACGGTAAATACACAGGTCTGGACGATCGTCCGGTGCCAGGTATTCAGTTGCACGTACCCCATGTGAATTCGGTAGTTCAGAACTTTGAACTCTCGATTCCAGCGCTGTTGGTGACGGGCGAGTTCTGAGGATTCCCTGGCAAAAGCTTTCACCGTTTTGATGTTGGTGACGACTTCCGCAGTACGGCTTTCCGTTTCCTCTGCGTATCGGTCCAGCATTTCCTCTTCATCCGTCAGATCCTTCAGGTTCTTCAAACTGAAAGCAAGGATAAAGACGAAGGAAGTCAGAAACAGTACCGCGATCCACCATTCAATCAGCCAAATCACGACAAAAATGCCGAGGACGCGAAAGATCTTGGGAAACAATTGTCCGGTGATTTCGGGATAGGTCCAGGTGTGGTTCGATAATCCCCGTGCAATCCGTCCGGCAATCCGCCCCGCATTGTTTTCGTCATAGAACTCTAACGGCAGGGTGAGAATTTTTTCAAGGGATTTGCGCTGGTAGTCCCGACGGGCACGGAAAGCCGTATCCCAGTGGAACCAGTGCCCAATCCAGGGTTGGATCGGGGCACGAACCACCGTCACGATGAAGATCAGGCTGACCAG
>JANRKG010000499.1:0-9796 GCA_033763635.1 Leptolyngbyaceae cyanobacterium bins.59
CTGGTCAATTTTGCGATTGTCCGCACCATTGTGCTCAATCTGTTTCGCTCCCACGGCTATGACTCGATTACTCAGGCCATTCGCCGCGTTGCCCATGATATTCCCCGCTTACTTTCCTTTTTTCAATAGATCAGCCCTGCCCTTGCTGCCACCAATAAAGTAAATGGTTTGTGTGTCTTCCTGGTTATAGCTCGTCGCTGTCATCGCGCACCTCAATTTGAGAATTGAATAACTTTCCGATACTATCCTCTGTCTCAGTTTTGGCTAGTGGAGTTTCTACTGGTTCTTCATCAAGACCCTGTTTTTCATCAGTAAATTCAACTAGCACATCTGTAATTTCTGCTTCCTCAGTGTGGTTCAGTGTTTCACCTTCTGAAAGTGCTTCTGCTTGATCTGTTTTTTGTTGTGTTTTAGCTGGTTTTTGTTGTGCTTGATCTGTTGCTTGTTGTGCTTGATCTGTTGCTTGTTGATTAGATCCAGCTTTATTGGATTTTCCTCGCTGCGTGTAGCTCTTCAGCGTTGATGAGCTTATGTCAAAACCCATCTCTTTGAGTATGGCGGCAATTTCTTCATAGGTGTAACCTCTTTTGCGAAGAGTTTTAATTACCGTAGTAAGACGCTTAATGCTTTTCTTCTGATTCAGTTCCTTATCATTCGTTTTAGTAGGGTACTTTTCCAATAATTCATCTTTAATTTCTTTGAGATATTCAACTTTAAACTTCTTCCGTTTTTTCGGTTCCATAGCAATTGAATGGTGGAAAATTTGTAAATTCAGTGAGCATCATAGCCTCTTAATTGAGGTCATTAGCATCCGGGAAAATGCTGCTCTGCATGTCTTCTAGGGATTTCCCCTGTTGTCTGTCAGATCTATCCGCAGTAAAGTCATTTTTGCGTATTGGTTGTTGTCCGTTCATTGTCCGCATTTAGGCCAGCATTCTTGGGTACAGGATAAGCCTTGTAGCTACACGCTCCAAGGCCCACCAGATTATTCGGCGCGATCGCTTCTCACAATCTGGCTTTATCCTGCAAGGGGTTCCACCCCCTTGACCCCGACAGCCGCATCCGTACTCCACTGAAATGCCGCTGGCTCGAAAGAGCGATCAACCTATTCCCAACTTTTAATCAACAGCCATGCCACAAGAAGAACCCCTTGACCAGGTAGTCCGGGCGCGTGTTCGCAGGTCTGAGAAAGCCCAGATGCAGGAGTCTGCCGATCGCGCTGGACTCACGCTGTCCGAATTTATGCGCCGTCGTAGCCTTGGCAAGCCAATTATTTCTCGCACTGATGAGCAGATGATCCGAGATCTGCGACGAATTGGAGGACTCCTTAAAAAGGTCAATAACGATAGTGGAGGCGCTTATACTTCTACGGTTGTTGAAGCGCTGGGGGCAGTGGGGAACTTCATTGAGCAACTGAGCCGCGAGACAGACGATGATCGTCAAGAAGATTAAGAACCCTCGCAAATCTGCCTCCAAGTCCACTCGCATTTTCCGACTGACCGACTACATCCGATCGCCTGAACGAGAGGACTCCCAGGAGAAGTGTGTCTATACGGGGTCGCGTGGTTTTCTCACGCAAAAGCACCATAGCCAGAAGGCAGAGATGCTGGCCCTGGCTCAGGATGCTCCTCGAAGTAAAGACCCGATCAGCCACTTCGTCTTGAGTTGGCATGAAGGGGAACGTCCAAGCGAAGTGCAGATTGAAGAGGCTGTCGATATCTTCCTTGACCAATTGGGATGGCAGGATCATCAGGTGATCTTTGGTTTGCACGCGGATACCGATAATTTGCACCTGCATCTTGCAATCAATCGAGTTCATCCGATTACGCTGAAGGTCATCAATCCCCATCGCGGATTTGATATTGAAGATGCCCACCGGGCGATTGCTCGAATTGAGCATGCCCAGGGGTGGCAGAGAGAACCGCATGGCCGCCATCAGGTGATTGATGGAAAAGTGGAGCGGGTACAGACTTCAGAAAAATCCCGCCAACCTGCCCAAAAGCAACGGGATGTTGAATGGCGCACAGGCGAAAAGTCAGCAGAGCGGATTGCGATCGAGACGGCGGCCCCGATCTTGAAGCAGGTCAGCAGTTGGCAGGAGTTGCATCGGTTGCTGGCAGAACAAGGGATGCGGTATGAGAGAGTAGGCAGCGGAGCCAAAATATTCGTAGGAGACATTGCCGTAAAAGCCAGTAGTGCAGACCGCAATGCCAGTCTTTCCAAAATGGAGAAGCGCCTGGGAGCGTATGAGCCACCCCTGGAAGTCCGCCCGATCGCAGAGAGAGGGCCGGAACCGCTCCAGGAGGTGCCGGACTGGGATCGCTATATTGCAGAGCGAAAGGATTACCAGGCAGCCAAAGCATCCGCACTACTGGAGTTGAAGAGACGGCAGGAAGCGGAGGCCCAGCAGCTTTGCCAGGAGCAGCAGCAAGAACGTAAAGAAGTGCTGGCTTTGGAGTGGCAAGGACTGGGGCAGGTACGAAATGCCGTGCAGAGCGTCCTGGCGGATGAACAGAAAGAGGAGCGGACTGCTTTGAGCGATCGCCATCAAGAAGAACGGCGGCAGATTCGATCGCAGTATCCTCCTTGCCTGGATCTAGAGCAGTGGCAATTGCAGCAAGCCAATCTAGAAGCCGCCAAGCGAAAGAAACGACAGGCCGAAAATCAGGTGGATACTTTGCCAGATGTGTCTGTGATTTCGGTCATTACTGCTCCAGTAGATTTAGAAGAGTTACCTGTTGCCTCGGTTGAAGCTGCGATCGCATTGGAGGGAGAGAGCCAGGAATCAAGTTTTGAGCAGCAGGATGCTCCAGAAAACTTGGAGGAGGTTCAACAGAGTTTGGAGGATACAGAGAATTCAGAAGAGTTACCTGTTGCTGCGATCGCATTGGAGGAAGAGAGCCAGGAATCAAGTTCTGAGCAGCAGGAGGTTCAGCAGAGTTTGGAGGATGCGGAGGTTCAACGTGCGATCGTGGCTTACCAGAGACATCATTATTCGCTCTGGAAGAATAAGGACAGGGAGCTAACCCAGGTTGATGCAGTGGTGGCAATGCGGATGCGGATTACCCGGCATAGCCAGAGCAATATTGAAAAAGCAGTTCGGCAATGTGCCCCAGGGCGATACCCGGATGCCCGATGGCCGGATGGGTACGCCGATTGGGATGGTTATGCGAAGCGGACTGTTGAGTACGCTTTCAGTGAGAATGCTGCTTCCACATTCTATCGGCTTAGAGGAAAACGCATGGAGTTCCAGTGCCTTGAAGAAGGGCGTAAGGGGGTTCAGAAGCGGCAGAGCAAGACAGATGAATACAGCCGGTGATGGCGTTTTGCTCCTGCACCAAGACTTCCCCTGCCAACTTGCCCGATCGGGCTGGAGGGGGAGTGACGATGGAGTGAGGGTAGTGGATGTCGATCCTTCAAGCCGATCGGTGATCGCCCAATGGCTGTGACCTGGAATCCGGTTGGATGGCGATGGGCACAGCAAGCGAAACGGGGCACAAAGATTTGATTTGTGCATTCCGTTAATCATGGTTGCAAGGCAGTGTCTACACTACCAATTCAACTTCACTCAAAGGGATATAGGCTGACACCCAGTTCATGAGCGCACCTAACCGCTTGCCCAAAACAATCCCTCCTTGAATAGACTGGGCCAGCAGAACCTCCCCGCTGCGGGACCACCGGAACTTTTGTCCGGGGGAAAGGTTGATCTCCTCCTTCGGGGAGGATGAATTCTCGGTAGACTCAGCTTGTATAGGGGGATCTTCCTTAATTAACGAGTTAAGACTACGAGAAGCTAACCTTGCTCTGACTGCTTCGAGGAGCCTGGTTCTCAAAGGATCATCTAAGCCCATGACCCTCCAGATTTTGGTCTGGGTGCCCCTGCTTCCCTCTTTTCTAATGACCTCGGCACCAAGTCCCAACTTTGCCAGTAATTTGTTGACTGTTTGAATTGGAGTGTGTTCCGGCTTGATTTGCAGACGGAGCCAGTAGAGGATTTCCCTCTGATGCTTCAAGCAAATCTGATGGGTTGCAATGGCACGAGGATCGTGGTTGCTGTAGGTGCTATCGAGATTCAACAGTTCCAGGATGCCTGTCTTCTGTAAGATGACGGCTAGAGCGTAGCGACGGGGCAGTTTGTGGAAGGCGCGGTACTGACCAGAAAGTACCTTTCTAGCCTCAGCGATATCCTGGTCCTTCAGGGCCTCTGGGTTTTCAGCTTCAGCCTGGAATCGAGCGCCTCTAGCAAGCTTGCCCCTGTCTTTGATGATGCTCTGGTAGCATTCCTCTGCATCGTCGAATAGGATGCCAGGGAACTGGTGCCGATAGATGACTTTAAGCGCCCGGATTCGGTTCGCTTCCGTGGTTTCCATTGATTCGAGAGAGTCATTGGCCCACTCAAGTGTGTGTTGTTGTGGATCAATCGGGGTCTCTGCCATCTTCTGGGCATCATTGCGCCAAATCTGCTCTTGAATCGTTTTCCACAACTGAGTCGTGGCCCGATTCTCGGCAACTTTCGTAACCGTGACATGATGTCCTGCTGTCTTCAGGTCTGCCTGTAAAGCATCAAAGGCAATCCTTTTCTGAAGACCGGATACGCTGACAGCAGCAGCCATGTAGTTGAGACAGGTGATTTCGTCTGCGGTCTGTTGCGGGCTTTCCATTCCTGCCAGGGCTGTCATGGCTTTGATATTAAGCTCCCACCGCGCTGAAATAGCAGATGAGTATCCCAGCATCTCATCGGAAGTGCCCAGGATGAGCGGCAGCGTATAGATATGCCGGGGAACAGGCGGGCGGTATCGGCCCAATAGCTGCATGTGACTGTCTGTTGCAAGACAAGAGAAGTAGCCCCACACTTCGCTGAAGTAGGCATTTTGGGCAGAGACACCCCCCTCGATCGACACTCCTGTTCTAGCAGATGGAGACAGGATCAAAATGTCCGGTTGATGGTCTTTCAGCCATTGGTCAGGATCATTGAAGAAGCCGTCAAAACACCCTTTCTGATTCGTCTGACCATCAATGCGAATCACTTTGATAGCACCATTTGCAGCCAAAGCCTTTTCTAGCTTGACGGCCTCAGCTTGAGAGCTGGTGACAATGAGCAGTTTTCTGCCAAAGTTCACAGTCTCCATCAGTCGATATCTGAAGCCATTCACAGGCCCCTGGTACAGAACGCAGTTCCAGGGGTCAGCCTGTTTTTGATGAGAAAAGACACGAACTTTGTCCTTGTCCACTCCCGCCAATTCCTGCACCAGCTTCACAGCCCGATCGGGAAGGTTTGCCTCGGCCATAACGATACAGCCAGTGGTGATGGCATGACGCATGACCTGAGCGAATAAGCCAGTAACCTGCTGGTAGCGGGCACAGGTGGTATCTCCAGATAGGGTGTGGTAGATGGTGGCATTGGCCTCATCCAGGAACAGGGCAATCGGGGTAGCCATCAGCCAGTCCGGGAGGCGATGGAGAGAATTCGGACACAGGACCAGGCCACCTTGATGGCGTACCATCGCCCAGAGCGCTGTTTGTTCCTCTTCGCTGTGTCCAAAATCATGGATGTGGGGTAGGCCCGCTTCCTGGGCTGTTTGCTGTCCCAGGCTATTGAGAGGGGCCAGAACGATCGCCAAGATACCTAGAGTTCGGCATTGGGCAATCCAATCTCGAATGGTGCGGTAGGTTTTACCGCTGTTCATCGCAGCACACAGAGCGTGGAGGTATCCTAGCTTGAGTTTTGGCAGTTCTGGCAAGTATTCGCCTTCCGTCTCCCGTTCGATGCGGTATGACAATCGGTTTAATCTTTGTATAGCAGCCAGTAGGCCAGGAACACAGTTCTGGCGTTTGTACTGCTGAAAGCCAAGAGCAGCCTTTAAGGTGTGCTGGAGCCACTGGGCAGGATTTGCCTGCTGAACCAGGGCATCATCAATACCTTTGCCCTCGGATGGTTCCCAGATGGGTACAGTTACCTTGCAACCGTCTTTTTCTAATACGGTTCCCAGTTTCAGGATCTGTTGATAGACCTTGGCTCGCGTGGCAAGCTTCTCATCCTGGTCAAAGATGATGTGAATCTTGCGGTCAGGGGTTACAAACGGCTTGAGAGGATCATGCAGTTCTAAGATTCCCTTCTGATGCCAGCAGGTGATCCCCCGCAGTGCGATCGCTGGAATGCCTTCGTTTATTAACTTGAGTGCTTTCTTCAACCCCTCAGTGATGGCAATAGGGAGGTTACAGCGGTGTACGACTTGCCAGAACGTTTCACCCTCCAAGGCAGTTACCTTGTATTTCTGATACAGATTGGCTTCTGTTTCGGCATCTACAAAGGGTAATAGTGGAACAGCAGTGGAGCCTGGTGGGGTTTCATACTTGATCAGCTTTTCTTTCTGTTCGCCAAAACCTTTAGACGCTTTTCGGGGGGCTTGGGGTTTAAAGATGGGGGTCTCTGCTGTCGCTCCGTTGAGGGTGGTGCCGTAGGCAATCCAACCTCCTTGCTCGACAAACTCATACTTCTTCAGAAGCATGGCTACGCCACGGGTCACGTAACTCGTGACCTTTTGCATTTTGTCAACTTGGTCCTCAATGAGGGCACTGAGGGCCGCTTTTTCACCGAGCCATTGGGCGTTAGCGAGGGTAAGCCGATCTGGGATGCCAGAGCTACGAAAGTCGTTCAGCATCCAATCATGTCCACAGAGAAGAGCAGTCATAAACCGCCCCCCGTCGAGAGAAGTTTGTGCTGTTGAAAGGCAAAGGCAGAGGACAGTAAACCTGTTAGCCAGCAATCAATAGCTCTGTCTGGGTGGAAGACGTTTTCAGGGATTGTTCGTTCTGATATGGGGAGCATTTGGGTTTCCTTTGGGGAGAGCAGGAAACCGGAGCGAACCCTTACTTTGAGTATTGGCAGCTATGAGAATTCATAGAAGGGTGGATATTTCCACTTCAAGAGTTCTTATATAGATGTTGTAATACGCCAAGACAGCATATACTGTAGGTATTGGCACCAAACCAAATACCTTTCGGGTTCACCCCGGTTTAAGTTTTGGAATCCCTTTGCAGCTCTCTGCCGCAAGGGGTTTCGCTTTTATTGGGGGTTTTGTAAGTTCTTGAGCCAGCTTTGAATGAATGCGATGAGTTGGGCGGCCTCCATAACGTAAACGGTAACTCTCGTTTTGGTTAGCAAGACTTTCTCACTTCCGATCTCAGTATACAGATGATCTGAGTGCGTTCCGATACTGGTTTCCCCGGCAAATGCAAGTATTTTGATTGCTGATCTCTTTCGATCCCTTAAGGATTCACCAAACAGATCCTGCCGATTCTGCCGAAGCCAATTCTCCTGTACACCGAGGTCTCGAAATGGGTCTGCATTGAGAGGTCTTAGCCCACTGCCTTTTCGCTGATAGTAGAAGGCTTCCTTAGCTTCACGAAAAAAGACCTTCGACTTTCCTTTAGAGCGTAAGCTGACCAGGAAAATTGCCTTCGGTTGATTTGGAAACCGGATGAATAGGTCAAGTGTACCTATTTCAGGTACCTCGACATTGCAGTTGACGATAATTCCTTGGTCACTGAACGTCTCGATCAAAGCAACGGCAGTATTGCGGAGGCGGTTTACAATTTGCAGTCTGTTTAAGACCCCCGGTAGGAAAGGAATCATGGCAAACGCTGCCCCAGACAGAGGAGGTACAACAAGGGGGATTAGCATTGCACCGAAAGCGAGTCGCAGACGATTACCAAGCTCAGTCTCCAGTTCTTTGATCTTCTGGTCTAATTTTTCGATTTGCTCTCGGTTATGGGGTGAGATGCTTTCAGGCAGTGGGTTGTCATTGTTTGAGGCGTGTTCTAAGTCAAGGAGAATTTCTGACCCAATCAGGAGCATCTCGTAGAGATTTGCCATGCTGTCCCGAAGGGTGGCTTTGGTAGGAAGTTTTTCCTGGCTAGAGGGTTGCTCTGTTTCTTCTTGTGTTTCTAGAGAGTTTGCCACCTTCGATTCCTGCGTCATTCGGTCTTTGGCAGCTACAGACCCATTCACGGAGCTACTCCTTGATCTTACTCTGCTTACTGGTAATCGAAAATACTGCTTCAAATAGAGGGGGATGGCTCTTGCCTCGGAGAGTAGGATGAGATCCTGTAGTGGAACCGTCTGATCCTGCTCGATCGCTTCGAGTCAGGGAGTTTGCCCTATCGGGCTGGATATGCGAGTTTCTGAATTTGCTATCTGGATCGAGTTGACACCAAAAAGCGCGAATCGTTGTCCTGCCCCCAAGAGCGATCGCTCTTGGGGTATTGTGCTTGGTGTTGTCTTCTGGTTGCGGATAGTACGGACGCTCAAACTTCATTTTTCGTTACGAAATCTAAAGTTCATAACCAATTCTGTGTTTTTTCTCGGACTCAGGGAAAGATGAATAAGGACAAATTTGATGTCCGTCAAATAAGCTACTCCCATGCCTCACCTGCCTGCCCAACAACCAGCGATCGGTCAATTCATTAGAGAACTCCGTCAAGCGATCGGACTGACGCAGAAGGAGTTTGGTAACAGGCTGGGGGTATCCGGTGAAACAGTCAGTCGGTGGGAGAAGGGCAGAATGCAACCCTCTTCTCTCGCACTCAAGCAATTGGAACGGGTGGTGCAGGAATCAGGGGCTGGGGGTATGCCACCGTTAGGGCAAGAGATAGCAGATTCAGGAGCAGCGTCGTATGGCTCGGCTTGAGGATTTGGCTCACGGTACGACTGTGAAAGGAATTCTGCCCAACCAGAATGTCGT
Organism: Leptolyngbyaceae cyanobacterium bins.59; assembly: GCA_033763635.1. Lineage (GTDB taxonomy): Bacteria > Cyanobacteriota > Cyanobacteriia > JANRKG01. The sequence goes on from JANRKG010000499.1 coordinate 8,745, forward strand.
CATTGTTAATGTGACCCAGCCCAGTGATGACGTGATTGAACTGGTCTATAAGGATGCCAGTGGCAATCTGGGCCAGGAATTGGTGCTGCGCGATCGTGAGGCTGATCTAGAGATTGTCACAACTGGACAACCCTGGAGCTTTGATGGGGATGGGGCCATGCTCCGCTTGGTGTCGGAGGCTCACCGGATTCGGTTGGCTCACCTTTTTGATCCCCTGTTGGCGGTTCACACATCGCTGGTCGAACCACTGCCCCACCAGATCACGGCAGTCTATGGGGAGATGATTCCCCGACAGCCCTTACGGTTTTTGTTGGCAGATGACCCCGGAGCCGGAAAGACAATCATGGCTGGGTTGTTGATGCGGGAACTGCTGATTCGAGGAGACCTGCACCGCTGCTTGGTGGTTTGCCCTGGCAGCCTTGCGGCTCAGTGGCAGGATGAATTATTCCAGAAGTTCCACCTGCCGTTTGACATCCTGACCAACGATCGCATTGAAGCCGCCCGTACTGGGAATGCTTTCATAGAGATCCCCCTATTGATCGTTCGGTTGGACAAGCTGAGTCGTAATGATGATCTGCAAGCGAAGCTGGCCCAGACGGATTGGGATCTGGTGATTTGTGATGAGGCGCATAAGATGTCTGCCTCTTTTTTTGGGGGTGAAGTCAAAGAGACGAAGCGCTACAAACTAGGTAAGTTGTTGGGAGACATCACCCGCCATCTCCTGCTGATGACCGCCACACCCCACAACGGAAAGGAAGAGGACTTCCAACTCTTCATGGCATTGCTGGATAGCGATCGCTTCGAGGGCAGGTTTCGAGGAGGCACCAACACAACCGACACCTCGGACTTGATGCGGCGACTGGTGAAGGAAGATTTACTCAAGTTCGATGGCAAACCCCTGTTTCCAGAGCGAAAAGCTTACACGGTTGGCTATCGCCTGTCAGATTTGGAGCAGCAACTCTACCACAAGGTGACAGAGTATGTGCGAGAGGAGTTCAACCGTGCGGATGCGCTGGAAAATAATGGTCGCAAGGGGACGGTTGGATTTGCCC
>JANRKG010000500.1:0-5135 GCA_033763635.1 Leptolyngbyaceae cyanobacterium bins.59
TGGGCCAACTTCCTGACGGTTAGGCTCCCATTTTACCAAACCCACACTTCCTTGTTGCACAACCCTCTAATTTTATCGAAGTTCCCTCTCATCCTGTATGCTCTTCGATTGCCGAGTCAATAATTTCTGCTTACAAACACTCTCTCACCTTTTGCGTAATCATTAGCCCTGCAAACCTGAGAAGTAAATGATAGCTTTTTTGGTTTATAGATTTGTAGGAGAAAAATGAAGCATGACAGCATAACTACTGAAATATCATCTCTAAACTTGTCATACCAGTAAGAATACTGATAGAGGTTCAGTATCTTTACTGAATCTTTAATGAAAAATTAGAACGGAAATGTAAAATTCGACCGTAGGATTAGTTAGGAGGAAACTTTGTAAGGCGCTGGTCTTCTTTCAACACGTCAGGATTCTCAGACTTCTCTTAAAGATAGTTGAGAAATGAATTAAGTGATTGAAAGCCTTTTTGTTACTCCTTCTGAAGTCCGTCACATAAGTCTTTAAAGGTGTTCCGGCTCGGCAAGACAGGCTTAGTTTTCCAAGGAATGACTCAGGGAATTTACCAATGTTTTCAAAAGTTTCATTTGTCACAGCTTTAACCGGTGCGGTATTGTTCTTACCCCAATTACCTGCTAGTGCCCAATTTCACCAGGGTTGGCACTATACTCTCGATGCTGGTAATGACAGTCTTGCATTGGGACCCGATCGTAGACGGGTAGCTGGTGGAACGATCTATGAAATTTATGGAATGGCCTTTAAGGAGGACTTTGCAACTGAAAGCATCTGGTTTGCCTTTAGTGCGAACCTGCCTCCGTTTGGACACACCATTCCCATCAATCCAGCAACAGGGCGGCCTCAGTTATGTCCTGCTGGTGATCCGAGTTGCTACGATGTCGTTGATGGGAACGTTGGCTGGGGAGATCTGTTTCTTGACTTTTCCGGACGGGGTAATCTCAAAGCAGCGAGTGATGCTGGGCAGTTGATGGGTATTCGCTTTGCCCTGAATAACGACTCTGGAGTTAACTCTCTAGGCATTTATGATAATGTGCGAATCGCCAGCGTAACCCGTGAAAATGCAGGGTACTCGAATCTTGCGAATCACAATAACATGTTGCGTTCGGTTGCATCCGGTAGAACTGCTGGTATGGGAGACCTGGCATGGAATAGTTCCTATTTCTCACCCTATACAACCCCTGGCGGGTATAGCGATCCGGCATCTTTGATGCCGAATGTGATTGCATCAGGCAATAAGATTGGTGAAGTAGCACTTCAATCTCAAGAAAATTTAGTGAGAGCGGGACTAGATACTAACTTTTTCAATGCTGGCAGCGAAGCCAAAGTGTTTGGTTTTCGGATTCCGAAAGCGCTACTCCCAGTCGGGCAATTTATCGCAACCCTCATTACGGAGTGTGTGAATGATGCAATTGCAATGGTTAATCAAGTCCGTGAGTCCCCACCGCTACCGATCCTTCCTTATGTCTGCCCAGTCACAGATGGGCAGAGAAATGCTTTGTTGCCAACTCGCATTGTGGACGGAGTGAAGATTTTCGAGGATGTTCCGAGTGGGCGATGGTATGATCCACCAGCGAGCATGGGATTTGAGTTTGTTACGATTGGAGATACTTTATTTACCTCGATTTCTGGGTTTCCCTGTGTCGTTAGTCCTTCAGAACCAACGCCACCATTCACTGTCCGTATTAAGAATGAACAGGGTACATACCAGTCAATTGGTGAATTCTCTGCTAGTGACACAATTGATTTTAAGCTTTTGAATGAAGGCGGAGGAGTTCGTGAATTTCAAATTGTGGGAATTAGACCGGAAGATTGGCCTACTGGTTGGGAGAAACTACCATTCTCCCTTCCAATAGGTTTTGGTGCGCCAGTGGGTAGTTTCACAATGACACCAATAACTTGCTCTGAGGATGGTGTCTGTATAAAAACAGTGCCTGAACCTTCAATTATGGCTGGGCTGGGGCTACTGGCGATCGGGCTATGGAAAACGCCTCGTTCTCGCAAGAAAGACGATTGATCGTTTCTGTCATCGATTGTCTTAATACAACTCATTTCACCCACTTCCTGTCACTCAGTTTATGCAAGGAACTAAATTGCTGGTAGGTGCGTTGTGCTTCAGCGCATTTCAGAGTTGCTTGAGTCATTCAGCCCTCGCGCAAATACAACCCGATCGCACCCTAGGGTCTGAATCATCAGTCGTTGCGCCAGAAAGCATCAACGGATTCCCTTTGGAAGTGATTCATGGAGGGGCACTCCGGGGGGCAAATCTATTTCACAGTTTCTTAGAATTCAATGTTTTGGAGGGTCAAACCGCTTACTTTGCCAATCCGGTTGGAGTGAGTCAGATTCTAACTCGTGTGACAGGAAGTAACCCCTCCCAAATTTTGGGAAAATTGGGTGTCGATGGTCCAGCCAACCTCTTTTTGATTAATCCAAATGGGATTCTGTTTGGTGCCAATGCTAGCCTGGATATTCGGGGTTCCCTGGTTGTCAGCAGTGCAAATAGCCTGTTGTTTCCCGATGGCACTGTGTTTAGTGCCACAACTCCCCAACCTCCTCCCTTATTCAAATCAAACGTTCGACCTGGATTGCAGTATGGTTCAGGACTATCGGCCCCTGTTACGAATGCTGGCACTTTACAGGTTGGTCAGGATTTGGTTTTGTCTGGTGGAAGTGTCACCAGCAGTGGAAGCTTACAGGCTCCGCAAGGAAGAATTGAGGTTGAGTCGCGATCGGGGGATATTAACATTCGCTCTTTAACGGCTCAAACTGCAACGTTGTCAGCCGCTAACAATCTGAACCTGATTGAAAGTCAGATCCAAACAATCAAGGATTTGATATTACAGGCCGGGAATACAGTCAAAATCCGAGATAGTGTGAATGCACCGTTTTGGGCTGTTGCAGGAGGACAACTTTTGGTTCAAGGTAATAACCAGGTTGATATTTTTGCATTGGCTCATCCCAATAGTGGTTTTCGAGCAAATGAAGATTTAATTTTGAGATCTCCTGAAGCTGTACTGGGCGATACGCGCTATTGGACAGGTGGAAATTTCCGAATTGAGCAACTGAATCATCAACCAGGCAATTTAATCAGCCCTGCTGATCCAATTATCTATGCAAGTGGAGATGTTACCTTTGGCGCTTATTGGGGTGCATCATTGCATGTTCTTGCTGGAGGAAGTGTAACCATTCCTAACGGAGTGCTAATTACCGCTAGCGATCTTCAATCCGATACGATTAACCCAACGAACACACCTACACTTGCGAACGTTCAGCTTTCAAGTGGCCAGGTAATTACGATTGATGGAAGCCGTTCCCCAACTCTGGATATTCGATCTGGTGTTGATCCTAATGTAATAGGTGCACCAGGAATTGTTGACTTTGGAGGACCACCAAGTCTTTTCCCGGTCGGAACTCTACCTCTGCCATTAAATCAACCTGCTACAAGCTCGGATATCACGATCGGCAGCATTATTATCACAGCCCCCAATGGCACTGTCCTGTTGACCAATCATTACGCTCCCAATCTAGCCCTTCCGGGTGGCAACATCACTGTCAATTCAGCAAGTGTATTTGGTGTACAGGGAGTTCAGACAAGTCCCGTAACAAACGGCCCTAGTGGTAATGTCACAATGGATGCTAGAAATCAATTGATCTTAAATACACCCATTAACACAAGTTCCAATACGAGTAATGCTGGAAATGTAACACTCTTAGCAAAGAACCAAATTACAATCAATCAACGCATTAACACAGATACCAGAGGGCCACAGAATGCTGGAAATATTTCTCTTTCTGCCCCAACAATTACGATTCAAAACGGTGCCAGTCTTTCAGCAAATACTTTTGGGGAAGGACGGGGGGGAACGATCGCAGTTACAAACACCAACCAACTGACTTTAAATAACGGTCAAATCAGCACCCTAACAGGAGATGATACTCGGAATAATCCCTTAGCGGCCACCAATGGAGGACAGGGTGGAAATATTCTCCTCAATGTAAGGGATGGTGTTACCTTAACCAATCAAAGTGTCATTACAACCCAAAGCAATCAACTCAGTAGTGGAAGGGCCGGAGATTTGACGATTGCGACAGGCCAACTCAATTTAGATGATGGCTCATTTATTGCGGCAGTAACTCAGGGGACGGGAGCAGGTGGAAATATCAATCTCCAAATTGGGAGAGAACTCAATCTCACAGGTACTTCAACTAGAAATACCCAAACGGGAATTTTTCTGAATGCATTTGGGCTGGGCAATGCAGGTGAACTTATTGTTCAACCTCGACAGAACCCTGGACCTGCGAGAATTATCATTCGTGATGGGGCGCAAATTTCGGGAAATGCTTCAGCTCAAGGACGAGCAGCAAATTTAACTTTTGATGTCCCGTCTGCTGCAATGGAAGTAATCGGAGCAAGTAACGTCAATCCAAGTAGTGTTTTATCTGCAACTCGTGGCCCCGGAAATGGTGGTACAATCCGCTTCAACGTTCAGTCGTTATCAGTTCAAAATGGGGGGCAAGTTGATGCTCAAACGATCGGTACAGGGCAAGCCGGACAACTTAGCGTTATTGCTCCTAATGTATTGGTCAGTGGACGGACCGGAGCTTTTAGAAGCCGTTTATTCCTAGATTCTTCTGGTACAGGGGATGCAGGTGAATTGCAAATTCAGACCCAGTCTCTCAGTATTCGTAATGATGGCGAAATTTCTGCAAGAACCAGAGATACGGGACGGGGGGGAATCATTGATGTCAATGCCTCTAGAAGTATCGAAATTAATAACGGACGTTTGCTGTTTGACAGTTCTGGTTCTGGTGATCCGAGAGGGATTCGGGTGCTAACCGGACAAATGCTTGTCGAAAATAGTGGACAGGTTACGGTTAGCAGCACTCAATCAGCACGCGCAGGAGACCTGGAAGTTACAGCATCTTCTGTCACCTTAAATAATCAAAGTAATTTCACTGCTGAAACCCAGACAGGGACAGGAGGCAACATTCGTCTGCAAAACCTGGAAACCTTGAGTCTGGGTAATAACAGCAGGATTTCAACTGCGACGGTAGATGGACAAGGTGGAAGTGTGAATGTTCAGGCTACTCGTTCTGTTAATCTCAACCAGGGGAGC
>JANRKG010000501.1:0-9647 GCA_033763635.1 Leptolyngbyaceae cyanobacterium bins.59
TTCCTGAAAGAAATAGAATTGAATTTGAGATAAGAAAAGATAGAGAGTTTTTGGAGGAGTTTGTACTTAAAAAGAATGGAACTAAGGATTTTGATACTTTAAGAGAAATTGCACAGGACAAAGATAATGATGTGTCTGTAAAAAATATGGCAGCAGCAATTTTGGAAATCCATAGTTGGTTTGACGAGTTGCTTAGTGAAGAGCTAGATTTACAGCAATATCTCAAGGATTTTTATGCATACCTTTGTACAAAAGTTTTAATCATTTATCTGTCAACCCCTAATAATCTTGACGATGCGTATAACCTGTTTACTGTGTTAAATAGCCGAGGTCTTCAGTTACAGGCAAGTGATATCTTAAGGGCACAGAATTTAAGGCACATCAAAGATGAAGGCAACCGAAAAGAGTGTGCTGAAAAATGGGAAAAATATGAAAGTGCTATTGATGAGCCATTTAAATCGTTTGATGAGTTCTTGTGGGCCATCGTCTTCATAGTAATGAAGTATAGGAGTGATGATAATCAAAGTCTTAATAAAGCCTTTGAGTTCATGTATGGTCGAAAAATGCTCACTAAGGGAGAAGGTACTTTTGAACTTATTGGTCGCTATGCTAAACATCTACAAGCAGTTACCAGTAATGACATCTGTTTCAGTGAAGTTGGTAATTTTTTCGTGAATCTCAACTACATATTGACTAAAACTTATGGAAACGCCTATATAGCTCCGTTACTACATTATAGAGAGTGCTTTAAGGAGTACAGAATTCACGAGTTTTTAATCAAACTAGATAATCTCTGTTCAGTTTACTGGTTGACTGGAAAAGGAAACCTTCAGTCAAGGATATTTATTATCCTGAGGAAAATGGAAGAAATTGCAAAGCAAGATGGTAACTACAAAGATCTAGCATCTCAGTTTCTTGATTCTCCAGTCTTAAGGTACGAATATCAAGATGAGAAGGCTTCTACATCGGTTGACATTGGCAGCTTCTTGGATTTATTAGATAATGAAAGGTGGGGGGAGTATGCAGGACAAAGAATCAACAAAACACGCTATTTACTGTTAAAAGTTGATTTATTATCTAGTAGCCTAAACTCTAGGCTCTATTTTGATAGCAGTACTTCATCAGTAGAGCATTTAATGCCACGAGTTTTAGGGAAATCCTCTACCTTCTCTGAACTTGATCATAAGAAATGGGTTCATAGGTTAGGAAATATAGTTCTTGTAGACAGAAAGAAAAATTCTTCTCTCAGTAATAAGGAATTTCCTGAAAAGAAAGCAAAATATAAAGGCTCTATGGAAAACAGAGCAAATACTAACTATATCTTCATGAGCTTTAATGAGTGGAATATAGATAATCTTAGAGAGAATCATTATCGAGTTTTAGACTTATTGAAAAATTATTATTTAGGTAATTGTTTTGAAACAGTCATAAATTTGTTAAGTTAGTTCTCAAGTCTTTTTTAAGAGTGTTTGGTTTTTCAAGAAAGTAAAAGGCAATATTAATCAAAAAACTAATGAGGAAACTAATGAGGCAAAATTTAACGAAGATGGAAAGCCTGCTGGCTAGAACAACCCAACCTTGAGCAATCGTCCACTTGAAAATAGACTTCAGGTAGCCTAGTCTCTTATTAAATATTGATGGTGCAATTTGAGCACTACTAAACCAGATTACATCTGAGTTAGTAGATTTTGTCTTCAATAGCATCCTACATACCGTTTCATAATAATCGGCTGTAGTGGCTGTGCCAGGTTCAATATCTCTACCCAGGCATACCAAACAATCAATATGGATTCGCTAGATTTAGCTTGTTGATTAGGTGCTTGATTTTGATGTGCTAATCTTGGCCTATAACGGTCTAGGGTTGAATTCAATACCCCAGCAAGAACGTCTTCTAAATCTTGATAGCAATGGTCTCATTGGTAGCCCTATCTCGCTTATTGCCATAATCCCCGCCAAGAAAAGGATTGAAGCTCTATCATTTATCCTTGATGCTAAACTTCAGTTGCATGTTGCCATTGTTGCCTCTGAGGTACGATATCTCGCATTGTCCTAAATCTGTCTTAAACGAGTGGTTAGGAACGCGATTTAGGGTAAGGGTTGATTTTTACCAATGTCTAAAATGTTGATCCTGATTGAAAACCCGAAAAACTTGGGACTGTAGTTCAATTGGTTAGAGTGCTGCCCTGCCACAGTGGAAGTTGCGGGTTAGCTCTCCTCAGTTTCGTAGACAAAATAACACTAAGAAATTAGTGAAAAAGAAATTAGTGAAAAAGTTGGTAAGAAGCCAGCAAGAAGTCAAGATAAATGACTAGATAAGTAGTCTAGTATTTGAGCTATCTGCACCTGTATGTCTTACAGTGATTTCACAAGCTTAGAAAAAGTCAAAACGAACCTGGGGTTGGTGATTCATGATGTGCCCCGGTTGTTTGATGGGTGTCCGGCGGTGAAAGGGTCCGATCGGCTTCAAGAGACCTTAAGTGAAAGTCTGGAACTGGCGGTGGCGATCAGCACAGAAAAAGCGCGATCAGAACTGCTGGTGACTCCCATATTGCTCGAAGTGCGACGGCTCTGTAGAAATCAAATTGGCTTTTTTTCCGGCGTGGATTTTACGATCGATTCCTCTCGTGGCCTCAATGGAGCCTGCGATTATCTCCTGACAGCGAACCCTGAGCAATCTCTAGTGACGGCTCCAGTGGTGACACTGGTAGAGGCTAAGAATGATCTTTTGAAGAATGGTTTGGGTCAGTGTGCAGCCCAGATGTATGCCGCTTGGCTATTTAATGAGCGGGAGGGCACCCCCCAAACCGCTATCTATGGTGCGGTTTCGACAGGTACGAACTGGAAATTTCTGAAGTTTCAAGACAATCAGGTGCAGATTGATCTCAGTGAATATTACATCAACCAGATCGAGCAAATTTTAGGAATTTTAGTGTGGAGTGTTCAATCCTACCGTTTGACCGCTAATCTCTAACTTTGTTCCGATTTCAGTCTTCCTTTCTCTGGCTAAGATGAAATCATTGAACTGGATTTTTGTGTATGTCCCATTCCAGACAGCCGAATCAGATTGTGAAAGGACTGAGCTTACTCTGGGGAAGTGCGTTGCTGGTCCTGCCGTCAATGGGAATGGCTGATGCCAGCGTCCCGATCGCCCAGGCTCCTTCCCAACCCAGCATTTTTAACGAAGCGCCCTACAATCGATCGCTGCGCCGCACTCCAACCCCCTCTGTTCAGCCCGCCCCTTCCGGTCAACCTCCCTCACCGGAGCAGCGACAGGCTCCCAGCGCACAGGTCAGGTTGGTGGATGGTCAGGCGACGATTCGCTTAATCAACCGTACGAATGCGGTGGTGCGCTATCAGGTCATTGGCGACACAGAATTTCGGTCTCTGCAAGGCCGATCAGAGATCACCTTACGATCGCTCCGTGCCCCCGTGAGCCTCACTCTGGGACGAGAAGATCGGGGATTCCTGCAAATCTCCCTCGCCTCCCCATCCGAAGGAACCCTGGAAGCAACCCTGGTGGAAACGACAAATTTTGCTGCCGATCGCAGTTCCCTGGTGATTGAACCCTCTGGCTCGGTGTTCCTCAATTAGAGCGGTTTACGCTGAAGCGAGAAGGGGCTTTGGCCTCTTCCAGGTTTTGCAAGTTTGCATCGTCTAGGGACATGCAGCAAAATAACATACCTGCGGGTCGGGTTTCGACTTCGCTTAACCTGCCAACGATCGAGGGCTGAGCGAAGTCGAAGCCTGGTGACTGGTAAGTTATTAATTTGCAAATCCCCTATCGGATTGCCTGATTATTCAAACGGTTCAACTCATAGAGCATAATCCCAGCCGTTTCCGTATCCCCCAGACTCCGGCTTAACTCAAGCGCCTGTCGGTAGTAGTTAACCGTTTGGGGAAGGTTGCCTGCTGCCTCATAGAGTTTTGCCGTTGCCAGCACGGTTTCAAGCACTTGGCGAGGACTCTGCTGGGTTTGTGCCAGGGACAGACGCTCACTTAACAAATCAGTGGCTCTTCCATAGTTACGGGTTGCCTGATAAACCGCCACCAACCCATCGATCGCCCGATAGCGATTCGCTGCGTCCCCTGTCGAGCGGGCCAGTCGTAACGCATCCCCGTAGGCTCCCATCGCTGCCTGGTAATTGCGGCTCATCTGGTAGGCTCTACCCAGGTGGTTAAGAGTATTCGTTTGCCCTGCGATATCTTCCCCCTGTCGTCGAAACCGCATCGCTTCCTCATAAAAGGCGATCGCCCGAGCGTAGTTTCCAGATCCCGCGATCGTCAACCCCAGGTTACTCAGGGTCAGCCCTTCCCCTTCAACGCTCTGGACATTCCGAGCAATGACCAGGGCTTCCTCCAGGGTTTCCTGGGCACCTGCAATCCCACCGCGACGGAGCAGGATAGTCCCCATGTTATTGAGTCCATAAATCTGCCCTCGAAAGTCTCCATTGTCCCGCGCAACAGCTAGCCGTCGCCGCAGGGCATCTTCTGCTTCATCGAATCGGCCTAATTGGGCATAGGCAAGACCAATGTAGTCATAGACCGTGCCCATCGCTGCCATGTCGTTGATGTCCCAGTAGATCTCGCGCGCCTGTTCCCAGGCTGCGATCGCCCCCCGGAGATCTCCCTGCGCTTCTCTCTGACCTCCCAGGATGACCAGTTTATCTGCATCGTTGCGATCGGCTCCACGAGTGCCACTGTTTGGCTTGATATTGAGTTGCTGATTAAAATTCGGGGCTGGGGGGAGACCCACCCCGATCTGGGCAGAGGCCGAAAGGGGAACTGCCAATTGCAACGATGCGACGACAATGGGCAAAAGACTTTGGGGTAGACTTGGAAGCCTCATATCTATCCTCCACCATGCGATTACAGGAGATTTGCAGAAGCGGCAGATTCCTCCGCTTCCCATCTTTGCCCATTATCTTCTGGATTCAGGTAAATGTCTCGAATGTCTTCCGGCAATGCTGCTTCCAGGAGTTGATAACCCTCCTGTAACCGTGCTTTCACCTCCGGGGCGGTCATCTTTTCGCCTTCCGCCTGTAGGTAAGCAGCAATCCGAGTTTCGCTCCAGTGAAAGGTTTGGGCCATCAGAATCATGATGCGGATTACCGGGGGCAACTGGTTCAAGGCTTGCTCAATGTAACACCAGAAGGGCGGAGAGGCAGCCTGTAACGAATAGTGAATCGATTCGACGGGAGGGAGATTGGCCTGATTGATACAGAAGGCCGTCATGTTAATCAGCCAACTTTGGAGAGTCACGTTTGTTTGATTCTGGAGATCTAACCCCCGTAATTCATAAAAAATGTGTCGCCAAGTGAGGGCAAACAGGTACTCGGCCTGGACAGGCGATCGGGCGGAATGTTGAATCAGGGTATAGACGATCGGATGATACCGACAGAAGAGAGCCGTGAAGTATCGGCCTGTGTCGGGATGGCGTTGAAACAGGGTGAGCAACTCCTGATCACTCAGGTGGGAGAGCGATCGAATCAGAGGATGGTTGCTTTCCGAAAAGATGGGGATATGCAGGTTGTTAGCCACAACAAAACTCGCGATCGGGAATGCCCAATACTATATCGACAGTTTTGGGGTATAGCACATTTTTTAAAGCGGAGATGTAATTTTTCTCTGAAACCCTCGGAAAGCTGCTTATTACAATCTTGTTAGACTAGAATTTAGCGAAGACTCATTGACGAGTTTTGGAATTCCCTCAATAGTAATCAATGGTTGTTTTATCTCAGGCTGTTTTATCTCAGACTGGTTTGTCTCAGGTCATGAATCTGCTTCCTGCTTTGCATTCCCATCTTGCCTTCTGGCCCTCCCTGCCGTTGGATAGCTTGTTTTCGACGCAAGGGGTGATGGTCATGTTGCTGGCGGCTTATGCGGTTGCCATGTGGATGTTCCTCTCCAGTGCCCCGAAAGTTCATACGGTAATGGTGACGGATCTGGAGTTGGCGAAGCGATTTTATGAGGGGATGCTGAGGTTGCCTGCGGCAGATGTGCCCCTACACTACTACTACAACTACGATCAGGCGATGGGTTCGATGGGCGGCATGGGAGCCGTTGATCCCCTCTATCTCTCGCCCAACATGGTGGGTGCCGGAGGAGTGGCATCCCGTCCAATGGCAAGTAACGAAGGGTTGTGGTACCAACTCAAGAAAAATACCCAAATCCATATTATTTCTGGGGCCAGTTTTGGGGAGAAAAACCGCCAGCGTCATGTATGTTTCGATCGCGAATGTCTGGATCAGGTATTGATGCGCATCCAGACGCGAGGGATGAAACACAAGATTCGTCGTGAAAAGCCGCTCAATTTCCTGGTCAAGGACTATGACGGGAATGTGATCGAGATGGCTGAGGTTTCTAACTAAGATTGACAGACTGATTGAGTTCAAAAATTTCGAAAGGGGCATGGGGTTTCTATGCCCCTTTCACTTTTGGAAATTTATGGGGAAGTTTCCGTCGCTTCTGACTTCTCAGTCTTTTCAGCCTTGAGTAATGGGAACGCGATCACATCGCGAATGCTGGCGGAATCGGTCAGGAGCATAACGAGGCGATCGATCCCAATCCCCAACCCTCCCGTCGGGGGCATGCCATGTTCCAGGGCCGTCAAGAAGTCCTCATCTACACCCTGAGCTTCCAGATCCCCGGCTGCCTTCCGAGCCGCCTGGGCCTCCAATCGTTCCCGCTGGTCTACGGGGTCCGTCAACTCTGAGAAACTGTTCGCCGTTTCCCGTCCCACGATGAACAACTCAAACCGCTCCACGAGGCCAGGTTGCGATCGATGGGGCTTGGCTAATGGCGAAATCTCAACTGGATAATCAATTACAAAAGTCGGCTGAATCAGCGTCGGTTCCGCCTTCTGTTCAAACGCCTCATTCAATACCTTACCGATCGACGCGCACTCATCAAGCCCGTGAATTCCAGCTTGCGTTGCGGCTGCCTTTGCTTCAGCCAGGTCGGTAAATTGGGTAAAATCAACCCCCGTCTTTTCCTTCACCAGTTCGTGCATGGTCACCCTGCGCCAGGGCGGAGTGAGATCAATTTCCTCCCTCTGATAAGTGATCTTCAGGGTTCCCAACACCTGCTGGGCTGCATAGGTGATCAGCGTCTCTGTCAGAGCCATCATGTCGTTGTAGTCGGCATAGGCTTGATAGAGTTCGATCGTCGTGAATTCAGGATTGTGGCGCGTCGAAATCCCTTCATTCCGGAAGATCCGCCCCATCTCAAATACTTTCTCAAAACCACCCACGATTAGCCGCTTCAGGTGTAACTCGGTTGCAATGCGCAAATAGAGTTCCATTTCCAGGGTGTTGTGATAAGTGATGAACGGACGGGCATCGGCTCCCCCCGCTTCGGCTTGCAACACTGGAGTTTCAATCTCAATGAAACCCTGCTGATCCAGATAGCGCCGGATCGCTGCCGTAATCAGTGCCCGTCGCCGGAACGTCTCCCGCACTTCGGGATTGACGATCAAATCCACATATCGCTGACGATAGCGCTTCTCAATATCCGTTAGCCCATGCCGCTTGTCGGGCAGTGGCAACAGGGACTTGGTGAGAATCTGGTATTCCGAGACATACACGGACAACTCGCCCTTCTTCGTCTTCCGAATCGTCCCCTTGACCCCCAGAATGTCCCCAATGTCCAACATCTGTTCCAGACGCTTGAACGCCTCTTCCCCCATCAGGTCGTTAATGCGGGGTTTCTCCAGGTAAAGCTGAATCTGACCGGACTCATCTTGCAGGGTGCAAAACGCCAGCTTCCCCATAAACCGCTTCAGCATGATTCGACCCGCCATCGACACCTCTAACGGGTCTTCCCCTTCCGGGGCCAAATCTGCAAACTTTGCCTGAAGCACTGCTGCCGCGTGACTAATCTCCCAACGATAGGCGTAGGGATTCAGCCCTGCTTGTCTCAGTTGTTCAGCTTTCTGGAGGCGGGCGGCACGGAGTTCTTCAAGGGTAGAAGTTGGTTCAGGTTGGGACTGGGGAGAGGACATAGGACTGATGGGTAAGACGATCGCAATCGTCGAAAACAACACTTAACAAATCGGCACAGGCTTTGATTATATCGTCCTTACTGCCTCATTCTGGGTGCGATCGTTCTCTCAAATAGCTCACCAACACCCAAACCATGATGAGAATGCAAGTCGCCTTCCACAAAAACAACCACCAGGGCTTCCACCATCCCCCAGTTTGCACCTCCACGATATCCGACAGGCCAAACAGAAAAAAATTCCCAGCGGCGATCGTCCTCACCTTGCGCTGACTCTCCTTTCCCTCCCGTGCCTTCCACCCAAATCCAATTGCAAACCCTGTCCAGAGAACTGCCTCAGTGTAGTTTCCCTGGTGGTATACCGCTTCGAGTAAGGCGATCGTCTGGGTTGCTTGATCAGGGTTCGTCAACAGGGGCCAGGACCAGACTGCACCTCCGATCAATACCAGTCCCACGATCCCCAGTCGAAGCGCTGCACCAGGGGTGAGGTGGAAGGGAGAGCGATCGGGGTTGGGAGACATGAATTAGTTTTTAATCAATAAAATCTTAAAATCAGCAGCAGGAATTTTGTAATTTGATGACTTAGATTTACGCTGATTAGAAGCTTTTTAAGGCTCTTTTGTCATAACTAGAAATTATTGATGAGCCTCCATATAGGCCCTTAACAATTGATTGATTTGAGTTTGATAACCGCGCCCCTGGGATTTGAACCATTCCAAAACATCGCTATCAATGGGAATCGTAATTTGGGTTTTATTTTTTGCAGCAGGTAAACCACGTCGCACGACTGCTTTGGCAAACATTTCTGGTGTGACCTCTGGGCAGTCTGACAAATCAATCTCTTCATCGGTCATCGCATCTAAGCGCTGCCAATCAGTTTGGGAGTTGCTCGAAGTAGATTCGTTGTTCATATTTCGTTGCTTTTCTTGCAGAAATAATCTGAATGCAGTCCTCGCGTTCTGTATGCACAATGGCAATTACTCGCCCTTCTAGTAAGCCAAATGAGATAAAACGCTGTTCGCCATAGCTGTAGCGATCGTCCTCAATAGTCAAAATATCTCCCTCAAATACCAAGGGGACATCGATAAAATCAATTCCATGTTTACGAAGGTTTGCGAGGCGTTTTGCCTCATCCCATTCGTATTCCATAACAGGTTAACTACTACAATTCCAACTGTAGCTACAAATTACCGTTACAGCTAACTGAATCATAAACTGTCAGAAGCTTGCCAAGCGTGTTTATCTACCATTAAACCCCGATGTCCCTTGATTTTTTGAGTCCCTTCCAGGGAGAAGCTGCCGCCCTAACCGCTGCCCTGATGTGGGCGATCGCCTCTACGGTTTACGGTCACCTGGGCAAACAAATTCCGCCGCTGATGCTGAATCTGATCAAGGGCGCGATGGCGATCGTTCTCCTCCTGCTCACGCTGCTGATTCGTCAGGAGGGATGGGTGGCGATTCCCGAGACCTCATTTGTATTGTTGCTTCTGAGTGGTGCGGTGGGGATCGGACTGGGCGATACGTTTTTCTTTGAGTCGTTGAATTACATCGGAGCCAGGAAAGCCCTGTTAATGGAAGCGTTGGCTCCTGCCCTGTCGGCGATCGTCGCTGCCATCTTTCTGGGTGAAAAGCTGGAACCTCTGAGTTGGCTG
>JANRKG010000502.1:0-9057 GCA_033763635.1 Leptolyngbyaceae cyanobacterium bins.59
AGATAGCTGAGGGAGGAGTAGCCCGTTCCAAAATCGTCCAGACAAGCCTGAATGCTTCTATCCTGAAATTGCCTTAAAATAGCGGCTGCGACTTCAGCATTTTCAATCAAAACGCCTTCCGTAATTTCTAATTTGAGACAAGAGCCTGAGAGTCCAGAGGTACTGAGAACCTGATCAATCTGAGAAATCAAGGCTTCATGGGAAAACTGTTTGCCCGACAGGTTCGTACTCATCGTCAGGGGCATTTGAGGAAATTCTGCCAGCCAAGCATCCAGTTGACGGCACGCCTCCTGAAGCACCCAGAGGTCAATCGCCATGATCAATTCCGTGTCTTCTGCAATGGGGATAAATTCACCAGGGGAAATCATGCCCTGCTCTGGATGTTCCCAGCGAACCAATGCCTCAAATCCCTCAATCTGATGGGTTTCCAGGGAGATAATGGGCTGGTAGTAAACCCTTAACTCCTCCCGTTCGATCGCCCGTTGCAAATCGCTCTCTAACTGAAGTTGGCGGAGGGCATGGGTATGCATCGACGCATTAAACACCTCATAACTGCCCCGACTGCGTTTCTTGGCCCGATACATGGCGATATCTGCATCCCGCAGCAGTTGATCCGGCTCCGTATAGTGGGGGGAGTTGAGGGTAATGCCAATACTGGTACTGATAAAGACTTCATGCCCATCCAGCAAAATCGGCACTTTGAGTTCCCGGTGAATGCGAAGGGTGACCTCAATCGCATCACTGATATCCTGAATGTCTTCCAGTAACATGACAAACTCATCTCCTCCCAGACGGGCGATCGTATCTCCTATCCGGAGGCAAGACTGCAACTGCTGGGCCACCTTCTGAAGAAGCCGATCCCCTACGGTATGACCCAGGCTATCGTTGACGACCTTAAACCGATCTAAATCTAGAAATAAAACTGCGAATTGATAGGCTGGCGTTGGGGCAGGGCGGAGCGAACGGCGTTGTGCCAGTTGTAACGCATGTTCCAATCGATTGATCAAAAGCGCTCGGTTCGGTAAGCCAGTCAGGGCATCATGAAAGGCATCATGGCGCAGTTGAGCTTCAATTCGCTGCCGTTCTGCCAGTTCTGCCTGAACCTGTTGATACAATTGCACTTGATGAATCGCGATCGCCCCCTGATCAGCCACCGCTTTGACCACAGCCACCTCATCCTCAGTCCAATCCCGCTGCCGATCGCACTGTTGCAGACAAAGCACCCCCAAATAGGACTGTTGGTATCTGAGGGGCATCAAAATCATGGAATGAATGCTGTACTCGGCGACGGTTGCCTGGAGCGATTCAGGCAATTGGGCTTTAGCATCCTGAAGGATGATGTGTTGATCCTGAAGCAACGCCTCCCGGTAATGGTTATAAAAGTCGCAGGTTTTTCCTAACAGTTCTTCTCGATTGGCAGAGCCTTCACTGAGGTACTGAACATAGAGTTGGGGGTCTTCCTGGGATCTCGGTTGCACGATGCCACAGCGACTCAGGGTTAGGGCTTCATGCAGTTGATTCACCGTCGTTTGCAAAACGGCTTCCAGTACCAGAGTTTCGCGCATGGCCTGCACAATGCGGTTGAGGATCGTCTCGCGCCATGCCTGTCGATGAATTTGGGCGATCGCCGCCTTCTTCTGACGACGCAATTCAAATTCCTGCAAAGCCCGTTCCATCACCGTAGGCAGACGGAACAGGCGATCTTTCAAAACATAATCCGTCATGCCTGCTTTGATACACTCAACCGCCGCTTCTTCGCCCAAACTCCCTGTATTCAGAATAAAAGGAATGTCCTGGTTAGAGTCCTTCAACCACTTCAATACCTCCAGTCCATTGAACCCCAGCAATCGATAATCCGATACAACAACATCATACTTCTGGCTGCTTAGAAGGAATTGGCATTGGTTGGCGGTGCAGGCAATATCATACGTGAAGCTTAAATTTGCGGATTCGAGGGTCAGAATGATCAGTTCAGCGTCTTCATCAACATCCTCAATAATCAATACCCTCAACGGATTGGGCGAAGAAGGCAAGTTCTCCTGAGTTCTGTCTAAAGCGGAACTGTAACTTGTCATCTCTTCGCTCATAAAAGCTACAAAAGGTTTTAAAACATTTTGGGCTACGAAATTACTCTACAATTCAGTTGCATTCATGTTGCATTTAATATGTTGCATTCATGTTGCATTTAATATGTTGCATTTAATATGTTGCATTTAATATATCTTGGCTTTTAAGATCCTCTCTCGAATCGGTGAAGGTTGCCATTAGAAAATATTAACAACTGTAAATTAACAACACGTTAATCCTAATAGGGCACATGATTCAGCATGATCCAGTAGAAGCCAACCTGACGGGTTACACTGATGAATTGCTGAAAATCCAGGGGTTTCACGATATAGCTATTCACACCTAACTCATAGCAAGCAGTAAGGTCTCGATGTTCTGCGGAAGAAGTCATAACAACCACAACTAGTTCTCGCGTATCAGGATGCTCACGGATGGCCCGCAAAACTTCAAGACCATCAATTTTGGGAAGCTTCAGATCCAGTAAGACCAGACGGGGCAAGGTAAGGGAGGGAGAAGTACCTGTGTAGCTCTGGAGGTATTGCAGGGCTTGTTCCCCATCCATCACTACATCCATGTGATTCACAAAGTTGTAGCTTTCTAAAGCCAACTGAATCAATTCCACATCATTCGGATCGTCTTCTACCAATAAAATTCGGGTTGAATCTGCATTCACTGAGTTGCCCTAATTTCTGCTTTTGAGAGATTGTAACAAACTTTAGAAAGAGTCAAGTCAGGGACGGGATGCTGCCCATTCCCGCCACCGATTCCTGATTCTCCAGAGAATTTCCCAGCATGAAATAAAAGATTGCACCGTGGTTTGGCTGACTTTCTGCCCAAATGGTGCCCCCGTGACGGTGGATAATTCGTTGCACGATCGCCAATCCAATTCCGGTTCCCTCAAACTCATTCTGCGTATGAAGACGCTGAAAGGCACCGAACAACTTATCTGCATACTCCATTTGAAATCCAACCCCGTTATCTTTCACAAAGAAAGTTCCTTCCGGGGTCGTTCCGATTTCCACACGCGGATTGGCCTGATTGCGGCTAAACTTTACAGCATTGCCAATCAGGTTACTCATCACTTGTTGTAACAAGGTTGCATCCCCCTGGACCGTTGGCAACTCATGGATGACAAATTCAACTGACTGGGCCTGGGAGGATTGGGTTTGCGCCAGAACGATCGCCTCCTCGACCAGATGTTGCAACTGTACGGTTTCTTCCCCCATCGATTGCCGTCCAATCCGAGAGAGGGTCAACAAACCATCAATCAGGAGGGCCATCTTCTGGCTGCTGTTCTCAATCACTTGCAAGTAATGAATCACTTTAGGATCGTTCAAGGCTGAGTGATTGTGTAACCGTTGTTGTAACGCATTGATAAATCCATGAATGTGGCGCAGGGGAGCACGTAAATCGTGGGAGACGGAGTAGGAGAAGGACTCCAGTTCACGATTGCTGGCTTCTAACTGGGCCGTGCGCTTCACGATCGTCGCGGTGCGTTGGGCCACTAACGTTTCTAGAGTGTGGTTCATCTGTTCGAGCGATCGGGTGGCTCGTTCTCGCTCTAGTTCTGCGGTGGCACGGGCAGCAAAGACTCGCAACAAAGTTTCGGCCTGTTGGGGATTCGGGATACGCTGTTGATTGAGGATACACAGGTTGCCGATCGCCTGTCCGTTCGTATCCCATAAAGCAATGCCCAGATAGCTTTCTGCTTGCATCTGCACCAAATCCCCATCCTCCGGGAACATCTGTTGAACCAGACATTCACAGTAAAATCTGCCATTCCGCAGCGCTAATTCACAAGGAGTTTTGGCGGGATGGTAGGAAAAGGTCGGTTGGAGGGCACCATTGGCCCAAAATGCCAGGGCTTGCAGGGAACCATCCACCTCTTCTGTCACCAGGGCATAGCCAACATTCAACGCCTGGGCAATATGACTGACTAAGGCCGGGAAGAAATTCTGACCCGTCGTAGCGGCAGTGGCTTCTACCAGATTTTTCAATTGTTGTTCTGCCTGTTTCCGTTCCGTGATATCCATATCCACCCCTCCAATCCGGATGGGATGGCCTTCTCCATCGTGAAACAGTTTCCCTAAGCTATAAATCCAATGAACAGACTGATCGGGCCATACCACGCGAAACTCGTTTTTTAAATACCCCGTCTCCATCACTGTTCTCTCGGACTGCCGAATCAACGCTAAATCATCCGGATGAACGCGCTGAATAAAGCTCTCTCGTTTGCCGTCGAAAGTGCCGGGAGCAAATCCAAGCAAAGCTTCTGCCTGGGGTGACAAAATTTCCGTTCCGACTAAATCCCCTTCCCAAATTCCCATGTTGGCTGCCTCTAGCGCCAGGTTGAGGCGGGCCTGTTGATCCCGCAGTTCAGTTTCGATGCGCTTGCGATCGGTAATATCAAAACCAATGGCCTGGAACTCCACGATCTGTCCCTGATCATCAAAGAAGGCCCGATTAATCCATCGTTGCCAAACTTCGTTCCCATCGGGTTTGGTAATGGGATGCTCTAATATCCCAGAGGGAGCCTCTGGAGTCAGGGACATATAATGGGTTTGCACAGTTTGTTGAATGGCTTCGGTGGGAAGCAGGTTCAAAAAAGGCTGGCCCAGTAATTCATCAGGGTGTTTCCCAAAATATTGACCATAGGCTGAGTTGACATAGGTAAGGGTGCTGTCGGGTAAAAACTTACAAATGAGGGCAGGCATATCTTCAGCAAGCTTTCGATACTGTTCCTCACTCTGTTGCAGCCCTAACTCCGCCTGTTTGCGATCGGTGATGTCCAGGTCAATTCCAATCATGCGAATCGGCTTTCCGGTTGCATCGTAAAAGACCTGAGCACGATTAGAGAGCCAGTGAATGCTCTGGTCAGGCCAGATAATGCGATATTCCTGCTGATAGTGACCCACTTCCAGGGCTGACTGGTTCGCCCGTTGCACAATTGCCCGATCGTCAGGATGAATTCGGTTCAAAAAGCTGGTTAATTTACCATCAAAAGTGCCAGGGGCAAATCCCCAAATTGCCTGGGACTGGGGCGACCAGAGTTGTTCCCCCGTGATCAGATCAACTTCCCAGACTCCCATCTTAGCTGCGCCCAATGCCAGATTGAGCCGTTCTTCCCGATCGCGCAGCGTTGCTGCGGCTTGCTCCTCTTTGAAAACCATTTGGGGAAGTTTGTTAAAGAGCAGGGGGTTAAACTGCCGCCAGAGAACAATGACCACCAGCAGGAGGATTGCCCCGACTATCCAGAGGCTACCGAGCAACAACCAGAAGGCAAGGGAGCAACCATCAGCACAGGCATTGAATGATGAAAATTCCATTGTGATCCCTGCGGAGGAAAATTATTCAAATTTTAAATTACTGAGAAAAGAACTGCCCATATTGGCTCCAGGCAATTGATTGCAAAGAGTTTACCGATGGCACACCTTCAACTCTGCTCAGGAAACAGGGGTTGGTTGAGCGCAGCCGAAACCAGCAAAGAAATTGTTTTCTGAAAATCTCCTTATTGTTGTGACATAGAAGTGAGGATACTCAGAGAACTTTTCAGACTAAGAATCGACAAAATACTGCCCACGCTTCCCATGCTGAGAATACTCCCGACGCTACCAAAACTCAGAATACTGCCAACACTGCCAATACTCAGAATGCTCCCCACACTGCCAATACTGAGAATACTGCCTGTACTCGCTACGCTTAAAAGGCTTATATAACTTGCTGTAGAAAGAACCCCATGCGTAAGCCAAAACCACCCATGTTTTAACACTTCTAAAGTGTTCAAAGAATTATCCTCTCAAGATTTTCTGGGCTGAAGACCCTGCTTTTGTATTCTGGCACGATCGCCTCGTTTGCCCTCTGCCTTCCTTCTGCCCTCTGCCTTTTTCATAAAAACATCTACAAAAAGACATAATCCCTAACTTTCGTCAAATACCGCCCAGCCAATCCCCTCAATACATTAAGGGGTACATCTATTCCTAATCAGGAGTGAACCGCATGTACATCGGAAAGGGGGTTGGCTTTCCCCTCAGGACAAACGTTCAGGGCAGCCTACAACTGAGTGCAGAAGGACACAACTTAGAAGAGTCCATTCACCTGATTTTGCGGACGGGATTAGGAGAACGGGTGTACCGTCCTGAGTTTGGCTCCCGACTGTCGGAACTGGTGTTTGCCCCCCTGAACACCCAGACCCTCTTGCTGTTGCGGTTGTACGTTGAAGAGGCGCTGGAAGCCTGGGAACCGCGCATTGATCTAGAAGAAGTGTCTGTTGATCCTGATCCGGTGCGGGGACGGGTGGATATCACCATCAAATATCGTGTGAAAGAAACTTACGACCTTCGCAGCCTGGTTTATCCCTTCTATTTGCTACCTGCCGAAACCGCCGATCAACCCGATCAGATTACAGGTTAATGTTCATGCCGGGAGAACCTTGTGGAATTTGAATTTCTGCCCCAGTTACCGAAATCCAATCTCGACGATCGCACCTTCAAAGACCTGGTGGATGAGTGCCTGTTGCGAATCCCGCGCTACTGCCCGGAATGGACCCACCACAACCCGTCCGATCCCGGAATTACGATCATTGAGCTATTTGCCTGGTTAACCGACCAAATGCTGTTGCGGTTCAACCAGGTGCCCCGTCGAAACTATGTCGCATTTTTGGAACTGTTAGGCGTTCGTCTCCAACCCCCCGCTCCGGCCCATACAGTGCTGGCTTTTTACCTGACCCGTCCCCAGGACTTGCTGCGATCGATTCCCCCGATCCCGGCAGGTACAGAAGTTGCGACGGAGCGCACGGAAACCGAACTTGCCATCATCTTCAGTACCGATCGCGAACTTTTGTTAGGGGTGCCCCGCATTCGCCATTTCTTGACCGAAGAAAATGCGGGACCCCAACCGCAGCAGGTGCGCGATCGGCTCACGAATTTGTGGGTTGCTGATCCCGTTGGGCGCTGGATTGGACGACAACAACCCGTCTTTCAATTGATGCCCCAGGCGAATGATTGCTTCTACCTCGTGTTTGACAGTAACGAACCCCTGGAGGGGGCGATCCTCTCCCTGACCCTGGAAGGGGAATCGGCAGGTTCAACGGGGATCAATCCGAACCGCCCGCCTCGCCAATGGGAAGCCTGGGACGGGACCCAGTGGCAGGGGATATTACTGAAGGAATCCGATGATGGAACCCGGGGCTTCAGTTTTGATGATGTGGAGCGGCGCGGACTCGCAGGACTGAGTGAAGCAGATATTACGCTGCACCTGCCCCTTTCCTGGCCTGGAACAACTTTTGCCGGGTACACAGGGCGCTGGTTGCGCTGTCGGTGTCAGCAATCCACCACCGAACGCTTTAGCCGATCGCCCCAACTGACGACGCTATACGCCCAGGCGATCGGGGGTCGAACGGGGGCACGGCAATGTTCGCGGATTTTAAATGAATTGGTGGGAGAGAGCACCGGAACTCCCGGTCAAACATTTTATCTGCAATCCCAGGGCATTTTAGAACGGGAGGAAGCGGAGTATCTGCAAGTCACGCCGCCCGGAGAACTACCCCAGCGCTGGCAAGAAGTGGAGAACTTTGCAGATTCGGGACCGAGCGATCGGCACTATACGCTGGATTCCCGCACGGGACGCATTCAATTCGGCCCCCTGATTCGCGAACCTAAACACTTACAGGAAGAAGTGCAGTTGCGACGACAGGTGCAATGGCAGGGGCAAGCCCTCGAATCCGCTCAGTTGAATCGGGTAGAAACGCTGGAGCAACAGTATGGAGCCGTGCCGCCTCGTGGCTCACTCCTGCACATGCTGTCCTATCGGACGGGTGGGGGCGATCGGGGGAATGTTCCCCGGAATGCCCTGCGAATTCTCAAAACGGCTCTGCCCTACATTCGGCAGGTGACAAACCACGACCCCGGACGGGATGGGGCCAATGAGGAAACCCTGGAGGAAGCGGTATTGCGGGTTCCCCGTCTGCTACGAACCCGCGATCGGGCAGTCACCGCAGAAGATTACGAAACCCTGACGCTCCAGGCCAGTCGAGCGGTGGGCCATGCCTATTGTCCCAAGATGCAGCCCGGAAGCCCTCCGGGGGTTGTGACCGTCTATGTCGTGCCGCGCATTTCCGTCGCCCATTGGGAGCGGGGCGCACCCCCAGAGAGTTTTGCTCTGACTCCTATGCTGCAAGCTGAAATCGAACGATTTTTAGAAGAGCGTCGCATGTTGGGAACCCAGGTGCGCTTGAAGCCACCGAACTATGTAGGGGTTTCGGTGCAAGCGGTGTTAGGAGTGGAGCCAGATTATCGCCTGGGGATCAATCGGGAAGATCTGCAACGGCAGCTAACTCGTGCCCTGTACCAACTTCTCAATCCCCTGACGGGAGGGCGAAATGGGAGGGGATGGGGCTTGGGGGTCACCCTCTACCAATCCGATATTGTGGCGCTATTTCAAAGAACACCCGGTGTGCAGTTCTTACAGTCTGTTCAGTTGTTTGAACTCCGCCAACCGACGAACTGGCAACGGCAGTTAGTCAATACGGGCATGATTAACCCCGGACCTACGGGGGTTATCTGTTCCTGGGACGAGGATCAGCGTCAATCAGCCCATCGCATCCAAATTCTTACGGAAGAACCCCGGTTATGAGCCTCTCTGTGCAACTCCTTCCAATGTCAGTCTCTGACCCACCTCCCGTGGGGCAAGCTTCCCTGGCAACCTGGGGGGCGTTGAATCGCACAATCGCCCCCCAGGTTCCGGGAATGTCCCTCTGTCCGGGAGAAGTGGGGGAACTCCTGATTCGGCTCGAATACCGGGGAGAAACGCCCCTGCCCTACTGTATCCAATTGAGCGGCGAGATTCCAGAGTCCTGGTATACGCTCCACTCAGAAGGTCTGGACCACCGTCTGACCGGCGATGGCGACGGTCTCGCGCCGGCCTTCGAAGGCGGCCTTGGGCAGGTCCCTCTCCCAGGCGTCGAGCCTTCCGGCGAGGCGGGCGGCGACGGCG
>JANRKG010000503.1:0-6425 GCA_033763635.1 Leptolyngbyaceae cyanobacterium bins.59
TATGTCAGCTATTTGGAAGGCTGCACTGCGCCCATGTATGACACCAACCAACTGCACGCGGCGGTGGTGGAACTGGTGGCATTGGACGATGCTGAAATCAAATACTCCACTGTTCAGAACTGGTATGCCGGAGATGAGAACGGAAAGGGTGGAATTTATAACTTCGTCACCAAGCGGGGTCTTTGTGCCGGGGTGAATTCCAAGATTTCCTGGACTCAGGTAGAAACGGGGTCTGCGATCACCTGGAAGTACCCAAGTTGTGTTTTGGTGGGGGATAACTCCGTCGGTGAGTTTTACTCTGTAGCGCTCACAAACCATTGCCAACAGGCAGATACGGGCACCAAGATGATCCATGTCGGCAAGAACACCCGGAGCACGATCATCTCTAAAGGGATTTCGGCGGGCCGATCGCAGAACAGTTACCGGGGTCTGGTGAAGATGGGACCGAAGGCGACTGGAGCACGGAACTATTCCCAATGCGATTCGATGCTAATTGGGGACAATGCCCAGGCGAATACATTTCCCTATATTCAGGTGCAAAACAATACGGGCAAGGTGGAGCACGAAGCCTCTACTTCCAAGATTGGGGAAGACCAATTGTTTTACTTCCAGCAACGGGGAATTTCCGCCGAGGATGCCATCTCGATGATGATCAGTGGCTTCTGCAAGGATGTCTTCAGCCAACTGCCGATGGAATTTGCAGTCGAGGCCGATCGCCTCTTGAGTCTCAAGCTAGAAGGTAGCGTCGGTTAGGCATTCTGTCAATTTTTCTTGAACCATAACTGAAGTGTGTGGGCCAGCGTTGCCGTGTCTGAGAAGAGAACCCATGATTAACGAAAATAGCGAAGTTATTTTATCGGTGCGCGACCTGACTGCCGAAGTCGATGGAACCCCGATTCTGAAGGGACTGACTCTGGAACTAAAAGCCGGGGAAGTTCATGCCATTATGGGGCCGAATGGGTCCGGAAAGAGTACCTTTTCTAAGGTGCTGGCAGGGCATCCGGGATATACCGTCACGGGCGGTGAGGTGATCTTCCGGGGAGAGAATTTGCTGGAGATGGAACCAGCCGCAAGATCGCGATCGGGCGTGTTTCTGGCCTTCCAGTATCCGATCGAAATTCCGGGAGTCAGCAATATGGACTTCCTGCGAGTGGCCTATAATGCTCACCGCAAACATCAGGGTTTGGAAGAACTCGATGCCTTTGACTTTGATGATCTGGTTCGGCAGAAGTCTGAGATTGTCAAAATGGACCCCAGTTTTCTAACTCGCAGCGTGAATGAAGGATTTTCGGGCGGGGAAAAGAAGCGGAACGAAATTCTGCAAATGGCAATGCTGGAACCAAAGCTGGGCATTCTTGATGAAACCGATTCTGGTCTGGATATCGATGCCCTCAAGATCGTGGCGAATGGGGTCAATCAGTTGACCACAGCCGAAAACACGATGCTGGTGATCACCCACTATCAGCGATTGCTTGATTACATCATTCCCGACTATGTGCATGTGATGGAAGGTGGGCGAATTATCACAACGGGTTCAAAAGAATTGGCCCTGGAACTGGAAGCGCGGGGATATGACTGGGTACTAGAGGGAGAAGCGCCTCAGGTGGTGGCCCGATGAGTATTCAAGTGTCTTCTAACCCCGAAACGATCGCCCCCAATCCCGCCTCTTCTGCAATGTTGGATGGGTATCTCTTTTCCCTGGTCAGCCGTCTGCCTGCTCTCAACCTGACGACCTTAGATGTAGACATCGCTGCCCTTGTTCAGGGTTTGCGGGAGCATGCCCTGTTACGGTTGCAGGAATTGCAGACCCCAACCACACGGGATGAAGAATGGCGATTCACCGATCTGTCTTCCCTGGTGCAGGTAGAATTTCAAGCCGCCGATCGCACTCCTCCGATCGATCGTACCCAATTGGACCCCTTTCTCTTTCCAGAAGCGGCTCAGAGTCGCCTGGTGTTCGTGAATGGAGTCTACTCACCTGAGCTATCCAACACAGAAGCGCTTCCAGAGGGCGTAATGGTGACGAACCTGCTCAGTGCCTCCGGGCAGAGTCAAGGCTACCATCACCTGGGAAAACAACCGGGTGGCGATGAGGTGTTTGCGGTTCTAAATACCGCTGGGTTGGCCGATGCGGCCCTTGTGTTGATTTCTGCAAATCAGACGATCGCCCCTCCCATTCATCTACTGTTTGTGACGGTTTCGGGTACAACGTCTGCCCTTAATCAGCCCCGTTGTCTAGTGGTTGCTGGGACGGGGAGTAGTGCTACTTTGATTGAGGAATACGTTGGAATTGGACAGGGCGCAGATTTCATTAATGCCGTTACAGAGATCTGGGTTGAACCGAATGCGCGAGTTCACCATAGCCGAGTGCAACGAGAGAGTACATCCGCCTTTCATATCGGCCGTACGGCTGTTTCTCAGGGACGGGATAGCCACTACACCTGTAATGCTGTGAGTCTGGGTGCTCGGTTGTCTCGCCACAATCTAGAGGTGATGCAAACGGGAGAGCAGACGGAAACGATTCTCAATGGCCTGACGCTGATTGGGGGAGAACAGGTCGCGGATACCCACAGTGCGATCGTCTATACCAAACCCCACGGGCGTAGCCGTCAATTGCACAAGTGCATTGTGGACGATCGGGCGCATGGGGTCTTCAATGGTAAGGTTTTCGTTTCGAAGGCAGCCCAACTGACGGATGCTGGACAAATCAACCGCAATCTTCTGCTGTCGCCGAAAGCCCGAATAGACACAAAGCCTCAGCTAGAAATCATTGCGGATAATGTGAAATGCTCTCACGGGGCTACCGTGAGTCAGTTAGATGAGGAAGAGGTGTTTTATCTGCAAAGCCGAGGGCTGGATCAAGCAACTTCCCAAAAACTGTTGATTTACGGGTTTGCGATCGAAGTCATCAATCAAATTCCCGTTCCCTCCCTGCAAAACACCCTGTCCCAGGTTATTAAAGAACGCGCTTTTTAGAGAGGCTTTTCCGATGGTCATGGCTCAGTCAAAACCCCTCGCCCTTGAAGTTCGATCGGACTTTCCCATCCTGACCCAGGAAATCAATGGCAAGCCTCTGGTTTATCTGGACAATGCGGCTACGTCTCAGAAGCCTGTAGTAGTCTTAGACGCGCTACGGAACTATTACGAACGGGATAATGCGAACGTCCATCGAGGAGTCCATACCCTGAGTGGTCGGGCAACGGATGCTTACGAAGGGGCACGGGATAAGGTAGCAGCGTTTGTGAATGCTGCTTCCCGTCAGGAGATTGTGTTTACTCGCAATGCGACGGAAGCCATTAATTTGGTGGCCTATGGCTGGGGGAGCGCTTTGCAGCCCGGAGATGAAATCATCCTGACTGTGATGGAGCACCACAGCAATCTCATTCCCTGGCAATTGGTTGCCCAGCGGACGGGGGCTATTCTCAAGTTTGTGGAGTTGACAGACTCTCAAGAGTTTGATCTGGCACAATTTCGATCGCTCCTCTCGAATAAAACAAAACTGGTTTCTGTCGTCCATGTCTCCAATACATTGGGCTGCATCAATCCAGTGGAAGAAATTGCAAAGTTAGCCCATCACTATGGGGCAAGGGTGTTGGTTGATGCCTGTCAGAGTGCGCCCCACATGCCTCTGGACGTTCAGGCAATAGATTGTGATTGGCTCGTCGCTTCCGGGCACAAGATGTGTGGTCCTACAGGGGCGGGTTTTCTGTATGGCAAGCTGGAATTGCTGCGATCGATGTCTCCCTTTCTGGGGGGCGGTGAGATGATTGCGGATGTATTTCTGGATCATGCCACCTATGCGGACCTGCCCCACAAGTTTGAGGCGGGGACTCCGGCGATTGCGGAGGCGATTGCGTTGGGAGCCGCAGTTGACTACTTGACAAAGCTTGGGATGGACCGGATTCATGCTTATGAAGCAGAGTTGACAGCTTATCTCTTTGCCCAACTCGATCAAGTGTCTGACCTGACGATTTATGGTCCCCGTCCGACGGCAACAGGAGAAGGAAGAGCCGCTTTGGCCTCTTTTACCGCTGGTGCAGTTCATCCCCACGATTTATCTACGATTTTGGATCAGTCCGGAGTTGCGATTCGGGCGGGCCATCACTGTACCCAACCTCTCCACCGTGCCTTAAAAGCGCAATCGACTGCACGAGCCAGTTTGTACTTCTACAATACATATGAAGAAATTGATAGCTTTATTGCGGCTCTCAAAGAAGCAGTAGAGTTTTTTGGCAGTCTGTTCGGCTAGGTGTACACTAGGGACGTTCTTCATTTCCTCGATAGCAGGAGAGAAAAATGCCATTGTCCCGTCGATTGACTGCTGCCTTGCTAGCTACTGTAATAGGGGGGCTGGCGACTGCTTGTGGTGAAAGTAAGGTGTCACAGTGCAACAAACTGAGTGCAGTTGTGAATAAAGTTGCTAAAGAAGCTCAAGCCCTTAGCAAAGCAAATAAACCGGATGATCAGTTTGCTCAGTTAAGCAAGGCTGCGGACAGCCTGGACGGCTATGCCGCTGAATTGCAGCAAGTGCAGCTAAAAGATGAAACTCTGAAAGGGTATCAAACCCGATTTGTTGCAATCTATACGGATACCAGTAAGGCAAGCCGATCGCTGGTAGATGCCTTTAAAAAGCGGGACCAGAAGGCAGGAAATGCAGCCCTTAATTCCTTACAGGAAGTGGCAAGCCGAGAAGACCCTCTATTAAAAGAGGTAAATACTTACTGTGGCGCTAAATAGATAGGGCATTCTCTCCTGCTAAGGAATCACACCCTTGGTTGATGTAAGGCCAAGGGATCAGTTGTCAAAATGGCTGCAAGGATGGCGGTTCAGCTATCGTTGCAGCCTCTTAGCTTTTGCCATTTAGGTTTTTAGCCCTTTAGTTGAGTGCTTCTATATGATCCGATCGTGGATGGTAATTGGTGCCATTACTTTTCTGGTAGCGCTTGGGAGTGGGGTACTTCGACCCAAGGATATTAAGTGGTTTATGCGCCAGCGAAGACCCGAATGGCTGACTTTTGAACCAGCCATTCCCTTAATCTGGACTATTATCTTTATTTGTGGAGCCTGGTCGGCCTACATTGTTTGGGAAAGCCGTCCTGGAACCTCTGATACCTGGCTTTTGATGGGATTGTATTTACTGCTAGAAATTATCATTGTTGCTTTTTCTCCAGTAACGCTTTGGCTACGCAGTCTGAAAGCAGGAGCCTATGTCGGTGGAGCCGGATTTATTCTGGGACTCATTTTGACAGGTTTAGTCTTGTCCATCTCCGGATGGGCGGCCCTTCTACTCGTGCCTTACTTAATCTGGAGTCCAATCGGCACCTATACTGCTTGGGAAATGAGTCGCTTGAATATGGAGTCAGCTTGAAGGATTCAAGGACTTGGAGGTTGGGGGCTTGAATTTCAGTGGAAACTGTCAAAAAGCTTTCCGGGTGAGAAAAAGCTGCTGAAACGCGAGCCAGATAAAAACTGGAATGGTACTCTTATATCTTCCCCACAGTCTCCTTGGCTCCTGAATCAGGCGGAACAGCCACTCAAGACCCATCGATCGCATCAATTCCGGTGCCCGTTTGTGGATTCCAGCGTAGACTGGAAAGGCACCCCCCAAGCCAATCATCACGGCTTTGACTTGATTGCGATGGGCGGCCATCCAGGCTTCTTGTTTGGGGCATCCGAGGGACACAAAGACAAGGCCAGCATTGCTTTCATTCAGCTTCCGGACGATCGCTTCATCTTCCTCTGCGGTTAGAGGCCGGAAAGGGAGAGGTTCTAAATGTGAAATCTGAAGCGTCGGAAACTCTTGAACTAAACGTTCCTTCATGCGATTCAAAATTGTCAGTTGGGAACCCAGGAAAAAAACGGGAATCCCCTCTAAAGAGGCTTGCTGACAAAGAGCGAGAAGAACGTCTAAGCCTGCAACCCGATTTTGTCGGGTAATGCCCATTGCTCTCAGCATCCAAACGAGTGGCATCCCATCAGGGGCTACTAAATCAGCATTCATGAGTACCCTGGCAAAGTTCGGCTGATAGTAGGCCTCAACTAGCATGTGTACGTTTGCAATGCAGACAACTTTACTAAGGCGCTGTTTCGCCCATCGCACCATTAAGTTGATTTGCTCCTCAAAAGACAGTGCTGTAACAGGGAGACCAATGACACTTCGAGAGGGAATTTCTTGGTTTGACTGTACCTCTGTGCTTTCCAGGAGTCCGCTTTGCGGTGGTAAGCTCCAAAAGATGCTTTGCAATGCTTTAATCCCTTGTTGAACCCTCTCCTCACTCCGACCTGAATTAATCGCTGTCATTTATGTATGCCCCTGTATTTATAAAACTAATCCTTATCAGTAAAAACTCTTAAACAATATTACGAGAATTTTTCTCTTAAACTAGGTTCTTTATGGGAAGGCTATACAAATTTCATCAATGCTT
>JANRKG010000504.1:0-11936 GCA_033763635.1 Leptolyngbyaceae cyanobacterium bins.59
CCTAAACCGGTTCCACCATGCTTCCAGCGATCGCTTTGAGAAACTCGATAAAACGGATCAAAAATCCGTTCCTGTTCCTCCAGGGGAATTGTAATTCCTGAATTGCAAACCTCCAGAATCATCCAGGGGTAAGGGTCTGTCCCATAACGAGGCTGAACCGTTGCTGTGAGAGTAATTTGTTCTTCAGGTGGCGTATATTTACAGGCGTTGTTGAGCAATTCTGAGAGAATGCGGGTAAGGGCGTGGGGATCAGACCATAGATCGGGCAAGTCAGATGGAATATTAAGATTGAGAGTTTGGTTGCTCTCTGCAATTCTGGGTTGAAACGGTTCCACCAGTTTTGAAATCCAGTTTGGCAACTGGATCAACGACAATTCGAGGGAGTAGGTTTCAGCCTGAATTCTTTGGATATCAAGCAGGTCATTAATTAAACGGAGT
Organism: Leptolyngbyaceae cyanobacterium bins.59; assembly: GCA_033763635.1. Taxonomy (GTDB): domain Bacteria; phylum Cyanobacteriota; class Cyanobacteriia; genus JANRKG01. The sequence goes on from JANRKG010000504.1 coordinate 439, forward strand.
TCCTGCTCAGTTTCCTGTTGCAGGATATGAATGTATCTAGAGATAGGTGTAGCCGTTAATCCAGTTGACTGAGCCAGGAGATCGAGTTGGTCGAGCACAATAGTCAACATTCGAGTTGCCATTTTGATATTGGACAACGGGGTGCGAAGTTCGTGAGATACGGTACTCAAAAAATCATCCTTGAGTCGATTCAGGTTCTCCATCTCCTGCATTTGCAGTTCCAGGTGTTGGGCATGAGCCACTGCCAGATCGCGCTCGTTGGCAAGCCGCAATGCATGGGCATCCCGAAAAACAATAATGCCTCCCGTTACAACTCCTTGCTGATCTCGCAAAGGAGCGGCACTATCGAGAATGGGAACCTCCTGCCCTGATTTAGTAATCAGGAGAGTATCGAGGGAAAGGTAGAAAGGCTCTCCGTTAATGACGGTTTGGAGCAAGGTAGACAGCAGGGGCGATCGCTCTTTTTCGTTGATCACCTGAAACACCGTCTGAATAGGCTGATCCAGTACCTCTGCTTCCGTCCATCCCGTCAGGGATTCTGCAACCGGATTGATGAACCTGATCCGGGTTTCGGTATTAAACACAATCACCCCATCCCCCATCCCGGTCAGAATATGAGTGAGCCATTCTTCCCGTTCATGCAGGGCACGCTCCAGATGATGACGTTTCAGCGCTGTTTCGATCGCCACCCACAGGTCTTTCTCGCGAAAGGGTTTGAGCAAATAGCCAAAGGGATCGGTTGCCTTTGCCCGCTCTAGAATTGTCGTAGTAGCATGGGCAGTAAGATAAACGACCGGAACCCGAAATCGATCGCGAATTTCTTGCGCCGTTTCGATCCCATCGTAGTCGCTGTCTTCTAACACAATATCCATCAAGATCAGATCGGGTTGCCAGGTTTCGACCAGGGCAATGGCTTGGGTACTGGAACTGGCGATCGCCGGAACGTAGTAGCCTAGATGCTCCAGGCTTTCTTTCAGATCTCTGGCAATGGCTCGTTCATCTTCTACAATCAGGATCTTTGCTATCCCAGTTTTGAATGTATTTTTTTCTAATGATGGGTTCATGATTCTAACTTAAACGTAATGCGAAATAGACACCCCTGACTGGACTCAACGGCGATCGCACCCCGCAACTGGTCAACAAAGTCTTGAACCAACGTCAGACCTAACGTTTTAATATTAGATAGATCGAGGGCTTGGGGCAGCCCGATCCCATTGTCTTGTACTGTCATAGTAATTACGTTCTCAGGTCGAGTACGGTCAACTGTCACTTCAACCGTCACCTGTCCTGATTTTTTCTCTGGAAAAGCGTATTTTAGCGCGTTTGTAACTAGTTCATTCAAGATCAAGCCACAGCAAATTGCTTTCTTCATCGGGGCAACGATGGATTCCACCTCAGTTTTAACCACTACATCGGGAGCAGTGAGGTGATAAGACGTGGCAATATGCTGCACCAGGGCAGGAATATAATCCCTCAAATTAATCCGTGCCAGATTATCTGATTGATATAGGATTTCATGCACCAGGCTAATGGTCATAATCCGGTTCCAGCTATCCTGTAATGCCTGGACTGCCTCTGGATTGTTCAGCCGCCGCTGTTGCATCTGGAGCATACTCTGAACCAGTTGCAAGTTATTTTTAACCCGGTGATAGACCTCTTGCAGTAACACCTCTTTTTCTGCTAGAGCCGCCTGTACCTGGAGTTCTGCCTGTTTGCGATCGTCAATATCCCGCCCAACCGATTGAAGTTCTAGCAAATTGCCTTGGGAGTCATAGATAGCACGATTCGTCCATTGCATCCAACGCACTGTGCCATTGACAAAGACACGATGCTCTACGCTGCTGACTGGATTTTCCGGCGATAGTGCTGACAGACAGCAATCAATAGCAGACTGATCGTCTGGATAGATTAGGGGTTGATAGCAATGCCCAATGATTTCACCCCTGGAGACTCCGTAGTAGCGACAAAAGGCATCATTAACAAACAACAGGGTGCCATCAAACTTAAACCGGGTGATCAGTTCTGTTTGATCTTCCAGAATTGCCAGATAGCGGGCTTCGCCTTGTTGCAGGGCAAATTCAGCGGCTTTGCGCTGGCTGATATCATTGACTCGTACCAGATTAAACCGCTGATCCCCAAAGCTCAATTGCTTGACAGATAAATCCCCCCAGAACTCCCGCCCCCGTCGAGTGATGTATTCAACTTCTCGGCTCCAGCCACCCTTCTCGTTAATTTCCTGTTGAATCGTGGCCATTTCCTGAGACGTAAACTGGCGTTTCTGCAAAATATGCCCTTCAATGTGAATTAACTCTGCTTTGCTGCCAACTTCAAATAGCTCAACCGCTCGTTGATTGCAATCTGTTGTCAGTAACGTATCGGAATCTACCAGAAACAGGGCATCTCCCGATTCATTGAAGAGCAATTCTCGGAAATCTCGGCTTTTGATCAGTTCTTGTTCCAGTTCCTTGCGATCGCTGATGTCTTTTGCAAATCCAATGAAATGTAATGGATTGCCAGATTCATCTCGTACCAGAGTAATTTGAGCCGAGATCCAACGCACTTCACCACTGGGTTGAATAATTCGGTATTCTCGTTGAACTGAACTTCCAGAAAATTGCTCCGTCAGTGATTGAGTCACCCCAGCACGATCGTCGGGATGAATGGACTCCACCCAGGAGTCAGGATTCTGATATAAGCTTTCGCATCTGCGCCCCCAAATGCGTTCATAAGCAGGGCTGATATAAATAAATTCTCTGGTTATTGCTGAACGGATAAAGAAGAGTTGGCTGATGGTTTGGGCAATTTCCTGAAACCGCTGTTCACTCTGCCGTACGGCTTCTTCTGCCTGCTTTAAGGGAGTGATGTTACGCACACTCACCACCACTCCAGAAATGCTCTGATCGACCTCTCGATAGGGGGAATAGGTGACACTTAAGAACTGCTGTCCCACTCCCGGAAACTCAAACCACTCGTTGTATTGCACCGTTTCCCCGACAAAACAGCGATCGAGACCGGGTTGAATAACGGTTTCAAACACCTCCTGCCCCAGCAACTCAGTGACTGAATGTCCAACGATATCGGTGTAAGATTTTTGGTTCCAATCCAGATATGCCTGGTTGACGACCTGATAGCGATACTGGCGATCGACCAGGGAAATGGCATCGGTAGTAGCGGAAACGATTCGCTCATATCGTCTTAAGCGGTTTTCGCTGGCTTGCAGTGCGGCTCCTGCCTGTTCGCGATAGGTGACATCCAGGACAAACGACAACATGGAGACTAAATTTCCCTGGTGATCTATCAGGGTAGAGTTGTACCATTCGCAGAATGCCACCGAGCCGTCTTTGCGGTAATTTCGGTTACAACAAGTGGTGCCAACGCCATTGAGTAATTGAGCTAAAGCGTCATTGACCTGTTCTAGATCTTCTTCAAAGACGAACTGCCAATCAAAGGGAGTTTTACCGATCACTTCCTCCATCGTCCATCCAAACATGCTCTCTGCGCGTTTAGACCAGAAAGCAACTCGACATTCTTGATCCCAGCAAATGGTTGCCAGAGGCGAGGTTTCAATATGATGGATTAACTCTTGTAAGGTTTGTTGCGGCGTTGGTTTAGATGGCGATCGCACAACACTTACGTCAAAACCAGAAGGTTGAGTTGTCTCAGGGGCAGAACATTGAAGTCCTGTTGCAAATACCCCCCCAATTTGCCCATGTTCATCCCAAAGGGCACTATACGACCAGTTAAACAGTAAGCCTCTCGTCGTATCGTTCTGGTTCACCGGAAACAGTGCTTGTTCTCGTTGCAAGGGTTGCCCGGTTGTAAACACTCGCTCTATATCCGATCGCATCTGCTCCCAGTTCTGATCCCAACTCTCATACACCGATCGGCCGTAGGGAACCAAACTGTTGCATTCCCTTAACACCGCGAGAAACGAATCGTTGTAGAACAGAATGCGATCGTGACCCCAGATGATAAACATGGGCAACCCCGCATTCAGCAGGATACTGAGGGCAGTTTTGAGGCTCTGGCTCCAGGTTTCAACAGTGCCCAAGACGGTCTGCACGTTATGACTCTGCTCTGGGGGATGGCTCAGGTGCGATCGCAACCACGCCCCGGTCTCTCCTCCCCCTACAAGCCAGGTTTCAGTAACTGCCCTGTCATCGTCAGCCATAACTGCCTTTGCACATCTCAGAAACAGTTGCCAGTTGGTTGTCCATAAAGACTAAAATATGTAACGGAGATAGAAGGTGAGAGCCTTGCTCCTACAGGCTTCTGATCGTAAAATATCCCAGTTTTATTAGATCAACCTGCTTACATTACCAAAATACATGACATCGAGAAAAAGTCAGTGCCGTTGCTACTCAGGCCCATTCTCAAATCTTTTAACAAAAACATTACTCGTTATCATTGCAGACAGTAATCTTCCAGAGCCTGTGCGTGTTCTGGTTGCATTAAATTGCGTGGGAGGATGACTGTAAAAGTAGTTCCAATGTCTTCTTGACTTTCAAAATGAATTTGCCCTTTTTGCAGTTCTACACAACGTTTCACAATCGCTAGTCCCAAACCTGTTCCTTTAATTTTGCAGACGTTTCCAGCTCTATAGAACGTTTCAAACAATTTTGGTTGATCTTTCTGGGGAATGCCAATTCCTTGATCTTGAATACAGAACTTAGCCTGATTACCCTGACAAGTCAAAGTGAACCGAATAATGCTTCCTTCTGGGGAGTATTTGATGGCATTGGACAATAGGTTGTCAAGAATGTGCTTTAGCAAAGAAGCATCTGCTCTAGCTTCAGTAAAATTCCCTTCGCTTGCAAAAATGATCTGGTGAGATTTTCCTTGAGTGATTTGAAAGCTCTCTACAATGTCATGGCAAAATTCTTGGAGTTCAAGTCGATTATATTCAACTTCAACCCCTCCAGCCTCTGTACGACCGAGTAAGAGAATTTCATCAAGCAAGTGAAGTGTTTGATGAATTGCGTTATGAATCCGTTCAAAACATCGTGCTTTTTGCTCTGGTGGTAGATCGTAACCTTTCAAAAAATCAACCCCAAAGCTAATTACTGAGATGGGGTTACGAAACTCATGGGAAACCATTAAAATAAAACCATTTTTCATCTGGTTCAATTCTCGTTCCTTCTGAAGAGAATGCCGGATGTCTGCCTCTGCTCGCTTGAGTTTACCAATGTCTCTCCCTTCTGCAATTAACAAAGTAATGCAGCCATTCTCACCTCTCATCGGTTTGATGGAAACATCAAACCACCACAAATTGCCATTCGGTGTGTAAACTGGAAGCTCTGAACGCATCGTTTCACCTTGAGAGGCTCTTAGCACTGCTTCTTGCAACCAAGACTGGGATTTTTGACTGGATTGCCAACAGGGAGCTTCCCAAATGGGATGATTGAGAATCAGTTCATGTTGAAAGCCACAGGCTTCTCTCGTGGGATGATTCATATCCAGAACCACACCAGCGGGGCTGAGTAGGCCCATGAACTGAAAGGTTTGGTTAAACACTTCATGAAAACGGTGTTCACTCTCCTGAAGTCTTCTCAGAATTTGCGATCGCTCGATCGCATAGCTGACTGACTTCAACAGTAGCTCTGCGGTGACTTGTCCTTTAACCAGATAATCTTGGGCACCCTGGGCGACCGCTTGCCGGGCAAACGCCTCATCCTGTAACCCTGTTAGCACCACGATCGGGAGGTAAGGGAAAGCGGTTTGAACTTGAGTAACTGTTTCAATCCCTTGAGAGTCAGGGAGTGAAAGATCAAGGAGAATGACATCAAATTCAGTTTTATGCAAATGCTCTAAGGCGGGTTTCAAGCGTTTGACATGAGTGATTTGCCAGGATTTTGCCTCATTGTGTTGCAGCAATTTCATCAATAAAGCAACATCTGCGGCACTATCTTCCACTAGTAGGACAGAAATCACATCAGCACTCATAAATTGGCTACCTGATTTTAAGTAGATTCAAGGCAAGAAGGAAAAGGATTTAATTGCTGGCCATTTCAAGGCTTATATTCATCTCAGGAAGAATAAAATAGTCGTAGACCTTTTGTTATCTTTCCCAAGTTCAGGGTAGTTCACACAAAATCTTAAAAGATTATTATCTTTGTCCAGGGGGAAGTTCGACTAAAGCAAACCAGAAATGCGCGATTGACTTGACTACCTCGACAAACTGCTCCAAGTTAACTGGCTTAACCAAGTAGCAGTTGGCATGGAGCTGATAGCTTCTCAGGATATCGGCTTCATCGGAGGAGGTTGTCAGAATGGCGACAGGGATTGTCATCAAATTCTCATCTGCTTTGAGTTCAGCCAGTAGCTCCCGACCATTTTTCTTGGGCAGGTTCAAATCCAGCAGAATCACATCAGGGCGAGGAGCATCCACATATTTTCCTCTTCGCCAGAGAAAGTCGCTGGCTTCAACCCCATCTCGCACCAGATGGATCTCATTCAAAAACTTGCTGGCTTTTAACGTTCTCTGGATCAGTACAGCGTCACTTCTAGAGTCTTCAACGAGCAGGATTTTGATTAATCGGAGGTGAGTTGTCATTGTAAGTCTTTATAGAGAGGGGAAGCGTGAAGAAAAAGGTTGCTCCCTGCCCCAATTGAGACTCAACCCAAATTCGTCCTTGGTGTCGTTCGATAATTTTTTGACAAATGGCTAATCCTAGCCCGGTGCCAGAATATTCATCGCTGGTATGCAGGCGTTGAAAGATACCAAAGATCCGCTCAGCGTACTGAGGTTCGATTCCAATGCCGTTATCCTGAAAAGAGAATAACCATTCTTCCGATCCCATTGTCAAGGGTGAAGAACCAGAATGGCTCAAATCATTGGTTGATTCCACTCTGTGCCTTCTGGCGGAAATGTGAATCCTTGGATCTGATTCACTTCGGTACTTCAAGGAATTACCAATCAAGTTTCGCAGGAGATTTGCCATCTGGTTGGGGTCTGCCGTGATGGTTGGCAGGGGATCTGTGGTGATGATTGCCTGGTTCTCAGCGATCGCCACTTGTAAATCATTTTTGACTCGTTCCAATAGCGCATTGCAATCGACAGGTTGGAATTGCAGTTCATACCGACCCACTCTAGAGTAGGTGAGCAAATCTCTAATCAACTGTTGCATCCGGGTTGCGCCATCCACAATAAACTCGATGTACATATCGGCATCGTCATCGAGTTGCGCTCTGTACTCCTTCGCCAGGAGTTGGGTAAAACTGGTAATGGCTCTCAGCGGTTCCTGTAAATCGTGAGAGGCGACATAGGCGAACTGTTCTAGCTCCTGATTAGAACGTTGCAATTCTTCGGCTAGCGTCCGGGTAGACTGTTCAGCTTGTCTCAGTTGGGTAATGTCACGCCCGATTGTCATGACAGAAACAATAGACTGATCGACTTCTCGTTCTGGCACAACATACACTTGATAACTTCTAGGTTCATTGCCGTTCATGGCGATAAATTCATCAATTTGCATTTCGCCTTTACTAAGGACGGCTGCTAGGGAAGTTTCCCAAAACTGAGCCAGGTCTTCTGGATATCCCAACTCAGACGGCTTTTTGCCCACAAAGAATTCAGGAGGCATGCCCAAGGATTGAATACATGCGGGATTGATATAAAGACAGCGATGTTGGCGATCGTGGCGGGTAATCACATCCGGCGTGTTTTCCACCAGTGTCCTAAACTCCCGTTCCCTTTGGGCTAACAGAACATTTGCTGCTTGTAGTTCCCTGGTGCGCTCCTGCACCTGTCGTTCTAACTCATCTCGCGCAGTTCTCAAGACTTGTTCAGCCTGTTTTTGCAGGGTAATGTCTTGAGACATGAGCATCCCCAATTTTACGCATCCCTGGTCATCGAAAACAGGTAGACAGTGAATAGAATAGAAGCGATCGCCAAAGGGAATTTCAATCGTTTGAGCATGACCTGAAAGTGCCTCTCGATAGAGGGGTTCAAGCAAGCGACAGGTTTCAGCATCCAGCACTTCCCAAATGGTTTTTCCCTCCAGGGAAGCCCGGTCAAGACCCACCTGAGCTAATCCTTGCCCCTCTGCCAGGACGTAGCGCAAATCTTGGTCAAACAGAAACACAGCTCCATTGGGAAAATTTCGAGCCAGGGTTCGGTATCGTTCCTCGCTTTCTCGCAAAGCGACCTCTGCTCGTTTGCGCTCGGTAATATCGGTCATGACACCAATGTAACCAACCGTTTCCCCGTTATCATTCACTTCGGGAAGTGCTCGAATGTAGTACCAGACATCCTGACCATTCAAGTGAACAAGCCTACCTTCATTTTGATACAGACCCCGTTGCTGGGCATTCTGACTCCATTCCAACCATGCGCCTGCTAAACGATCACGATCCTCCGGATGCAAAGCTTCTAGCCAACCCAACCCCATCACAGAATCGATGGTTCGACCTGTCATCGCTGTCCAGTAGTTGTTGATGTAAGTACAATGACTATTCACATCAAATCGAAAAATGGTGACGGGTAACGCTTCTGCCAGGGTTGAAAACAGACGTTCTCGCTCTTGCAAAACCTGAGCAGCTCGTGTGTGTTCAATGATTGACCAGAGACGGGCAACAACGTCCTGAAGTAAGGCAACTTGATCGGGTCGCCACTCTTGCACTGTTCTGGCATTGATGGCAAGCACCGCAACCCAGCGCCCTTCATAAAGACAGGGAATCCCCACAAAAGCGCGAATATCGCGTTCGGCAAAATTCTGAGCAAAGGGAGCGGTGTAGGGATGGGTCGCTACGTCCGGAACAACAGCCGCTTGCCCTGCATGGAACTGCGTAATCATGTCTGGCAAAATAGATTCTGACAGGCGAGTCACACCTACCATGCTAGAAATGTTTGGATCTCGTCGCCAGTCTTGGGTGACGATCGCCAGGTCTTCCTGAACACTGACTTCGTGCCACACGCACCGCTCGACGTTGAGATATTCCCCAATCCGGCTAATTGCTTCCCAGACCATTGCATCTGCATTCGAAGGCTGGCGCAATCGCAGATCGAGGTCGTTGAGAAACTGCTCGTTGAGTTGGGCGATTTTGCGATCGTGGATATCTGTGGAAGTTCCGTACCAGCGCAACACCTGACCTTGTTCATCCAAAATAGGGACAGAGCGAATGAGAAACCAGCGGTACATCCCATCACATGCCCGCTTGAGGCGTGCCTCTACCTCCAAAGGTTGTTGGGTGACTTGGGCGATCGCCCATTGTTCGGATGCGACCTGTGCCTCTTCAGGATGGAAAAATTCTGCTACTTTCTGGGGATCACGGCTTTGCTCTACCGTCAAACCCGAATACTCAAGCCACTGTCGATTCACATACTCTGTCTCGCCCTGGGCATTGCTGATCCAGACAAATTGCGGCATTGAGTCACTGAGTTGCTGTAATTGCTGCTCCTTCTCCCGCAAAGCAATTTCAGCCTGCTTACGCTCTGCCAGTTCAGCTTGAAGTCGTTCCAACAGCGCCGCTTGCTGGAGCGCAATACTGAGCTGAGAAGAAATTTGTCGAAGCAGATCAATTTCTGTATCCTGCCATTGACGAGGGGCACCACAGTGATGAGCAATCAGCAATCCCCAGAGTTCATCCCTTTCCATAATTGGCACAACGAGATTGGCTCTCACTTGGAAGTTCGCTAGCAGTTCAATGTGGCATTCGCGAATTCCTGCTGCGTAAATATCAGATTTTGCTGTCACGAATCCCTGTTTGAACGGTTCAGCATAGGTTCTACCAAAGCAAGGGTCGCAGATTTCGGTGGATAGGATTGGGGTCCAATCTGCCCCGCAGGATTCAACGACAACAACGCCCTGCCAGTCGGGGAAAAAGCGAAAAACAATCACGCGATCCGTCTGGAGTAGTTGCCGCACTTCATCCACAGCGGTTTGCAAAATTTCATGCAAGTCAAGGGACTGTCGGATGCGGAGGGAAATCTCGGCCACGATCTGCTGCTGCTGCTCCTGCTGTTTCAACTGTTGCTGAAGTTGAAATTGTTGAATGGTATAGGCAACACTCTTACACAGGATGTCCGCTGTGAGTTTCCCTTTCACAAGATAATCTTGAGCGCCATTCTTCATCACCTGGGTGGCGATCACCTCATCGCCCTGACCTGTCAGAATGATAATAGGAACGCTCAGCTTCTCCTCCTGCTGGGCTAACAGGTGCAGTAACTCCAACCCATCCATGTCAGACAACAAGTAGTCCAGCAGAATTACATCTAGATGGGAGGTGTGATAAATTTCCAGACCCTTGGCGGCTGACTCAGCTTCTAGAACGTCGAAGGCATGATGGGTGCTTCGCTGTAAATACCGACGGTAGCTGGCACGTTCTTCAGGAGAATCGTCAATCAATAGAACCGTGTACCGCTTTGGGGACGTCATAGAAACAATGGGGAAACAACACAATTTAACTTTGCGATCGCTACCTTGACTAGTGTTCCGTCAGGAAAATTTTGACGGGTCGAAGACCCGCAAAATTTAACCCCAATCAATAACCTGAATTTTGGCTACCCGTCAATCATTGATTGACTGAACACTAGTATTCATCAAGCAATTCTGAAATTTTAGCAATCAACACATTCGGCTCGCTCTGTTTCGATAAATGCTGCTGATAACCTGATGCCAGGGCTATTTGTCGATTGATGCATCCGCTTAATGAACTGGCGGAAATGATGCTGCAATTCCCATACCATCAGCGATCGCTGCCAGGGCAAAACTCTGCCAAAGCAAAGCAATCCCCATCTCCTTGAAATTCAGGGGAGTAATTTCGTTTCTCTGTGGTCTCTGTTCTCTACATCGGTTGTAAGGGCCTCTATTTATGACTCATCATCAAGGGGGTTACGACAAGTCACCCGTTCTTTCACTTGTCGCATCCCAGCGTTCCTGCCGTCGGGCTAACACTTCTTGCACCTGTGCCCAGCTTTCCGCATCCACCCAGACCGATCGGATCTGCTGGCGGGTTTTCCTTTTGGCCTGGGTGACGATGCCCAGTTGTTGCAACATGCGGCGGAAGATCCAGATGTTGTTCGCTATCTCCGGGTCAGGGGGAATGGTAAAGCCAAGCCAGCGTTTGACATCGGCTGCACATTGACGAGCCAGCTTACCCAATGGCTCCAGGTCTGCATCAGTCCATTCTTTACCAGGAACAAGGAAGGGAACGATGCCCAGTAGCACCCGTGCCATCCGTTCCGCTTCAGCGGTGGGGATATCCGGCAGCCAAAGGCCCTGCTTCCATGCCGCTTGCTTGGCGATCGCATCAGTGGTTTTCTTCACCGCGAGGGCTGGATACATCAGCATCTCCAATTTGGCGAGCTGGCCCCGTTTATTGCCCTTGTCGTCGAATGCCACCAGTTCGGGAGTCACCTCCTCCGGTGCCACCGCGTAGAAATCGGCAATCCGAGCCTTCTCCAGCGCTCGTTTATCGTCCAGGTTCAAACATTCCTGGCTCTCTAATTCCGCTCGTTCGGTCGCACTGAGCACTCTCGCACCCGATCGCAACTGGCATTC
>JANRKG010000505.1:0-4203 GCA_033763635.1 Leptolyngbyaceae cyanobacterium bins.59
GGTAGTGCTTGCCAGAGCCTCGAAACTGCTGGAGCAGGGATTGGAGATCTTGGGAGTTGATTGCGGACATGGGAGTACACCAATTCTTCCCTTCCCACCCCGATAGGGGTGATGGGCTGTGACTAACATCCACCACCCAGCCATTCAAGGAACGATCGCACGAAGGCATGAAGCAGCAAGGCTCTGTGTCCTGCTGCAACCCTGATGGTCCAGATGTCAGTGAGATTCCTCGGCTCCCCAAGGCGATCGCCATTCGTCCATTCAGGGAATATGCGGCTTGCGCCGCCAGGAGATGATATGCTCGATCGCGCTACCATCAGGTCATGCGTTTACTGTTCGAGTCTTCGATCGTCGCCCGTGAGGTAGCCTTCATGCTCCGGTTTGAGTATGACGGGTGCAATGCAGTACTTCTGCCAATGGCCTATGATGTCGTAGCAGTCCGAACGGCGATTGAGTTGACGGGCAGCGAGTTTTGCTTTGAAGGAGATGCTTGTGCGATCGCCCCGATGCTGGAGAAGGAATGTTGGGACGGTCTGACGGATGAGCAGTTGGCCCAGCGGATCGCGAGTCGGTTGAACGCTGCGAGTAACCTGGCTCCGTTTTAGCCGATGGCACAATGGGGGATCAGTTGGTTCAGAGTTCAGGGCGATCGTCGATCAACCAGGCTTTGAGGATGCGGCGTAAGCCGCTATGAAGGAGCAATGAAAGGTGAGGGAATAATACAGATTTGCAGATACTCCCTCAAGAAATCGTGGGTGCCAGCAAACCTTGGAATGTTGCTGGTTTCAGCAGGATGGTAAAACCAGATGAAAAATACCCATATTTGCAACACATCCGTATAGAATCACGATGATGTGTGAAAGCTAAATTCAGTCCGCATGATCGTTACAGTCGCAAGTTTCAAGGGTGGGGTTGGAAAGAGTACCACTGCAATTCATATTGCTGCATTCCTAGCAGCCAAGCGGGGAAAGACAGTTCTGGCTGATGGAGACTCTAATCGTAGCGTCATGAGTTGGGCCGAAAGAGGCGGTGAAGCTGTACCCTTTCCTGTTTGCGATGGAGATTCCATTCCAGAAGACTACGATTATCTAGTCATCGATACGGCTGCACGGCCTACTGATGACGAATTAATCGCTTTGGCTGAAGCCTCTGATTTACTGGTTATTCCCTGTACTCCAACAACGTTTTCTCTGGAAGCAACGATCGGGACACTGGCAACACTACCAGCCAATCGCTACAAGATCCTTTTAACAGTTGTCCCCCCAAAACCTAGTAGGGAAGGAGAAAAGGCTCAAACAGCATTGAATAAAGCTGGATTGCCTACCTTCAAAACAATGATTCGGCGATTCACCGCTTACTTGAAAGCCGAAAATTTGGGAGTACCAGTATCTCAAGTGAAAGACCCCAAAGCCGTGGATGCCTGGGCAGATTACGAATCTGTAGGCAAGGAAATTTGGAAGGCGGTTAAGAAATGACTAATCTAGACAAAATCATTGCTGCTGCCAGGTCAAAGCAGGGGCAGCAAACCCCTCCTCTTAAAGCGCAAGAGAGCGCTTTTCCACTGGAGCAAATTCAGCCTCGCCAAGAGGACACTAGGCCACTCAATCCAGCTCACGTAGAAGCATTGTCAGAGTCGATCGCTGTCTTGAATTTGATTGAGCCTCTGGTGGTCGATAAGAAGGGTCGTCTACTAGCAGGCGGGCACCGTCTTGCTGCCATTAAGCTTCTGAAGGAGCGACAAGCTGATAAGTTTCAAGCAAATTTTCCTGGTGAAGCCATTCCTGTGAGAACCTTGCTCTTCGATGCGGAGGAAGAACCAGATCTGGCGCTTCAGATTGAGGTGGCTGAGAATGAACAACGTCGGGACTACACACCCAGCGAAGTCAAAACAATCGCTGAACGTCTTCGCTCTGCTGGCTATGTAGACGTAAAGGGGCGACCAAGGAAGGGTCAAAAAGCTTTAATGCCTGCACTAGCTGTTGTGGTAGGGAAGCATCTCCGAACTGTACAGCGTTACCTCAGTGATGAAGAGGAGCGAAAGGGGCCAGATAAAAGTACGACACGTGTCGTACTTTTAAGGCAAGCCTTACCTAAGTTGCTCCAGTGGCAACAAAGCGAGCCTCAATCAACTATGGAAGAGGAATTGGCTAAACGGCTCCCAGAGGTCATTGGTTTAATTAAGGAAATTTTGGAAGAGGAGTGATAGAAGTGGAGTCAATGCAATTGAGCTAAGCAAGATCTTTGAATCACGATTCCCCATAGATGTCTTCTGCTGTCAGCCTTGCTTCAGCATGGTGGCGAACATGAAGCACATATACGATGTCTTCTCGCAATGTAAACAGAATGCGGTAGGCATTTCTTTGCTTGCCATAGAGAAGTTGACGAACTTCTTCCTGGAACGCATCGTTCTCTGGAGCCAAGGGGCAACGATTGGGAAACTTCTTTAAAGTATCCAGTGCTTTAAGAAGTCCATCGAGCCAGGGATCTGCAAACGAGGGAAGGTTCTGCTTGTACCAGAGATAATCCTCTTGAATCTGTAGCTTAGCAGCAACAGTAATCTCAACCCGAAATGCCATACTGCTGCCGCATCTCCTGAGCAAAGTCATCCAGGGACTGAGTTCGTCCCGCCTCGACATCCTCTAATCCCTTCTTGATACCTGCGATCGCTTCTAGACGATCCAACCGATCCAGGAGCTTCTGGTAAGATTCTGCATCCTGCACAACTACTTCTGCTTTCCCATTGACCGTCAGCACAACTGGGCTTCCGGTTTCCTTCATCTGTTCAATGAACCGGGAGGTATCGCGCTTGAAATTGGAGAGCGAGTTGATATCACGGGAGAGATTTAGCATAGCAGTAAGCACTGAATTTGCACTAAATTTAATGCTAGCTTGTTTCTCCACTAAGCGACAAGGATATAGGGCGATCGCTTTTGGGAAAAGGCACATCCAGAAGTAGGGCACTCTGAGGAGCAAGGAGTGGTATATGCTCTGGGTTGGTTCAGATTTCTCCTTTCAAGGTGAAGGTGTCACAACCAAAGGGCGATCGCCCCCAGACCCAAGAATGGCCCCGTTCCCTTCATGCCAAAACTTCCCTGTAGTTGCAGAGCATTTTTTCATCTCAGGACGATCGCTTCCATTCCCCATGCCATGCAGCGATCGCTCGGAGGGTCAGGGAATCTTCGGTAAGCCAAGGCAAGCCAGCACTAAAACTGCGTAGTTTGGCGCTATCCGGTCTCTCATAGAAATCGCTACGATCGAGGTAGGGCCTTTTTTCATTCCAATCCAGGCATATACAAGAAGCAGGGTGAGCCATTGCCCACCCTGCTTGCCTAGCTATCTACTCTTACAGAGACACCCTGATGCCGTCAACTTAGCCATTGATCCCACTGCCACCGTCGATCGCAGCTTGCTCAGGTGCAGGGTCTACCAAGTTCACCTTGACCACCCGGTTGAGCGCTTCTACGGTCTTGGGCAAGGTCAGTTGCAAGATGCCATCTTTGTACTCGGCCTGGACCTGATCATTCTGCACGGTCGCAGGAAGCGGGATCACTCGGCGGAATGTGCCGTAGCGGAACTCGGAGCGGAACACCTCTTTGTCTTCATGCTTCTGCTCAAAGCGATGTTCTCCAGCAATGGAAACTGCTTCACGAGTCACTTGGATATCCAGGTCTTTGGCATCCATCCCTGGCAGTTGCGCCTTCAGTACCAGATGGTCTCCAGCATCGTGCAACTCGATCGCAGGAGTCCAGGTGGAAGCAGTGCCTTCAGTCGTGGGAGCCAGGTCTGCAAACAGACGGTCCCTTTGACGACGGAGGGATTCGATTTCTTGGAAGGGTTGCCAGTAGTGGGTCAACATAGCTCTTTCACCTCTTAGAGGACGACACAAGGGATGAAGGGTTTGGAATCGGTTTGTTGTTCTCATATCTCTATGGTGCATCCGGCTCAAAGGGATGCCCAGTGAGGAGAAGCGCACTTTTGGTTGTGCTTTCCAGACCTCTGACGAAGCACTGGGATGAGCCTACCTGCACAGCGATCGGGGATGTCGATGGTTGTGTTTATGCCCACTCACTGGCCCAAGGCGATCGCCGATCGGATAGGAGACTGGCTTTGCTCACGAACAACATTGCTCTGAGAACCGAGTGTATTCCAAGTTGTCCTTGAGAGTCATGGCTTCACAAGGACAGGGACGATCCAAAAGCTGTC
>JANRKG010000506.1:0-8332 GCA_033763635.1 Leptolyngbyaceae cyanobacterium bins.59
TGAATCTCAGACCACCTTTTCCTGATGTTTGACGGAATGACCAGGGTTAGAGCAATTTTTCTCTCACCAATAAAACAGCCCTGCCTCCTGGGAGGGGTGGCCGTAGGCCGGGGTGGGTCAGGGGATCGGGTAATTCGCAGACCCTTTGCAAACTCCTTTCGCAAAGGCTAAACCCACCCCTACCCCTCCCAGGAGGGGATTTAAGAAGATCCGTAGACACGAGGGAACGTTTATGGACCCCATCTGCAATTCCCTATCCCTTATAGACTCCCCCTTCGGTGACGATCGACTTCATTCCTTCTAAAGTGGCGGGAATCGTTCTGGGGTCCATAAACATCACCTTGCTGCTGTCACTGGACCCAATCTTTTGACCCATATCGATATACCGCTGGGCCAGGAGAAATTGCAGCACTTCACGGGCGGCAGGGTCACTGTGAACCGTTTTGGCAATAATTTGCAGTGCCTCAGCCGTAGCCTGGGCTTTGAGAACCTCCTGTTGCCGATCGGCCTGTGCCCGCAGAACCGTACTTTCCTGTTGGGCTTTTGCTTCCAAAACGACCGCTTTTTGACGGGCTTCTGCCTCTAACACCTGGGCATCTGCTTTGCCTCTTGCCGTATTCACGGCTGCTTCCCGCTCCCCTTCAGACGTGAGAATTGCGGCCCGTTTCCTCCGTTCTGCCGACATTTGGAGTTCCATCGCATCCTGTACTGCCTTAGCAGGGACAATATCCCGCAGTTCAACCCGAACTACTTTTACGCCCCAGGAATCGGTGATTTCGTCCAACTCTTGCAGCAAAATCTCGTTAATCTGGGAACGGGCGGTAAAGGTTTCATCCAGTTCCAACTTCCCGATCTCAGATCGGACCTGGGTTTGTACTGTATTCACCATTGCGAACTCTAACTTTTGCACCTTGTAGTAGGCTTTTTCCATATCTACAATGCGCCAGTAAACGACCGCATCTACCGTGATTGAAACGTTGTCGCGGGTAATACAGGGTTGGGGCGGCACATCCAGCACCTTTTCCCGAATCGTTTCTTGATACACAATTCGGTCCAGAACGGGGAAAACGATATTCATCCCGTGAGTCAGCTTCTTGTTGTAGCTTCCTAGACGCTCCACAAGTGCTTCATTCCCCTGGCTGATGACTTTGACGCTGGAAAGCGCTGCGCTTCCTCCTAAAAAGACCAGGATCAACCATCCCCACATAGCAAGCCTCCGTTTTAGAGTGTTTAATGTAAAACCCGTGTTTTTGATTGATTTGCTGATGATTGGTTTGTTTATTAATCCAAAAGTTTTTGCGGCAAAACCAGAAGGGTTGTTCCCTTCCGACCCACGACGTAAACTCTTTGGTTTGGCTCGATCGCCAGATGCTCATCATCACAACGAGCTTGCCAGGAATTTCCCTCATACAACACTCGCCCGGTCGCGCCAGGGAGAATGGCTGTCAGAGTTTTTGCCTCAACAGCGTCAATATTTCGGGCTGCTTTGGGAGGGCGGATAAAGCGTCGGCTCAGGAAAAAGAGTCCCAGAGAGAGGATCATCCAGACCAGCACTTGTAGGCCCAAGTAAGGCACCACCAGGGAAAAAAGCGCTACTGCCAGCGCACTGATCCCCATGACAAAGGCGATGAATGCCGTAGGCAAAACCAGTTCGCTGGCACAGAGAATTGCTCCAGCCACCAGCCAGATTAATGTGAAACTCACCATGATGTCAGACGTTAATATCCCAAGAGAAATATGTCCCCACTGAAAGCGCTGGTTCGATCGCACCCCGTTGAAACTTTGTGTATTGTGTATGATGTCTAACTAAATCTCGCAAATCACTCCTTGAGGTCATCCTGGCGATAACAAAGATACAACTGAGTTGCAACCAATCTAGCCCAGCTTGTAGCCTCCTGGTCTTGCAAGCAACTTAACTTTAAGGATTTGCCCATGACTCGCCCTGACCCAGTTATTGACTGCCCAAATCCCCACTGCCCTGATCCGGTCAATCCACTTGGTCAACTCGTCTGTCGTAGTTGTGAAACCCGTCTGGTCTATCGCTATCTCTGGGCAACGGGTGCAGTGGCCGAGTCGTTTGCATCTGGGGAGCGGGTGGCCGATCGCTACTATGTGGTCTCTCCTCAAGTTTGGCTGGATACCCAACCCGCCCGTTCTCCGGATGTTCCGGACTGGCTCCCCGATGAAATTACGCCTTACTTGAAACTGTTTCCCCATCGCCTCCATATTCCTGAAGTGTATGGGTTTTGCTCTAGTCGTCCAGAAGTTCCGATGGCGGACGTTCTGCTACTGGAAAACGTCCCTGTGGATTCTAAGGGTCAGTTCTGCCCGTCCCTTGCCGAGGCATGGCATGATGCCCCTCCTGCGCGTCAGGTGTACTGGCTCTGGCAAATCCTGCAACTCTGGTCCCCCCTCTATCGCTTAGGAGTTGCCTCTAGCTTGCTGGTGGTTGACAACCTGCGGGTGGAAGGATGGCGAGTCCGACTGAAGGAGTTATTTCGCGATGGCGGGACTGTTGAGGAGGTGGTGAAGGCTGCTGTCCCCGAACCTACAGAAAGCTTCGAAGATGAGACAGACACGACGATCGGATTTGCCCAAACGCCGCCCCCCCCTTCCCTGCTACTGCTGCCTAAACGGTTTACCCATCCGCCCACCCTCCAGGCCCTTGCCGATAGTTGGTTTCCTTTTGCATTAGGGGCACACTCTAGCGTTTCCAGACACCTTCAAGATCTCTGTGAACAGCTTCAGTTAAGTGATACGGCCCTACAACCGGAATCTGCTGACAACCCTGAACCCGGTGTAGGTCTTTCCAGCCCTGGCAACGTTCCCCCCGGAATCGTCACTCAACTCAACACCTTACTGTTGGAACAGGCCGCGCAATTGCCTCTGAAAATTCAAGTTTTGGGGCTATCCGATAAGGGGCCGCAACGATCGCACAATGAGGATACCTGTTACCCTACCCTGACAGACCTACAGGCCCCTGAACCCAATTCTCATCCGCTTCCATTCCATCTCAGCCTGGTGTGTGATGGGATTGGGGGCCATGAAGGCGGTGAAGTTGCTAGTCAGATGGCGGTTCAGTCCCTCAAGTTACAAATGCAAGCACTGCTTAAAGAAATTGATGAACAAACAGAGGTTCTTGATCCGGATCTGGTGATGGAGCAGATGCAAGCCGCCATCCGAGTTGCTAATAACCTGATCTCAGCCCAAAACAATGCTCAGGGGCGAGAATCGCGTCAACGAATGGGCACAACGCTGATCATGGCTCTGCAATTGCCTCAGAAAATTCACACGCGATCGGGCACAACCCTGACCAATGCCCATGAGATTTACCTGGCTTCTGTCGGGGATAGCCGCGCCTACTGGCTGTCTCCTTATTCCTGTAGCCTGCTCAACGTCGATGATGATGTGGCCTCCCGTGAAGTGCGACTCGGACGGGCACTGTATCGAGAAGCCCTGAAGCGATCGGATGCAGGGGCACTGACTCAGGCATTGGGAACGCGGAACGCAGACTTTTTGCAAGCCGTGGTGCAACGCTTTATGGTTGAGGAAGACGGTATCCTGCTGCTCTGTTCCGATGGGCTGAGTGATAACGGCTGGGTGGAACAGCGCTGGGCTGAGTTTGCCCAACCCGTGCTCAAAGGCGTACTGCCTCTGGAATGGGCTGTACAATCCCTGGTAAACCTGGCAAACGAAAAAAACGGGTATGACAATACCTCCGTCGTGATGGTGCGCTGCCAGGTGTCACCCGATCGCCCCCAACCCCTAACCCTCGCTGAACCAGCCACCCCTACCCGTCCTTTGGAAGACCTGTCCGAGGCATCCCGCGCCCTGTTATACGATGCCGAAGAAGAGCCAGATACAGTTCCTGATGTTGCCCCTTCCCCTCCTTCCAGGCGGAGGAAAGTAGCCCTCCTCATTCTGCTGGTGGTCTTGCTGTTAGGAGGAACCGCTGCCGCAGGAATTTGGTGGCAGTACTATGGTCCCGGTGCAGTACAAGAACGCCCAGTACCGGGAAAGTAGGTAGGACATCAAATTAACAATTTACATTTCTAAGATGACCTATTAGCTCTCCTGATTTCACCAGCGATCCACTCTTGTGCAAAGATTTAGGGTGGATATTTAATTGCCACCCTGGGTGGCGTTTCGATAAGGAGGCTGGATGGTTAGTGTAGGCGATCGGGTACGGGTAAAAGAATCTGTTGTGGTTTACCACTACCCTGAGCATCGGAACCAGCCTTTTGATATAAAGGGCCAGGAAGGGGAAGTCGTGGCACTGGTGCGCGAATGGCAGGGTCGTCCAGTCAGCGCAAATTTGCCTGTGATGGTAAAGTTTCCCAATAAGTTTAAGGCCCACTTTCACGAAACTGAGATTGAAGTCATTTAACTGAGTCCTACCGCTCAGTCATCTGAAGGAACCTGTAGGGCGCGATCGAGGACTTCAAGAGCCTGTTGCGCCTGATTTTGGGCTTCGGAGTAGCGCAGATTCATTTGGGCAAACCCTTTCAAAATCTTAAACCCTTCTCGCAATGTGGTTGCTTCCTCCTCTGTGATGTCCTTCTCTCCAAACAGGAGGTTGAGGTTAGCGCGGGCTTTTAATGCTTCGGTTCGGGATTCCTGCATCCGGAGCCTCAAAGTCATAAAGGTATTGAGGGTCTGAATGGCCTGATTCACGGTTTCTTCCGCTTCTACCACGGGAGCAGCCTCTTTCACTTCAATAAATTGTCGGGGACCAAAATTTTCTGGCAGATCGATCGCCAGCGTTCCCTCATCCAGGAGGGTAAATAGCTGGTCCATTGCTTGTTCGCGTGTTTTGGCTGAATCCTTGCCGGAAACCGTCAAAATCACTTCAGGTGCTTGTGCAAAAGTATACTGAACCATACTTGAATAGCCTCTTAAGAAAGAAAAGAGTTGTGAAGGAAATAAGCAATTCCTGAAACGTGGTTCACGGTTGCTGGCCCAATCCCTAGAGAGAGAATGACCAGGAGAAATGGTATCACAAAATCGTACAAACGTACCATGTTTTTATTGCTTCTATCTTTAGATATCCACCCTAAGGTAGAGGACGATAGATAGGGGTTAGATTGTAGGATTAACCTAGTGATAGCAAGTGAAAAAGGCAACCTTCCTGGGAGTGCTGACTTCAGAGCCAATCTTTAAGAGCGGTTTTCTGGATAAAGTGCCTCCAGGTTTTTTTTATTTTGATTTTTTGAATGTATCTTTTGGGTGACAATTTGGTTTGCTCGATCGTTTGATCTAGTAGGGAACCCGTCATTAATTTGACATCAAGTAGCCAGTAGATTTTGCTATAGAGAATCTGCATCCTGTTCTCTATTCAAATCTCTATTCAAATTAGAGATTTATCTGTAGCTAAGAAGTGCAGAAATCAAGCTACGGAAAAAACAAGGTAGAAGTATAAAATAACCGAAAAATTAGAACCTCCAGGGTTCAAAATCAGTCTCAGTAATTCTCTCAAATGGTAGAGAGAGAGTTCAGGGTTCTTATGAGATTCTAATTTTGAAAAGAATTAGCTATAGGTGTTTTCTCATAAAACTCTTGGAGTTACTCCATCCTCCATCTTTCCTAAAAAATTTAAGCTTGATGAATTCTATTTTGTAATTCAGCCCACAAAGAGATCCCATTGAGCATGATTTTATTCCCATCACAAACTTTTGTTGAGTAAAGGCATAAGAATTTGCTTCTTACGAGTGTAAGTGGCATGCTTTGAGGCAGATTTTTTCGACCGTAAGGATTTAAATCTGTCCATTCAGGAGCTTCAATCAATCTAAATATCATCCCAAAGATTGAGTCTTAACCGTTGCACAAATCAGTAAACCATCTTGGAATTTTCGCTATGTATGTGGAAGATAACCGTCCTGAAGTCATGGCTCCCGATACCATCCATGCAGGTTTCTCCCAGGAATTTGTTGACTCTACAGATACGCTACCACTAGAGGTGGAAACTGAGTTTGCCGAATTAGATCTGGCGATCGATGAAGCGCCAGAAGACGTTGGGGAGCTACTAGAAGCAGAAGATTTCAGTGAGATTGATATTGCCGCTCTGACCGCTGTTACCGCCACGATCGCGGGCTATGACGGATTGGAAGAGCCGATCGAGGGTCTGGAGGAAGAGGGGCGCGACAATGAGAGTACGAATCGTCTGGCGGGGTATAGCAAGTCTTCTTCAGATGATGCGGTAGGCTCGTTTTTCAAAGAAATGGCCCGCTACCCATTGCTCAAGGCCAACGAGGAAGTAGATCTCGCCCGCCGGGTCAAATTTTTAAGTGACGTAGAAGAGTTACAAGAACGTCTCAAGGCGAAACTGGGCCGTATCCCGACCCGTCTAGAAATTGCTGAGACTCTGGAATTAACCGAGCGACAGTTTGAGCATCGGTTGTATCAATCGCGGGTTGCCAAGCGCAAGATGATTCGTTCGAATCTGCGGTTGGTGGTGTCGATCGCCAAGCGATACCTGAATCGGGGAGTTCCTTTCCTGGATTTGATTCAAGAAGGTGCTTTGGGCCTGAATCGGGCAACGGAAAAGTTTGACCCTGACAAAGGATATAAGTTCTCGACCTACGCCTATTGGTGGATTCGGCAGGGGATCACGCGCACGATCGCCAATGATGCCCGAACGATTCGCCTCCCGGTTCATATTGTGGAGAAGCTGAACAAGCTGAAGAAGGCGCAGCGGGATCTTAAGCGAGACCTGAATCGAAATCCAACTGAGGAAGAACTGGCGGCATTTCTGGAGGTCACACCTAAGCAGTTGCGTGAGTTGCAGCAGGTTCGGCGACGATCGCTCTCCCTGAACCACCGAGTCGGGAAGGGTGAGGACACGGAACTCATTGACCTTCTGGAGGATGGAAATACCCAGGCTCCGGAAGCCCAGATCAGTGAAGTGATGATGCGTCAGGAAGTCTGGGATGTGCTGGCGGATGTACTGACTCAGCGGGAAAAGGATATCATCTCTCTGCGCTATGGTCTGACAACAGGCGAACCCTGCACCCTTGAAGAAGTGGGTGGTCTCTTTAACCTGTCCCGGGAACGGGTGCGTCAGATTCAAAGTAAAGCCATGCGAAAGCTACGCCGTCCCCAAGTGGCAGCACGGTTGAAAAGCTGGTTGAAGTAAGGAAAAGGCAGAGGGTAAAAAAGGCAGAGGGCAGAAGGTAAGTTAACCTTCTGCCCTCTGCCTTCTGCCTTACTTACTCAATTCCCTCAATGCGGTCTTCAACTTCCTGATAGAGTTCCCGCAGTTTTTGCAGGTTCTCTTCGCTAGTCTCCCAGTACCCCCGACCATTGACTTCCAGTAATGTCGCAACCATCTTGCGGAAAGAGTTGGGATTGAGGTTCATCAGGCGCTTCTGCATTTCCTCATCCTGAATAAACGTGGCGTTGGTGTCCTCGTAAATCCAGTTATCCACTGCCCCCGCTGTTGCAGACCAACCCATTGTATTGACCAGGCGTTTTGAGAGTTCCCGCACGCCTTCATACCCGTGACTTAACATGCCCTCGTACCACTTGGGATTGAGGAGCTTAGTTCGGGCATCCAGACGTACCGTTTCAGAAAGGGTCCGCACCTGGGCATTGGCGGTGGTGGTGTCTGCAATGTAGGAAGCGGGCGTTTTGCCATCTCCCCGCAAATTCGCAACTACCTTAGTCGGGTCGGAGTCGAAGTAATGGCTCACATCCGTGAGACTGATCTCGGAAGAGTCCAGGTTTTGGAAGGTGACTTCCACCGTCTTCATCGACTGCTCAAACACCCGCCGATCCTGATCCATAATCCCTGGATTGTCGGAGTTGAAGGCAAAGGATTTGCGAGTCAGGTACATTTCCTGTAGCTCTGCCTCACTTTCCCAGGTGCTGTTCTCAACCGCCAGGTTAATATTTGACGAATAGGAACCAGAGGCATTCGAGAACACCCGGGTTGCAGCCTGCCGCAGGTTGATCCCCAGATCTTCTGCCTGTTTCAGGGCATGCTTGCGAATAAAATTCATCTCCGGGGGTTCCTCGGCTTCCGCCGCCATTTTGACGGCCCGATCGAGCAAACTCATCTGGTTAATGAACAGATCTCGGAACACGCCAGAGCAGTTCACAACGACATCAATCCGAGGACGGCCCAGTTCTTCCAACGGGATCAGTTCCAGCTTATTCACCCGTCCCAGGGAATCGGCTACGGGACGAACCCCAACAAACCAGAGAATTTGAGCCAGGGACTCCCCATAGGTCTTGATATTGTCCGTTCCCCAGAGAACACAGGCGATCGACTCTGGCCACTGCCCCCGCTGTTGCAGACCAACCCATTGTATTGACCAGGCGTTTTGAGAGTTCC
>JANRKG010000507.1:0-3326 GCA_033763635.1 Leptolyngbyaceae cyanobacterium bins.59
AAATGCACATTCAATAAGCCGAAACAGGACCAGAGCCAGTGGAATTGCTCATTTTAAATTCAAACAAACCATACATTGCAAAGGCTTACTTCTTGAAAAACAGTTATTTTCTGACTAATTGCGATCACAGCAATTAGTCTCTTTTCTGAAACCCACATTAGATAACCTTTTCAGGCTTACTTAATTTGGACTGGCCTGAAATTGGACTAATTTTGAAGGTCACAACATCTATAGAACAGGCTTATCATTTATCCCCAAGAGTAACGGGCCAAGGAGCAGTTCCTATAGACCGAATTTTCTCAAGTGGAAAGCTGAAGAGGAGATTGCAAGATGATCCCTGGAAGGCAGAGGATTTACCTAGACAACGATTGGTTGAGTTAGCCTCCATTTAATTTAAGGCAGAGATCATCCAACACTTCGATCGTTGGGGTTGGGAAAGTCCCCAGGTTTGTCGCCACCTCTTTTGTGAGGGGAAATAAAGACCAGAATTTCCGGGGATGGGATTGCTCCTCAATTCCCATTTGTAGATGCCGCAAGGCTGCCAGAAGGTAGGCCCGATCGCAGTCAGAGAGAGTGAATTGGGTCATGGGTTTACCCTGGATCGTTCTGTGATGTGTAAATAGCCCGCACTATTGCCCTCTGCATCGGATTGGATGAAGAGGTAGAAGGTTGTTGTGTCTTTGTCGATGACTAGATAGGGGTATCCTTCTCGGTTAATCCCAACACGACGGACTGTGCCACCGAGCAGGGGATCAAATTCAGCAGGATTTTGGGGGTAGGGATTAGAAGTCATGGTTATTCTGCTTGGTAAATGGCTAAGTTGGGCGTTGCAATGAGCAGTTAAGCTGGGTGGGTCAGAGATTGGAACTGTGTTAGTCGCTGCAACCACTCTGCTTCATCAGCAACTAATTGCTCTGGGGTTAACTCGAATATCTGAGCAGGTTGGTGGGGAATGGCGATCGCAATGACGGCTTTGGTCAACTCAACCTCGAACAGGGATTGGAAGGCAAGTCGGTAAGCAGCAATTTGCAGACGGTAGCGTTGGAGCCAGGAAAGGCGTTTGGGAGATTGGCTGGTTTTGAAATCCACGATCCACAAATCTCCCACTTCCCACTCGCCCACCCAATCGATCGTTCCAGCGTAGCCCAGGGCTGCATGGTAGACCGGAAGCTCGATCGCGTCTACTGAGCCGCTGTAAGTTGCATGTTGAACAGATGCTGAATTCCCAACCTGGCGTAGCCAGCAGCGAATGGATTTCCAGTAGAGCAGAATTTCTGGGGTCAGGGCTGATTCGTTGGGTTGTGTTCCAGAACGCAGAAATGCCTCAATCAGGGCATGAACCTGGGTTCCTCGCTCACGGGCGGCGATCGCACTGGCTTCTGCTGCTTCCTGTCCCAACTGGTGTACTTGCTTGGCTTGCCAGTGTTGTAAGCGGTTTCGATCCACTTCAGGTTCCGTGGCACTGAGAATGGTGTTGACGGCGGGCAAAGCACCGATCGGAGTCTGGTAGAACCTGCCGATTGCCGTATCAATTGGTTGGATCGCATGGACAAGGGTTGAAGTCATGGGTCATTCCTGAGTTTGGGTTCCCAATCCCGGCATTCATTGACCTCGGCAGCCTGGGTTACCAGATGAGGATGAAGCGCACAGGGTAAATAGGGGTTGTCATTGAAATAGGAACAGTTTTGGCAGGCATGTTTGCTCCGCTCCCATCGCTGCCATGCTTCCAGCCGGACTTCCAGTGTCGCCTTCTGGAAAATGCGATGGACCGTGGGAACCCGATTACAGACCTGAACGAGATTCGTGGTTAGCATGGCAGTTTCTGGGGAAGCGGATGGGGGATGAGGGCCATCCCCAGGACGATCGCGTTACCGTCTGCGGCTTCTCGCCAAAGCAGGTTTTGGCTGCACTTCGACTTCCTCGAATTCCTCTGCCTTGGCGGTGCGGATTAACAGTTCAATTTCTTCAGCGCTCATGCCATCGATGCACAGCAATCCTGTGGTCATGTCAATCAAAGGAGGATGGGTTGCCATGAACTGAGCAATTTGCTCCAGTTGTTGCTGTTCTTCAGGGGTTTCTCGTTGTCGCCAATCCCACTTGACCGAGTAATACACTCCCAAATCGCTGGAATGTTTCTCAAAGGAGCCAATGAATATGCCTTCTGCGGGTTCTCCGTGAACCATTAATTCAGTCACTTTACTGCTGAATTGGCTGATGGAGCGAGTCTTAATATGGGTGCAACAAACTGTGTTGGCAGGAAGAATGTCGGCACTGGCAGGAGCCGG
This sequence comes from Leptolyngbyaceae cyanobacterium bins.59, assembly GCA_033763635.1. Lineage (GTDB taxonomy): Bacteria > Cyanobacteriota > Cyanobacteriia > JANRKG01. The sequence continues at coordinate 2,286 of JANRKG010000507.1, forward strand.
AACAAACCAGATTTGCATCCACAGGGCATTTCTTGTCTTTCCCAGGGTTCCAAACATCTGAGAGACTTTGATGACGGACAATTCAAGGTGGTTTCCTCGATAGTCATCATCTCCAATTTTCCATGCCCCTTTTTGACAGTCATTTCGAATCGCGTAGGGGATTTGCGGCAGGAAAATCCCTTCCTTTGGGCGCTGACCAAAGACTTTGAGAGCCATGATATTCAATCCTTTTAAGTTTGGTGTAAAGACTGATGGAATTAAGAATCGCCCTGGTTAATGGAAGCAGAGTCAGGTTGATTTCTTCGGTGGGCGATCGTAGTTGAACTCTTTGCGTCTTATCTCATTATATCCGGGATAGATAGAGAATGCAACCGATGGCTCCGCCTTTTCGCTATTCATTTCCCGTGGAAATGTCTTTCCCCATCTTCAATCCCCATCGTCCAGGGTAGATTGGGAAAGAACCCTCAAAGGAACGATCGTGACGGAAAAGAAAACTGGACGTGGCAGCAACCCTAATTCCCGGAAGAACTTGTCTCCTCGTCCGGCAGAATATGGCGTTCGCAAAAAGGTCCATGAAGTGACGGTAACGGAGGAAGCCTGGACAGCACTGCAAGAGGTTGTCAAAGCGTCAGGATGCAGGAGTGTGTCGGACTTGTTGGAAAAACTAGGCAGAGGGGAACTCAACCTAGAGTCGCCTAACGAATAAAGGCTTTGAGCCTGGAATTGCTTCAACCCAGTCCTGATCAGGGCTGGTTTTTTGTTTTCTTATAATCCCGGATTAATTGACTTATCACAGTATCCGGGGTACATTGAGAATAGAGAGAGGAATCCATCCATAACTACAAAACACTCTCCCAGCAGTTCTATTCCTACACCAAAACTTCGAGGCTTCCCATGAAACCGATCGTCCCTGACCCCTTGGCCCCTTAGTGGTGCAGAAAACTCCTGAAACCCTTATGGGATAAGGATTTTCAATAAGACGGCGGTTTTGGGATTTCTCAAAAAATCGAACGAGGGCAGTGGGTTTCAGCCGCCATTTTG